>CAIRCM010000151.1 GCA_903877125.1 uncultured Acetobacteraceae bacterium | reverse complement strand
CGGCCTCGATCGTGATGGCCTGCGCGGGGCAGATGGCCTCGCACAGTTTGCAGGCGATGCAGCGTTCCTCACCGTTGGGATAGCGGCGCAGCGCGTGCTCCCCCTTGAAGCGTGGCGAGATCGGGCCCTTTTCATAGGGGTAGTTGATCGTGACCTTGGGCCGGAAGAAATAGCTCAGGGTCAGGCTAAGGCCGGAGACGAGTTCGCTCAGCATGAGGCTGCGCGCGGTGCGATCCAGAAACGCCATGGTCAGATTCTCCTCAGCGCATCAAGCATTGGGCAGCCACCCGAAAGCCATCAAAGCCCCGGCTGTGATCACGAGCCAGATCAGCGACAACGGCAGAAACACCTTCCAGCCGAGACGCATCAGCTGGTCGTAGCGGTAGCGGGGGAAGGTCGCGCGCACCCAGAGGAACACGAAAAGACACAGGCAGACCTTGCCGACGAACCAGAACACGCCTGGGATGTAGGTGAACGGTTCGATATTGAATGGGGCCAGCCAGCCGCCCAGAAACAGGATGGTGGTCAGGGCGCTCATGAGGATCATGTTCGCGTATTCGCCGAGGAAAAACAGCGCGAAGCTCATGGACGAGTATTCAACGAAGAACCCGGCGACGATTTCCGATTCACCCTCGGGGATGTCGAACGGGGATCGGTTGGTTTCCGCCAGCGTCGAGATGAAAAACACGATGAACATCGGAAACAGCGGGACGCAGTACCACATATGGGTCTGCGCGCGCACGATCTCGGTCAGGTTCAGGCTGCCGGTGCACAGCATCACGGTCACCAGCACGAAGCCCATCGAGACTTCGTAGCTGACCATCTGCGCGGCCGATCGCATGGCGCCGAGGAAGGCGTATTTCGAGTTCGATGCCCAACCGGCGATGATGATGCCGTAGACGCCAAGCGAGGAGATGGCGAAGAGATAGAGAATACCGACGTTGATGTCGGCGATCGCCCAGCCGTCGCTGACCGGGATCACCGCCCAAGCGAGTACCGCGAGGGTGAAGGTGATCATCGGCGCGAGGACGAACAGAACCCGGTTGGCGCCGGACGGCAGCACGGTTTCCTTCGTCATCATCTTCAGTGCGTCGGCGAAGGGCTGGAACAGCCCGAACGGCCCGACCACGTTCGGTCCTTTACGCAGCTGCATCGCCGCGAGGACCTTACGTTCGGCATAGGTGAGATATGCCACCCCGATGAGCAGCGGGACGATCAGCGCCAAAGCCTCGATGATCGTCAGGATCACGCGCCCGGTGTCGGTGTGCAGGAGGAAGTCGATCATCGGTCTACTCCGCCGCCGCCGCGAGAGCCGGCGTGGCCGTGGCCGTGGCCGTGGCCGAGCATTCCGCCATCGTCGGGCTGTTCCGGCTGATCACGTCGGTCTGGTAGTAATTTTCCACGGCCGGCACGAACGGCGTGTTGCTGAGCGCGGCCGGATCGCCGGCGGGCCCGGTCAGATCGGAGCACCCAAAGCGCGGCAGATAGCCGATGCGGGAGAACACGACATTCGTCTGTTCCAGCCGCTGCCGCAACGCGTCGATATTGTCGTAAGGCAGGGTATTGCCGGTCAACTGGCTGAAGGCACGAATAATCGTCCAGTCCTCCCGCGCGTCTCCGGGGGGGTAGACGGCGAGGAAGCCGCGCTGCACCCGACCCTCGGTGTTCACATAGGTACCGGATTTCTCCGTGTAGGCAGCGCCCGGCAGGATGACGTCGGCGCGATGGGCACCGGCATCGCCGTGATGGCCTTGATAGACGACGAAGGTGTTCGCACCGATGCGGGCGGTATCGACTTCGTCGGCGCCCAGCAGCCAGAGGACGTCGACGCCGCCTTCGAGCATTTGCGCGACCGATTTGCCGTTCGGACCGGGCACGAAACCCAGATCCAGCCCGCCGACCCGCGCGGCGGCGGTGTGGAGGACGTTGAAACCGTGCCAGTCGGCTGTGAGCGCACCGACCGCACCGGCCAAGCGCCACGCGGCGGCGAGCACCGCGCTGCCGTCGGGCCGAGCCAATGCCGCCTGGCCGATGACAATCAGCGGCTTTTTCGCGTTCTTCAGCACGTCGGCGAAGGCATGGGTACCGTCATGGAGCGCATTGATCGCGGTGGGATCGTTGCCGACATGCGTCGTCTTGTAGGTCAGGTCCGCGTCCGGCCCGATCACGCCCACCGGAATGCCGCGCCCGAAGCAGGCCTTGCGGATGCGCGCGTTCAGCACCGGCGCTTCCTTGCGCGGGTTGGTGCCGATCAGCAGGACGGCATCCGCTTCCTCGATCCCGGCGATCGAAGTGTTGAAGCTGTAGAAATCGCGCCGCGTCGCATCGAGCCGCGCGCCGTCCTGGCGGCAATCGATATTCACCGACCCCAGCGAGGCCATCAGGTCCTTGAGCGCCAGCATCGATTCGGCGTCGCAGAGATCCCCGGCAATGGCGCCGATCCGGTCTCCGGCGAGGCCCTTGACCTTGTCGGCGATGGCGGAAAACGCCTCGGCCCAGGATACGGCTTTCAGCTTGCCGTCCTTCTTCACCCAAGGCCGGTCCAGGCG
This sequence comes from uncultured Acetobacteraceae bacterium, assembly GCA_903877125.1. Lineage (GTDB taxonomy): Bacteria > Pseudomonadota > Alphaproteobacteria > Acetobacterales > Acetobacteraceae > Rhodopila. The sequence goes on along the minus strand of CAIRCM010000151.1, from coordinate 3,123 downwards.
GCGGCGTTTCAACCCGTCCAGCGCGAAGCGGGATTTATCGCCCAGCCATTCCTCGTTCACGTCCTCGTTCAGCCGGGGGAGGATGCGAAGAACTTCGGGGCCGCGCGAGTCGATGCGGATGTTGGTGCCGACGGCGTCCAGCACGTCGATCGAGTCGACTTTTTGCAGTTCCCAGGGGCGCGCGACGAACTCGTAGGGTTTCGAGGTCAACGCACCGACCGGGCAGAGGTCGATGATGTTGGCGGACAGTTCGGACGACAGCGCCTTCTGGACGTAGGTGCCGACTTCCATGTGCTCGCCACGGTCGGTCGCGCCGAGTTCCGGCACGCCCGCGACTTCGGTGATGAAGCGGATGCAGCGGGTGCAATGGATGCAGCGGGTCATGGTGGTCTTCACCAATGGCCCGAGGTCTTTATCCTTCACCGCACGCTTGTTTTCCGCGTAGCGCGAGTGGTCGGAACCGAAGCCCATGGCCTGGTCCTGCAGGTCGCACTCACCGCCCTGGTCGCAGATCGGGCAATCCAGCGGGTGGTTGATCAACAGGAATTCCATGACGCCACGACGGCCGTTGCGGACCATGGGGGTGTCGGTGTGCACCACCATGCCCTCGCCCACGGGATAGGCGCAGGAGGCGATGGGTTTCGGCGGAGTCTTTTCGACTTCCACCAGACACATGCGGCAGTTGCCGGCGATCGAGAGACGTTCGTGGTAGCAGAAGCGCGGGATTTCGATGCCGGCGGCTTCCGCGGCCTGCAGGATGGTCGAACCGGCGGGGACTTCGACCGCGATCCCGTCGATGGTGAGTTTCGGCATGACCTAACCCCTATCCGTCGGGCCGGATGACAAATGTTCGAGCGCCGGCCACCGCCGGAAGGCCCAGACCCACATCGTCACGATACCGACGATGGGTATTGCGAGCAGTATCCCCGACGCGGGCGCGAAACCGGCGCGAGCGGCGATCCGCATCCCGAACCACGCGGGGAGCGCCAATACCAGACCCAGGATCAGGAGTATCAATACCGAATGGACAATCGAAACGGAGCCCATGGCTTCACCCTTTCCTTACTGAGGCGTTTGGCCAGGGCGCGAATGCAAGAATTGCCAACACGATCAGAATCCCAAAGAACGGGACGAAGGCAATCAGGGAGAGCACCGGCATGATCCCGGTCTTGCCGCACATCGCCCAAAACGGGATGACGAATATCAATCCCATAATGAGAAACGAGATTATATCTACCGTTCCCATCGGCTCTACTCCGCCGCCATGCGCGAAGGCGACGAAATCCGCGCCTTGTAGGCGTTGATCCGTTCTTCCATCAGCGGCCGGAAATGCGCGATCAAGCCCTGGATCGGCCAAGCCGCGGCATCGCCGAGGGCGCAGATCGTATGTCCCTCGACCTGGCGGGTCACTTGTTCCAGCGTGTCGATTTCCTCGATCGTCGCGCGTCCCTCGGTCATGCGGGTCATGACGCGCCACATCCAGCCGGTGCCTTCCCGGCACGGGGTGCACTGGCCGCAGCTTTCATGCATATAAAATTTGGACAGCCGAGCGATGGCCTTGATCAGGTCGGTGGACTTGTCCATCACGATCACGGCGGCGGTACCGAGACCGGAGCGGACGTTCCGCAGGCTGTCGAAATCCATCGGGATGTCGTCGCAGATCGATTTCGGGATCATGCGCACCGAGGCGCCGCCGGGAATCACCGCCAGCAGATTGTCCCAGCCGCCGCGCACGCCGCCGGCATGTCGCTCGATCAGTTCGCGCAAGGGGATGCCGAGTTCTTCCTCGACATTGCAGGGCTTGTTCACATGGCCCGAGATGCAGAACAGCTTCGGCCCGGCATTGTTCGGCCGGCCGATGCCCAGGAACCAATCCGCCCCGCGCCGCAGGATGGTCGGTGCCACCGCGATCGATTCGACGTTGTTCACCGTCGACGGGCAGCCATACAGCCCGACGCCCGCCGGGAACGGCGGCTTCATCCGCGGCATGCCCTTCTTGCCTTCGAGGCTTTCGATCAGCGCGGTTTCTTCACCGCAGATGTAGGCACCGGCGCCGCGATGCACGAAGACATCGTAATCATAGCCAGACCCGCAGGCATTCTTGCCGATCAATCCAGCTTCATAGGCCTCATCCACCGCGTGCTGTAGCGCAACGATTTCATCGTAGAACTCGCCGCGCACATAGATATACGCCGCGCACGCGCCCATCGCGAAACCGGCGACCAGGCAGCCTTCGATCAGCTTGTGCGGATCGTGACGCAGAATGTCGCGGTCCTTGCAGGTGCCGGGTTCAGATTCGTCGCCGTTGACCACCAGATAACACGGCCGATCCGACTGCTTCGGCATGAACGACCATTTCAGGCCGGTCGGGAACCCTGCCCCGCCGCGCCCGCGCAGGCCGGAGTCTTTCATCTCCTGGATGATCGCATCGCGGCCGCGCGACAGGATCGCCGCCGTGTTGTCCCAGTCGCCACGCGAACGGGCGCCCTTCAGGAACGGATCATGCTGACCGTACAGGTTGGTGAAGATGCGGTCTTTATCGTGCAGCATCTCAAGCCTCCGGCGCGAAAAGCAGGGTCGTCGGTCCGCCTTCGGGGGCGGAGGTCTGACGGCCGGTCATCGACCCGGCCGGCGGCCGTTCGCCCCGGCGCAACGCCGCCAGCAGCGCTTCGACCTTCCCGGCATCCATGTCTTCGTAGAAATCGTCATCGACCTGCAGGATCGGGGCGTTCACGCAGGCGCCGAGACATTCAACCTCGGTCATGGTGAATATTCCATCCGCGCTGGTTTCGCCGAAGTTCTTAATACCGGTGGCGTGCTGACACGCCGCGGTCACCGCGTCGGAGCCACGCAGCCAGCACGGCGTCGTGGTGCAGACCTGGAGGTGAAATTTGCCGATCGGTTTCATGTTGAACATGAAATAGAACGTCGCGACCTCGTAAACGCGGATCGGCGGCATGCCGAGGCGCGCGCCCACCGCGTCCATGCCCTTGAGCGGCACCCAGGCACTGCCGGTGTCGCGCTTCATCTGCTTCTGCACGATATACAACGCCGGGATCACCGCGCTGGCCTGCTTGCCGGCGGGATACCTGGCGACAATTGTCGCGAGTTCAGCTTCGCTGT
>CAIRCM010000150.1 GCA_903877125.1 uncultured Acetobacteraceae bacterium | reverse complement strand
GCCTCATCGATGGCCAAAGCGCGGCGCATGTGCGGTTCCGCCTCGCCGAGCCGGTTGGTGGCTTGCAGCAGGGTCGCGAGATTGTTGAGGGCGACCGCGACCCTCGGGTGGTCCTGGCCGTAGCTGGCCTCAGCGATGGCCAAAGCGCGGCGCATCAGCGGTTCCGCCTCGCCGAGCCGGTTGGTGGCTTGCAGCAGTGTCGCGAGATTGTTGAGGTGGGCGGCGATGCGCGTGTCGTTGGCCGGAAAACTGGCCTCGGCGATGGCGAGCGCACGGCGGGAGAACACCTCGGCGCGGCCGTGGCGGGCCTTGGCGTCAAATAACTGGTCGAGACGGCCAAGCACGTCCACGGTCGGCTCGGCGATGCCGGCTGTGTCGGCGTGAGCGGCAACCGCCTCGGCGTGCGGGGCGAGCGGATCGAGGGTGGGCCAAACACGCACGTCGTCCGGCGCACCGATGGCGAAGGCGGCGTAGACCTGCCCCAGCGCCTCGGTCAGGCGCGGGCGGTGGCGGTCGGTGCGTTCCAGGCCGCGGCGGGTCACGTCCTGCACCAGGCGGTGCACCAGGAAGCCGCCGCTGTCCGGGTCCACCGTCGCCAGCGAGTATTTTGTCAGTTCGTCCAGCGCCGCCCTCATATCTCGCTGCCGGGGTGACGTAATGCGACGCCAGAGCCTGACGACGAGCGAACCCGTGGCCGGAATCGGCACATCCAGCAGCGTCTCCGGGATCGGATCGGGGGCGAGGAAGCACAGACGTTCCAGCAGCGCCAGCGCCTCGGGCGACAGTTGATCCACCGAGGTCTGCCACGTCTCCGCCACCGCGTGGTGGTAGCCCGTCACTGCCTGACCCGCCCAGCCGATCACCCGCGCGCGGTTGCCCTGCCATAGCGTGCGATAGGCGGCGTAGGTCAGTTTGCGGGCCTCGATCGTCGCGGCGGCCATGGTCAAAGCCAGCGCCAGTTGCCCCAACTCGCCCGCCAGCGCCACCGCCTGCTCGGTATCGTCCGGTGCCATGCGGCGGTGCGGCGTGGCGGCGTCCAGAAATTCGACCGCGTGCTCGGGCGTCAGCACATCGAGGTCCAGCCGCTCCAACCCCGCCGGCAGCTCGGCCAGCCGGCTCGTCAGCACCACATGCCCGCCGCGCAACCGCCCGAGCAGCGCGTGCGCGGCCTGCAAGGCGGCGCCGGTGTCGATGTTGTCGAGGATCAGGAACCAGCCGGGATTGTCGTTCAGCCACTGGATCGCGGCTTCGACCCGCGCGTCTTCCTCGGGCGGCGCGCCGGTCAGCCGCAGCGGGCCGATCAACTGCGCGAGGGACGATCGCAGCTTGTCCGGCGTCTCGGCCTCCAACAGCGCAACGGCGGTGTATTCGTGGGCATGGGCATGCCCGTATTCGACGGCGGCGCGGGTTTTGCCGACTCCGCCCAGGCCGTGGACGACGGCCGTGGTGCCGCCGCCGTCCCGGGCAAGGCTTGCGCGGAGACGCTCCATGAAGGTGTCGCGACCTTTGAACAGGGTGCCGAGGGAGGGGTAGGGCAGGACGATGGGCTTGTGCCCGGCCGGTCCCGATACCCATGGCTGGCGCATCACGAGGCGACAGAGTTCGTGCGTGTCCGAGAACTCATTGCGCGGCGCGCCGGACGCGACGATATGCTGGACGAACGTCGCCTGAAGCGCGGTATCGTCCGGCTGCACGAGTTCGTCGTCACGTTTGTCAGGTGCGGGCCCCCGCCCCGGGCGGGGGCAGCAGATGACGGTGGTTTTGCCGTGATGACGGGCCAGTAGATATTCCCACTGGGTGTAAGATGCTCGGGGCATGCCCGGGGGCAACAGTTTGGCGTAGTCCGAGGTCACTTCGATATCGGTCGGGAAGCCTCCACCACTGCGCCGGCCGATAACGCAGACGACCGCCTCGGATTCCTGGATGTGGTTGTCGAGCAGTTGCAACAGCGTTTTGGCACCGGTGAGCTGACTGAGTTCCTCCTGGATCGTGGTGTCGATGCGGCGCGTGCGGAAGTCGAGGCTAAGCTCTTTCCGAGCCTGCCCGAACTCGCTGCTGACTGCCGAGATGAACACCCGGAACCGGGTCATGTTACCTCACCGAGACCGATTTGCTGCCGCGACGACCGTACCATGCGCGCCGGGCGGCGACAACCGTGTCGCAGCTTATCCCGCCCGTTTCCGCAGCAGATAACGCTGCTTCCCCTCCAGTACCAATTCGCGTCGCTGGTTGAACACCGTGCTCCGAAACCCCACCACCCCCGTCGTCCGCCCCGGAGTCAATTCATCGATCTCCAGCGCCGGATACAGCGTATCCCCCGCGAACACCGGTTTCAGAAACCGGCTGGACTGCTCGATGAAACCGACCAGCGAATCCTCGGTATAGTAAGGAAACAACCCCGCCCCCGGCGCGGTCTGCACCAGCGTCTGCAAGCCATGCGCCAACAGTCCTGGCATGCCGCGCGCCTTGCAGAACTCCACATCGTAATGGATGGGATGGTTGTCCCCGCTCGCCCCCTGGAACGCCAGAAACACCGCCTCCGTCATCGTCCGGCTCGGCAGCACGAACCGTTCGCCAAGCCGGAAATCGTCGAACCATCGTTGTTCCGGTACCATCCGGTGATGAGTGGGGTCGAAATCGGTCATACTGCCCCCGACGCATGCATCGCCGCGATCGCATCCGCGCTGTAACCCAACTCGGCCAGAACGGCGTCGGTATGCTCCCCGATCGCCGGCACCGGCCCCATCCCCATCTCCACATCCGTGAACGTGAACGGCGGCAGCAGCCCGCGATACGGCCCGTGCTCGGTCTGCACCTCCCGCCAGCGGTCGCGCGCCGCCAGTTGCGGATGATCCCAGACGTCCTGGGCATCGTTGAGCCGCCCGTTGGCGATCGCATTGTCGTCCAGCAGTTGCGCCACCTCCAACGAGGTCATCGGCGCGAACCGTTCCTCGATCAGCCGGGTCAGCTCCACCCGGTTATCCCGGCGGTTATTGGTGGAATTGAACCGGGGATCGGTCCGCATCCCCGGCTGCCCCATCACCTTGTCGCAGAACACCGCCCATTCCCGCTCGTTCTGAATGCCGAAGATCACCTGCCCATCCCTGGTCCTGTGCGCCCCGTACGGTGCGATCGCCGGATGGTTGGTGGGGGATCGCGGCACCAGCGACCCGGCATAGGCCTTCCGCAGCATCGGCTGCGTCGTCCATTCCGCCAGCGCGTCGAGCATGGCGATTTTCACGTTCGCCCCCTCCCCCGTCCGCCCGCGCCGCACAAGCGCGCCCAGAATCCCGGTCAGCGCATACATCCCCGTGCAGATATCCGCCGCCGAAATCCCCACCCGGGAGGGCTCGTCGGGCGAACCAGTCACCGCGATCAGCCCCGATTCAGCCTGGATCAGCAGGTCGTACGCCTTCTTCTGGACGAACGGCCCGCTCTCCCCGTAACCCGAGATATCGCACACGATCAGCCGCGGGTTGGCGGGTTTCAGCGCCTCATAACTCAACCCCAGCCGAGCAGCGGCACCGGGCGCGAGGTTCTGGAGCAGCACGTCGGCGCCGCCGATCAGCTTGTCCAGCACCGCCCGCGCCGCCGGCTGCTTCACATCGAGCGTCACGCTCCGCTTGCCACGATTGAGCCAGACGAAATGGCTGCTCTGCCCGTGCACGAAACTGTCGTAATCCCGGGCGAAATCGCCGACGCCCGGCCGCTCGATCTTGATCACGTCGCAGCCCATGTCGGCGAGGTGCCGGCTGCACAAGGGCGCGGCAACAGCGTGCTCCAGCGCGATGGCACGCATTCCTTCCAGCGGTCGGGCATGCAGGGTCATGTCGGTGTTTCCTCCTGATATGCCTGGAAGAAAGCGCCGCCGGCGCGCCCTGTCAAAAGAGCGCCCGCATCGCCTCCGCGATCCCAGGGGCGCAGGCGAGGATGGAGTTGCCCCGCGCAATGCCTTCCCCGGCGGTGAAATCGTTCACGACCGCACCTGCCTCGGCCAGAATGACCAGCGCGGCGGCGACATCCCACAGATTGATGTGCATCTCCGCGTAACAATCCTGCCGCCCCGCCGCGACATCCGCCAGGCCCAGCGCCCCCGATCCACCCATGCGCAGCACTGCCCCCGCACCCTTCACCCGGCCGCACAGGGCGATGAAGTCCGAATCCGGGCGGCGGGAGGACCAGCCGATTTCAACGGTTGCGCGATTCATCTCCATCGTATCGGCCGCGTGAAGGACTGCCCCGTTCAATGTCGCCCCGCCCCCCAACCGCGCGGCGAATGTCTCCCCCAGCGCCGGCGCGACAATGACCCCGGCAATCGGAGTCCGATCTTCCATCAGCCCCAATGAGACACAGAACCGGTTCGCACCACGCATGTAATTGGCGGTGCCGTCGATCGGATCGACCACCCAGCGCAGCGTTCCTGTCCGGCCGACGCCCTCCTCCTCCCCCTGAAACCCGTCCTCCGGATAGGCAGCCAGCAGCCGTTCCGACAGAAACCGCTCCACCGCGCCATCTGCCTCGGTCACCCAGTCCTGCACACCCTTCAGAACCGCCTGCGCACCGCCCGCTCGCGGTCGCAACCGCATCGCCATCGCACCGGCTTCGGTGGCGAGGCCGATCGCGGTTTCCAGTCTGCGGTCGAGCGCTGGCATGGTTTTCTCCGTCGGATTTGCGCGGCATGAATGCCCGCGAAGCGGATGAAGGAGCAAGCGCCCACGCCACCCGCGGCGGGCCTTGATCTCCCCCGCCCAGTCCGGCAATTCTCGCCGCCATGCCCATACTCACAGGAAGCGCCCGCCTCGCGGGCATCATCGGCTGGCCCGTCAGCCATTCCCGCTCCCCCCGGCTCCACGGATTCTGGCTCGAACGCCATAAGATCGACGGCGCCTACGTGCCGCTGCCCATCCGGCCGGACGATTTCCCCGCCGCCGTCCGCGGCCTGATGCTGGCCGGCTTCGCCGGCGCCAACGTCACCATCCCCAACAAGATCGCCGCTTTCGAGGTCTGCGACACCATCGACGACACCGCCCGCAAGGCCGGCGCGGTCAACACGCTGGTCTTCAAGGATGGCAAAATCGCCGGCGGCAACACCGATGGCTGGGGCTTCATCGCCAATCTCCGGGCGCAAGGTGTCGATCCCGCCGCCGGCCCGGCCCTGATCCTCGGCGCCGGCGGCTCGACCCGCGCCATCGTGCCGGTGCTGCAGGACCTAGGGGTCCAGGTCACCGTCGCGAACCGCACCCGAAGCCGCGCCGACGCGCTCGCCAAGGATCTGCCCGGCCTCAAGGTCATCGACTGGGACCGCCGCTCCGACGCCCTGCCCGACCACGCTTTGCTGGTGAACGCCACACCCCAGGGCATGCACGGCAAAGACCCCATGCAGATCGATCTTTCCCGAGCAGCCAATGGCTCGGCGGTCTGCGATATCGTGTACGTGCCGCTCGAAACCCCGCTGCTCGCCGCCGCCCGCGCCCACGGACTCCGCTGCGTCGAAGGGCTCGGCATGCTTCTTCATCAGGCTGTCCCTGGTTTCAAAGCCTGGTTCGGCGTAGAGCCGGTGGTGGACGAGGAACTGCGCCGCTTCGTTGCCTCGGACCTGCTCTGAACCATAAAAAACAGGAGGATACAGCCATGAAGGTCGTTACACTCAAAGACATTCCTGTCCTGCCCGCCCCCGGCGCCGCGGAACCCACGGACGGCTATGTCGGTCATATCGAGCGCACCCGCCAGACCATCATTGGCGCCGGCGAGTCGGAGAACTACAACTGCTCGGTCGTGAACTTCAGCACCGGCTGCAACACCGGCTGGCATGTGCACGACTGCGACCAGATCCTGATCGTCGTGTCCGGTTCGGGTTGGGTCGCGACGGAAACCGAGCGCAAGGAAATCAACGTTGGCGACGTCGCCCATGTCAAAGCCGGGGAGCGGCATTGGCACGGCGCGAAGAAGGATACGACCATGGGTCATATCACCATCACCCTCGCCAGCGGCAAGGCCGTCTGGGGTTAAGCTGGCTTGATCTCCGGGGCGGGTGCGGCGATCCTTCCGCGCATGCGACTCGCCCCGACATCTCCATGAAAGTCATCGGCCTGACAGGCGGCATCGGCATGGGAAAATCCACCGCCGCCGCGGCCTTCAAACGCGCCCGCATCCCCGTCTTCGATGCCGACGCCTGCGTCCACAAGCTGCAATCCCCCGGCGGACGGTCGCTGAAACCCATCGCCGCGCTGTTCCCCGGCACCGTCGTCAACGGCGCCCTTGATCGCGCCGCCCTGCGCGCCGCCGTCCTCGGCGATCGCACCGCGCTGACCAAACTGGAGAAAATCCTGCACCCCATGGTGCGGGAGGAGGAACGAGCCTTCCTCGCCCGCGCCCGGCGCGCGGCCAAACCGGCGGCGGTGCTGGACATCCCCCTGCTGTTCGAAACCGGCGGCCGGAAACTCAGTTTCTCGATCGCGGTATCGGCCCCGAAGGCGGTGCAGATCCACCGCGTGCGTCTGCGCCGCAAAATGTCCCAGCAGGACATCGAAAACGTCATCGCCCGCCAGATGCCCGACGCCGAAAAGCGCCGCCGCGCCGATATCGTCGTCCGCACCGGGCTGTCGCGCTACGAAACCCAACGACAGCTCCGCCGCATCATCAGGACCCTGCGCCCATGACCCGTGCGGTGTTGTTCGACACGGAAACCACCGGCCTGGATCCCCTCACCGGCGACCGCGTGATCGAGGTCGCGGCGCTGGAGCTGGTAAACGACCTGCCGACCGGCGCGCATTTCCATGCGCTGATCGACCCGAAGCGCGACATTCCCTCCGACGCCACCCGCATCCATGGCATCACCAACGCCGATGTGGCGGGAAAGCCGGTCTTCGGAGACGTGGTGTCCGATCTCCTGGCATTTTTCGGCGACGGCAAGCTGATCGCCCACAATGCGACCTTCGACTTCGGCTTCCTCAACGCCGAATTCGCCCGCATCGACCTGCCGCCGCTGGCACCCGCCCGCATGGTCGACACGCTGGTGATGGCCAAACAGCGTTTCCCCGGCATGCCGAACAGCCTGGATGCGCTGTGCCGCCGGTTCAACATCGACCTGTCGGCGCGCACGACGCACAACGCGCTGCTGGACTGCAAACTGCTCGCCGACGTGTACGTCGAACTGACCGGCGGACGCCAGCGCGGTCTTTCGCTGGCCGCCGATCGCGGCCGAGCCTCGGTCGCGATCTACACTCATACCGCCAACCGTACCGCGCGCCTGTTCCAGCCGACCGAAGCCGAGCTGGAGGCGCACGAGACGTTCGTGGGGAAGTTGAAGGAGCCGCTCTGGCGAGCGGCTTAACCCTAGGTGGTGATCACCGGCTGACCGGCCGGGGTGTTCCGCCGGGATTGCCAAAGCGCCACGAAATCGATCGGCTGCAACAGCACCGGGGGGAAACCGCCATCGCGCGTCACGTCGGACAGGATATTGCGCGCGAAAGGGAACAGAATCCGCGGGCATTCCACCAGCAACACAGGCTCAACAGCATTGTCGGGCAGACCGTTCAGCGTAAACACACCGGCATAGGTCAGTTCAGCCACGAAAACCGTCGGGCTCGGCGTCCCGCCATTGGTCGGTGCCGCGGGGTCGGTGGCTTCGGCGCGGATCACCAGCGCAACCTCGAACACCTGAGCGCCTTCCTGAACCCGGCGCGCCTGCACATCCAGGTTGATGGCAACCGCGGGCTGCGCACGCAGCGTCGTGAAGACCTGCGGGGCACCCGGCACCTCGAACGAGAGGTCCTTGACGTATTGGATATTGACGACCAGCGGCGGTGCGGCGGCCGCTGCGGCGGCTGGGGTGGTGTCGGACATCGTATTCTCCGGTTTCGATCCGCGGCGGGTTAGCACGCCCGAAGGCAGGTCGCTAGCAGGGTTTGATCGCGCGATTCACGCCGCCGTGTGGTTCCACCTCTGGCGATCGCGCTCTAGGACCGCCAGACGATGTCAGCCGGTGGCGGTTCGGTGGGGTCGCAGCGCAGCCACTGACCATTCGCCACGTTCTGCCCCGTCATGCAGAGGATAAAACCCCAATGGCTGACCACCAGCGTGTCCGACCAGTCAGGTCGCGCCGCCATTTCGGTGCGGAAGGCCGCGGCACGGGCGATGACTGAATCGGCCGGCTCATCCTCATCAGGCCACCAGACTTCGTCGATGTGCGAGAAATCATGGTCCGGCCAACGTTGCCGCAACTCCGAACGCCTGGAACCGATATCGCAGGCATAGCCGTAACGCTCCCGCACCGCCGTGTGCACGAAAACCGGAACCTCCAGTAACCGCGCGACAGGCTCCGCCGTCTGCAACGCCCGCGCATAAGGAGAAACCACGATCCGGCCGATATTCTGATCAAGCAGCGAGCGGGCCGCCTGCTCGGCTTGCATATGCCCATGTTCCGTCAAAGCCGGGTCAGCGATCCCGGGGTCGCGGCGGGTCGCGGTGATATGAACGTTGAACTCGCTCTGGCCATGGCGCAGCAGGATCACGGGCTCGGTTTCCCCAGTTTCATTTGTCGTTTTGGCATCGCACGCCTATGTGTAGAGCCGCAAGGAGAATCAACATGGGTGCCACGGGCAGCTTTCCCATCGATCTGATACTGTTGGGGATGGTCGCCGCCTTCCTGGTGCTGCGGCTGCGCAGCGTTCTGGGCAAGCGCACGGGGTTCGAACGCCCACCGGCATCACCCGATATCCCCATCCCCAACCGACCCACCTCCCCCGGCCCCATCATCGAAGGACGAGCCGAAGCCGTCCCGCCACCGATCCCCCACCGCTCGGTCGCGATGCCGGACGCCAGCACACCGGCCGGCCAGGCCCTCGCCGCGATGCGCGGCATCGATCGCAGCTTCGAACCCGCTGGCTTTCTGACCGGCGCCGAAAAGGCGTTTCGCATGATCGTCCAGGCCTTCGCCAGCGGCGACCGCATCCTGCTGCGCCAACTGCTGTCCGACGATACCTACGCCGCCTTCGAACAGGCCATCGCCGCCCGCGAAGCCGCCAACCACACCCAGGTAAGCGAAATCCGCGGCATCGAGGCCATGACGATCGAAGGCGCTGCCCTCCACGGCACCGTCGCCGACGTCACCCTGCGTATCGTGTCCGATCAGGTGAACCTGACCCGCGATTCCAGCGGCTTGGTCGTGATCGGAACCGATGCCGTGACCGAAATCACCGACCTCTGGACCTTCGAGCGGGATCTGCGTCAGCCCGAACCAACCTGGCGCCTCGTCGCGGCCCGCAGCGCCTGACATGCCGGTGACCCATAAGCCGCGCGTCGCGCTGTTCGTGACGTGCCTCGTGGACCTGCACCGCCCGACGGTGGGGTTTGCCGCCATCAAATTGCTCGAAGACGCGGGGTGCCGGGTCGAGGTGCCGCGCGCCCAAACCTGCTGCGGACAACCGGCTTACAATGCCGGAGACCGTCGAACCGCCCGCGAACTCGGCCAAGGTATCCTGGATGCCTTCGGTGGCTACGATTACGTCGTGGTGCCATCGGGCTCCTGCGGCGGGATGATCAAACACCATCTGCCGCATCTGTTCGACGACGACCCCAACCTCCGGGCGCGCGCCGACGCCCTGGCCGAACGCACCTACGAAATCGTGAGTTTCCTCAGCGACGTACTGAAAGTGGAAACCCTGCCCGTCGTCCGCCTCGACGGCCCCGTCACCTATCATGACAGTTGCTCGGGGTTGCGGGAGCTTGGGGTCAAGGAACAGCCCCGCCGATTGCTGGAATCCGTCGGTGCGACGGTGGTGGAAATGAAAGAGCCTGAAATCTGCTGCGGATTCGGGGGCACGTTCTGCGTGAAATACCCCGAGATTTCCGTACGAATGGTGTCCGACAAGACCGCCGACATCGCCGCGACCGGCGCGGACACGGTATTGGCCGGCGATATGGGCTGTCTTCTGAACATCGCCGGCCGCTTGCGGCGCGAAGACTCCCGGGTCCACGCACGCCATGTGATCGAAGTGCTGGCGGGAATGACCGGACAGGTGCCCCCGATCGGCGAGGTCTGAGTTTCCATGCGCGCGATCCGTTGCAATGAGTGGAAACCTTACCAGGAACTGGCGGTGGAAGACGTGCCCTCCCCCGTTTTGGGCGCGGGTCAGGTGCGCATCGGCATCCACTACGCCGGGGTGTCGTTCGCGACAGATCTCGTTACCCGGGGCCAGTATCAGCGCAAGCCGCCTCGCCCGTTCACCCCGGGCACCGAAATCGCCGGAGAAATTCTCGAAATCGCACCAGGCGTGACCCGGTTCGCGGTTGGCGACCGGGTATGCGCATGCATCGACTGGGGTGGGCACGCCGAGGAAGCCGTGACCGATCCAACGACGGTCTACCGGCTGCCTGATTCCCTGCCGTTCGACGTCGCGCCGCAGATTCCCACGTCCTATGCGACGTCCTACACCGCGCTGTCCTGGCGGGCGAAGTTGCAGGCCGGCGAAACGCTGCTGGTGCACGGTTCCACCGGCGCCGTCGGATTGGCCGCGGTAGAGCTCGGCAAAGCCATGGGCGCCCGCGTCATCGCGACCGCTTCCACACCCGATAAACTGGCGGTCGCCCGAGCACACGGCGCGGATCATACCGTGCTCTTTCCAGGCGCTTCGGCGCTGGAGGAAATCCGAGCCTTGGCGCCGGGCGGGGTCGATGTCGTTTACGATCCGATCGGGGGCGACGGGTTTGATCTGGCATTGCGATGCACAGGGAATGAGGGACGAATTCTGGTGATCGGGTTCGCCGCCGGGCGGATTCAGCAGATCCCGGCGAACATCCTGCTGGTCAAAAACGTCGCGGTGATGGGGTTCAATTACGGGCTTTACGTCGGTTGGGGCCTAAAGGACGAGCGTCTGGCCCATGAACCCAAAGTACGGGCATCGATCGAAGCCATGTTCTCGCTGTTCACGGCGGGGAAATTGCAACCGACGACGTCGCACATATTCGCGCTGGACGATTTCCGCGACGCGATGGCAGCGGTCAAGGAACGGCGCGGCATCGGCAAGGTCGTGCTGCGGATGCCCCGAGCAGACCGGGGATAGGATTCCCGCTCCCGGCGCGGGGATCACGATACGGCGGCATGACGAATGGCGGTCGCCTGAACGCAACCGCCCGCGGCGACTACAAATCCGCCACCCGTATCCATCCCGCGATCCCAGCCGAAACAAGCACCCCAATCCCCATCGGCACGACCCCTGAGAACCCGAGTTCCCGGCCAACGCCGACCCAGATGATCATGCTCGCGATCCCCACCGCGATCCCGCCGATCAGGCTCGCCTTCCCGGTCTTGATCCGTGCCCGCGGCGCGTCGCTCATTCCGCCGCCGCCCTGGTGTCGCCGGCCGAATGCCTGACCCGCTTCAAATCCGTCCGCACCGATCGCGTATCGTAGCCGTTGAACACATGCTTCAGCAGCCCGCAGCGCAGATCCGACGTCCCAAAAAACCAATCCGCGACCGGATAGGTGAGGTTGAAATTCCGCTCCATCATGATCGCGGGATTGTGGTGCGCGATGTGATGCCGCCGGATCGAGTTCACCAGCGGGATGTGCCGAACGATCGAATCATCCTTCACATGGCAGCAATAATGGAACGTCTCGTAGTTCAGATACAGCGCCACATTCGTGATCAGCAGCAGCCAACCCGCGTTCGCCAACCCCATCGACCCCAGCACGAAAGCCGGCACCACCGAGATCGCCATGAACGCCACCAGCGCATAGGGCGGGAAAAACACGATGCGGAAATCCCGCGTATTGTCGACCGTCGGTTCCACATCGGTAAAGAACTGGTGATGCGCCAGCACATGCCGCTTGTAGATGCCCATGAAGCCCTTCACCGGCCGGTGCATGACGTATTTGTGCAGCCACCACTCGAACACGTTGGACACGCAGAAGGCGAACGGGATCACCAAAAACTCGTACCATGCGGGTCGTACGATCTGCCTGCCGCAGTACCAGATACAGGCCCCCCCGAGCACGAAAATCAGCGCCACATGCACCCACCCGACATACGCCGGGGCGATGCGCGCTCGGAAATCCGCTCTGAACGCGGCCTGCCGCCGCGACATGGTCATCTGGCTCATGCGCTCAGAATACGCGTTCGGGACCACCCGCGACAAGTGCCGCGAACCCTGGCATACCGCCATGCGACAACCATCGGAGACCCCACATGCTGATCGTCGAAACGCCCGCCGCGATGAAAGCCCATGTCGGCAAACTCATCGGCACCAGCGAATGGATGACCATCGATCAGGACCGGATCAATAAATTCGCTGACGCCACCAACGACCACCAATGGATCCACATCGATGTCGAGCGTGCGGCGCGGGAAATGCCCGGCGGCAAAACCATCGCCCATGGCTTCCTGACGCTTTCCCTGCTGGTGCCGTTGATGGCATCCGTCTACCGGATCGAGAAGACCTCGCGCGGGATCAACTACGGCTCCAACAAGGTGCGGTTCACCTCGATGGTGCCCTCGGGATCGCGCATCCGCCTGCACCTGACGCTAAAAGCGCTGGAGGAGGTCGAGGGCGGCGTCCGCATGTTCTTCGAATGCAGCGTGGAACTGGAAGGTTCGTCGCGCCCGGCGCTGGTGTCGGAAACCATCATCATGGCGTTCGACTGACCGCCGCCCCCACCGTCCAGGCCCGCACATCATCGGCCGACCACCAGCTCACCACCAGATGCGGGGCAAGCGCGGCGATCCGCACCGCTTGCTCGGCCTCGCTCTCCACGAAATGGGTGCAGCCCCAACGCGTCGCGGTTTCGGCCTTGTAACGGGACACCGAGGCAATATCCGCGGGTACACCGGCCGGCCGGCATTCCAACGGGATCGCGCCGTAACCATGCCGAACGAGCCACTCGGCCGTCACGGCGCGGTCGCTTTCCGGGCGGCCGGTGATCACCACCGCGCGGTCCGGCGCGAATGGCGGCAGCGCGGGCAACGGGGCGAGCATGTGCCGGCGGCGCAACGCATCCTCCAGGTCGCGGTCATAATGTGCCCGCGGGATGTCGGGCAGAAACACCCCATCCATATCCAGCCCGAAAAACGGTTTTTCATAAGCCCGCTCGGCGGCCATCCCTTCGGCACGGCGCGATCTCGCGGCCGGCGTCGCCTCCCCCCGCTCCCATGGGAAACGAAAGAAATCCCGCATCGGATGGGAAAAATCCGGCACGAACCGCGTGGTTTCAGGATCGTGAACAATCGTCAGCGTGGCGCACGCATGCCCCTCGGCAAGCAGCGCCTTGCGAACCGCATCCATGGTGGCCCCGGTCGCGCAACAATCATCCACCGCGAGCAGCCGCATCCCTTCCGGCCGCGGACCAACCCAGGTCGCCGAACCCGAAGATCGGTCGAACGCCATCATGAATAGCGGCAGTGCGAGGCCGCAGGAAACCATCGTCCCCGGTACCAGCCCGCCGCGCAGCACCGCGACCACCCCGTCGGGCGCCCAGGTCTCGACCGCACCAAGCAACGAAAAAACCATCCGTTCGGCTTGGTCGTACCCAATGAAATGAGGCATACGGTCGGTCGCCAGCCCTTTCCAGGGCGCGGTCACTTCATCCCCACCCGATGGTCGACAAATTTCAGCGTGTAGGCCTTCGATAGATCGATCCCAGCCTGGTACACGCCAACCGACACCATCGAATTGTAAAATGCCTGCCAACGCGCGTCCGTCATCGCCCCGATGCCCAAGGTCTTGGTATCGCCGGAATCGACCGTGCCACGCCCGATCATCGTTGTCCGACCAAAATCGATCAAAGCCTGAGGCATGTCCGGATTGGCCGCGCGGATCAGCTTGTCGGCCGGCGCGGGATCGCCATAAAGATACGAATACCACCCCTCGATCGACGCATCGACAAACCGTTGCACCAGGTCCGGATTGGTATCGATCAACTTCTGGCTGGTCGTGACGATGTTTGCATAACCCAGGTAGCCAGCATCCGGCAGCGCCAGGACATTCGGCGCGAACCCCGCTTTGTCCTTGATCAAATACGGCTCGTTGCTGACATAACCCTGCTGCACCGCGTTGCGGTCGGCCAGAAACGGGGCAAGGTTGTATGTGTAGGGCCGTATCTGACTGTCGCTATACCCGTATTTCCCCGCCAGAAACCGCCACCAGCCATTGCGCGTATCAGCGCCGATCATGATCGGCTTGCCCTTCAGCGATTCGAACGTGTCGTTACCGACCCCGGGATGGGTCATCAGGATCGCGAGATCGCGCTGAAACATCGCCGCAACCGCGACGAAAGGCAGTTTCTGCGCAGCGAACTCGATCGCGCGACCGCCGCCCAAATTGAAATCGAGCCGCCCAGCCATCAGCAACTGCATATGGTTGATCTGCGGCCCGCCCTCCTGGATCGTCACGTCCAGCCCGTGTTTGGCATAGATGCCGGTCGCGACGGCCTGATAGTAGCCGCCATATTCAGCCTCGGCCTTCCAATCCAGCCCGAACACCACCTTGTCGTTTGCCCGCGCCGGCAGCGCCGCCAGAACGACGAACAACGCAAAAACGCAGCGCATCCGTCAGAACCCCACCTGCACCAACTGGCCCGACACCGCGCTCGCCGTATCGGACAGCAGGAAGCCCATGACCTCGGCGATCTGCGCCGGCTTGACCCAGCGGGATGCATCCGCGCCCGGCATCGCGGCCCGGTTCTGCGGCGTATCGATCGTCGTGGGGGAAACCGCGTTCACCCGGATACCGTCGACCCGCAATTCATCGGCGAGGCTTTCCGTCAGCCGCATCACCGCGCTTTTGGTCGCCGAATAGGCCGCCATTTCGCCGCTGCCCCGATTCCCGGCCGCGCTGGCGATGCCGACCAGCGCACCACCCCCCGCCCGCCGGATCGCCGGCACCGCCGCCTGATATATATTCCAGGTGGTTTTGACGTTCAGGTTGAACATCAGATCCCATTGGTCCAGCCCGGCATCGGCCAGCTTCGCCATCGCGAAGCCGCCAACGGTGGTGCCGACAGCGTCGACCCGACCAGCGGTCGCGACGACGTGGGCGACCAGTGCCTCGGCCGCCGAGGGGTTCAGCAAGTCGTAGTCCGTAAGCGCCATATGGCCCTCACCGGCCAGGCCCCCAACCACACTGTCCAGACGCGCCTTGACCATGTCGACCGCAGCGATCCGGGCACCCTTGGCCGCGAGGTGGGCCGCGAGTGCCGAACCAACATTCCCGGCCGCGCCGGTCACGATAATGACTTTTCCACCGAACATGTCGCCTGCCTCCCGGATTGCGGAACGCAGGCTAACAGGTCCGCCGGACAGCGGGTAGCGCGCTTAGTAGTTGCGCCAGCAACGACGGCCTTCCGAACCAAGATGCCAGCCAGGGGGGCATGCACGGCCATAGCCGTAACCGTCCTTATACTCGTGGTTCCGGTAACAGTAGCCGTCGCGACCGCGATGCGCGTATTCGCCGCAACCGCCTTCAACCCGAATGATCGGCGAGAACTCATGCCCGGTCGGCACGACCGGGGCGGCTTGCGCCGGCGTCGCCAAGCTCCCTACCGTCACCGCGGCCGCGACGAGCATTCCAACAAAAGCCTTCACGTGTCTGTCTCCCGTTCCTGTTCCCGTCATTCCGGCAAGACCCGGTCAACGGATCGCTGTTTATACCTCATCGCTGGTCAGGCGCCATGCGTTATCCAGCGTGGTCACGACATTTTGCATAAATCGTTCCGTCAACGCCAGCGCCCGCGCGCCGTCGCCAAGGTGATCCGCCAGGATCGCCAATGCCAGTTGCCGCGGGCCATTACCTTCATACGTCCATTCGAAACCGGCCGGTGAAAATCGTCGCAAATCGAAGCGTGGATCGAGTGGCCTGCCATCCACCGTCACCACCGCGCCATCGAGCCCGCGCGCGCCCTCATATAGTTTCATACGAACATCACCACGCTGCGCACGGTCTCGCCGCGTTTCAGCGCAGCGAAACCTTCGTTGATCGCCTCCAGCGGAATCCGAGCCGAAATCATCTCGTCGAGTTTCAGTTTCCCATCCAGATACGCCTGGGCCAGCATCGGAAAATCCTGCGCCGGCTTGGCACCGCCATAGGAACTGCGGACGATCCGCTTCTCCTGCATCAGGCTGCCCCACCGAAACGCGACGTCGTCATTCACCGCGACCTTGCCCAACCACACGATCTGCCCACCGGGACGAACCGCTTCGGCGGACAAGCGGAATGTTTCCGGCCGGCCCGCGGCCTCGATCGCCGTATCGGCGCCCCGACCGTCGGTCAGCGATTTTCCCAGCTCCGCCGCTTCCTCGGGGCCACAGGCGTGGGTGGCGCCGATCGCCTGGGCGAGCTGACGCCGGGCGGGATTCGGGTCGACGGCGATGACGCTGCCGGCCCCCGCGAGGACACAGCCCTGCACAGCCGATAAGCCCACCGCACCGCAGCCGATCACCATCGCCACATCGCCCCAACGCAGACCGGCGATCCGCGTCGCCGCCCCAACCCCCGTCATAACACCGCATCCGATCAGCGCCGCTCGGTCGAACGGCATGCCATCGGGAACCCGGATCGCCGCCTGAGCCGGCACCACGCAATATTCGGCGAAACCGCCGAGATACATCAGTTGGTGCACCGGCACCGCGTCGCAACTCAGGCGCGGCCTTCCATCGAAATGAAAGCCTTTCGGACCATTGGCGAGAAACCGCCGACACAAAATCGGCTGCGCCCGTTCGCAGTAGAAGCAACTGCCGCAATGCGGGTTCCAGGACAGCACCACGCGATCCCCAACCGCGAGGTCGCTGACCTCCGAACCCACTTCAGCGATTTCGCCCGCGGCCTCATGCCCCAGCACCGCCGGCAGGTCGATCGACACCGCGCCCTCAATGGCTTCAAGGTCGGTGTGACAAAGGCTCGCAGCCTTGATGCGCACCAGCACATCGCCAGGGGCAACCGGGCCGACATCGATGGTTTCGATCGTCATCGGGGTGTTGGTACGGCGCAAAATCGCGGCTTTGGCTTGCGGCATGGACGCGGACGCTCCCCTCGTTCGGGATTACTTCCCGATGCAAAACTGGCCGAACAGCGTGTCGAGAATGTCCTCCACGCCGACATGGCCGGTTATACGCCCGATGGCCCGCAATGCCAGCCGGAGGTCCTCACCGCGCAATTCCGGCAATGTCGTTTCGGCCGCCGCGTCCAGGCGCGCCTTTGCCTCCTGCAGGGCCGCACGGTGGCGCGCCCGGGTCAGCGGCAGCGGGCCGGCGGATTCGGTCAGCGCTCGGGCGGCCTCGGACAAACGCTCGCGCAGCGCATCCAGCCCTGCCCCGGTCAACGCGCTGACCGCGATCGTTGCCGATGCGGCGGCTCGGCCCAGATCGGATTTATTGGTGACCCGGATCGATGCAGCAACGCCAGGGAACGGCGCGGTGCCATCCGATACCGCGATGACCAGATCGGCGTCCTCGGCCCGTTGCAGCGCCCGTCGGACGCCCTCGGCCTCGATCGCGTCTGCGGTGTCGCGCAACCCCGCGGTATCGACCAGGGTCACCGGCACGCCGCCAAACACCACGCGGGTTTCCAACGCATCGCGCGTGGTACCGGGCGTGGCCGAGACGATCGCGACATCGCGCCCGGCAAGGGCGTTGATCAGCGACGATTTGCCGACATTGGGAAGTCCGGCGATGGCGAACACCAGCCCCTCCCGCAGTTTCTCCCCCCGCCTCGCATCGTCGAGATGCTCGGCGATTTCAGACCGCAACGAGGCAAGTGAGGCCTCCAACGCCGCTTCGACCTCTGGCGGCAGGTCTTCATCGGGGAAATCGATCAACGCTTCCTGCTGCGCCAGCATCGATCGCAGCCGGTCCGACCATGCGCGATAGAGACGGCCGAGTTCCCCATCCAACTGACGCAGGGCCTGTCGGCGCTGGGCCTCCGTCTCCGCGGCGATCAGATCATGGACGGCCTCGGCTTCGACCAGGTCCATGCGCCCGTTGAGGAAGGCCCGGCGGCTAAACTCCCCAGGCTCCGCCGGCCGCAAGCCCAGCCCGACCAACGCCATCGCGACACCGTCCGTCACCGCCCGGCCGCCATGGAGAAACAATTCGGCCGAATCCTCCCCGGAATAGGTGCCCGGCCCAGGCAGCCAGAGGACCATCGCGTGATCCAGCACCGCGCCGGCGGCATCGCGCAGGCGGCGCAGCACCGCCCGTCGCGGTGGCGGCACGACGCCGCCGGACAGCGTGGCGAGGGCAACCTGGCACAATGGACCGCTCAGACGCATCACGGCGATCGCGGCCCGCCCCGCGCCCGAGGCGATGGCGAAGATCGTGTCTTCGGCCTGTTCCAAGCGGGCTAGCCCGCCAGTTTCACCGGCTTCAGATCGTCGGCCACCGTGAGCACCCCGCCGGTGGTCGCTCTGATTTCGTCGACCGTCAGGCCGGGAGCGATTTCACGCAACAGGAAGCCGGTGCCGGTCGGTTCGAACAGGCCGTAATTGGTGGAAATCAGGGTCACCACGCCCCTTGCCGTGATCGGCAGGGCGCATTTTTCCACCAGCCGCGGCTCGTTACGGCGCGTCACGTGTTCGAGGATGATGAACACCCGCTTGGCGCAGGCCGCGAGGTCCATCGCGCCGCCGATGCCGCCGCCCTTCTGGCCCTTGAGCTTCCAGTTGGCGAAATCGCCGCCCATCGAAACCTCGTACGCGCCCATCACCGTCGCATCGATGTGCCCGCCGCGGATGATGGCGAAACTGTCGGCGTGGTGCACAACCGAACCGCCGGGCTTCATCGTAACGTTCTGGCCGCCGGCGTTGACGAGGTTGAGGTCCTCCTCACCGACCGGCGCCACCGGGCCGTAGCCGATGATCCCGTTCTCGGAATGATAGATGAAATCCACATCGCCGAGATCGGTGTTCGAACACATCGTGGGGATGCCGACACCCAGA
The DNA here is from genome assembly GCA_903877125.1 of uncultured Acetobacteraceae bacterium. GTDB lineage: Bacteria > Pseudomonadota > Alphaproteobacteria > Acetobacterales > Acetobacteraceae > Rhodopila. The sequence continues at coordinate 2,872 of CAIRCM010000150.1, read as the reverse complement.
TTGACGATCCAGCCGTCGCGAAACTCGAACGCCATGCGGTCCGCCATCTGCTGGCGGGTCAGACCTTTGACTGCGTCGCTCATCTCCGGCGCTCCTGACGGCGGGTTGGCCATAGTCCCTCGGGTTCCGGCGGCACCTGGACGACGCGATGCACGAAAATGCCGGAGCAATGCACCTGATCCGGATCGATCGCGCCGAGCGGCAGTACCGGTTCGTCCACCTCCACGACAGTCACCCGAGCGGCGGTCGCCATCACGGGGTTGAAGTTGCGCTGGGCGCGATGGAATTGCAGATTGCCGAACGTGTCCGACCGGCGCGCCCGGATAAACGCGTAATCCAGCGGAAGCGCGTGTTCGAGCAGGTATTCGCGCCCGTTGAACACCCGGGTTTCCCGGCCTTGGGCGAGTTCGGTGCCGACGGCGGTCGGCGTATAAAAGGCCGGAATACCCGCCCCCGCCGCGCGCAGCCGCTCCGCCAACGTGCCTTGCGGCACCAATTCCGCGTCGCATTCGCCGGATTCATAATATTTGGTGAAGGGCAGCACATCGGTCGGCCGGGTTGCCGCGGTGAACGCACAGATCACCTTGGCGACCTGCCCGTTCTCCACCAACATGCCCATGTCAGGCATCCGAGGCACCTGGGCGCCGCCGGTGGTATTGCCGACCAGCGTCAGTCGCTTGGCGCCTTGATCCAGCAGCGCCTTGATGAGGTTGAACGCGACACCCGGCATGGCGAACCCGCCGAAACCGATGGTGGCGCCGTCGGGAATATCCGCGATGGCCTCGCGGAAACTGCCGACTTCCTTGGATTTCAGTGCCATCGACGCTTCGCCGCCCCCTCCGTCATTCTCCCGCGATCAACAATCAGGCGATCTTCCCTGTCAAGCCGCCGGCTGATCGCCGCGCTGCCGCGGCTGCCGAGCGGTAAGATGGACGAGCAAAAGCTGTGGTCCGCGCTGGCGTCTTGAGCTATACGGCCCGCCATGCCCGACCTTACCATCCGCCCGATCGGCACCATTCATACCCCCTGGAAGTCGATTGCCGACTGCCCCCGCAATGGACGCCAGCCCAATCCCGCGCCCGAATGCCGCGTGCGGCTGTTCGCCGGCTTCGTGGAAGGACTTCGCGGGCTGGAGGGATTTTCCCATCTCGTGCTGCTGTACTGGATGGACCTCGCCGGTCCGACGGAACTGGTGTTCACGCCGCCATTCGACCGGCAGCCGCGTGGGATTTTCTCAACCCGTGCGCCGCGGCGACCGAACCCCATTGGGATGTCGGTCGTGGCCTTCGATGGATTCGAACGAGCAGATACCTTGAAAGTCCGGTATCTCGATTGCGTCGACGGGACCCCGTTGATCGATGTGAAACCGTATCTGGCGACGACGGATAGCGAGCCGGAGGCGACCATGGGATGGCTGGCACCGCACGCGACGACGCGGGGTGAATGAGACACCCAACCGACGCGACCGGTTGAAGAGAATCCGAGACCCGAATGCGATCCGGCGATGAACCCCGCTTCGCCTGTCATGACGCGTACTGGAGCCAATACCATGACATACGGTCTGAAATCGTTCCTCTCATCGATCGGCATGCTCGTCGCCGTCACCGCCCATGCGGCGGATCGGGTCGTGGACATGCAGGTGCCTCCACCGGTGGCCAAAGGCGCCGACGCCATGCCGCAGATCGCCGCGCCACGCGATGACGCGGAAACCAGGATCAACACCGCGCTGCACCGGCTCGACGGCACCCTCGGAAAAGCCATCGCCGGCTGCGCGACCGCGGCCAAGGAGGCGAATGCCACACCGGATTGGGAACGATCGGTTCAGGTCGCCATGCGCGGCCCCGGCTTCCTCAGCCTCGCCATCACCGACAGCACCGATTGCGGCGGCGCCCACCCCAACGCCAGCACCATGTCGATCGTTTACGATCTCAAAACCGGGGGTCCGGTGGACTGGACAAAACTGCTGCCCGCCACCCTGACCGGCAAAGTCGCCCTACAGCAGGGCGCCGACGGCACCAGGATGGTAACATTGTCCTCCAAGCGCCTGACCGAGCTCTATTTCACAGGCTACCGCACCGACGGGAAACCGAATGCCGAGGACGCCGAATGCCGGGACGCGTTGAAGAACGCCGCCGCCGAGGCGCCGCCGGCGATGATGGTGTGGCTCGACGCGAAAGCCGGCGGCCTCGTGATCCAGTTCGACGTCGCGCACGTGATCCAGGCCTGCGCCGACCCGGTCGTGATCCCCGCCGCCACGCTGCGCAAACTGGGGGCTGCCCCCCGTCTGGTGGATGCCATCGACGCGGCGCACGGTCCGTGAGTGTGCCGAGAGCCTCGCCGGGCGAGAGGTCGCACCCGTTTGACCCTACCACGCTCTAGGAATCCAATCACCGAAAGTTCTTGCTTCGTTCCCCAAAACCCACTAACATCGCACCCAATGCCCCGAACAGCCCCACCCACCCCGGCTACCACCAAACCGCGCCCCATCCCCGGGCGTATCGGGGCTGTTCTCCGCGTCCTCGCCACCCTCATCACCCACGCCCGCCATTTCGCTGCGACCGTCGGCACCCGCGTCAACGCCCCGGAATTCGCCACCGCCGCCGTCCTCTTCGGCACCTACGATCTCCCGACCATCCGGCTTCGCGTGCAGCGCGGCATGCTCCGCGCGCTCGCGCTGCAGGAATACCTGCTCGCCCGCGCCGCCCGGGGCTGCAATCTGCGCTTCGCTTGGCCGCAGCGCGTCGAACTGCAACCCCACCACCGCCCGCCGGCCAAACCGGCCCGAGCCAAGCCCTCCGCCCCGCGCCGTCCACGCCGCGCCGAACCGGCTGTGCTGGACCAAGACGATCCCCGATCATTCCGCATCCCCACG
>CAIRCM010000149.1 GCA_903877125.1 uncultured Acetobacteraceae bacterium | reverse complement strand
GACCTGCCGGACCGTCATTTTCGCCTCGTCTCGCGCGTAAGCGATTCCGGAAACGTTCTCTTTTTCCACGATTTCGTCCTCATCCACCACCATGGTGCCGGGGATGTCCTGGAAGCTGGACAGCACCTGCACCCGTACACGTTCGTTCATTGCCAGCTCGACGCTGCGGGTCTGCAAGACCTTCGCACCGACGGACGCCAGCTCCAGCATCTCTTCATAGCTGATTTTGGCCAGTTTGCGGGCTTTCGGCACGATGCGGGGGTCGGTCGTATAGACCCCGTCGACGTCCGTATAGATGTCGCACTGGTCGGCCTTGAGCGCGGCGGCCAAGGCGACGGCCGAAGTGTCGGAGCCGCCACGGCCCAGCGTGGCGACGCGGTTACCGGGGGCGACGCCCTGGAAGCCGGCGACGACGGCGATTTCGCCGGCTTCGAGGCTGGCGACGAGCGCGGTGCCGTCGATACCGGCGATGCGGGCCTTGCCGAAGGCATCGTCGGTTTGCAGCGGGATCTGCCAGCCCTGCCAGGACCGGGCTTTGTAGCCAATGCGCTGGAGTTCGATGGCCAGCAGGCCGGAGGTGACCTGTTCGCCGGTGGCGACCACCGCGTCGTATTCCCTCGCATCATGCAGCGGGGACAAGTCGGTGCAGTACTTCACGAGCTGGTTGGTCACGCCGGACATGGCGGATACGACGACGGCCACCTGTTTGCCGGCGTCGACCTCCCGCTTCACGCGCTGGGCGACATTTCGGATACGGTCGAGGTCGGCGACGGACGTGCCGCCGAATTTCATCACGATGCGGGTCATGGAGGGGTATGGTTGCCAGTTGCGAGGTTCGCGGCACACATACTGGCCAGCGGCGAGAGGGGCAACCATGGTTGAGACCACAGTTTCGGCGGACGAGATCGCCCGGTTCGGGGCTTTGGCGGGGCGGTGGTGGGATCCGGTGGGTCCGATGCGCCCGTTGCATGCGATGAACCCGGCTCGGGTGGGGTGGATTCAGGACCGGATCGCGGCGCGGTTCGGGGACGGCGTGGGCGTGCGGGTACTGGACGTCGGCTGTGGAGCCGGGTTGGCGTCGGAGGCACTGGCGGCGTTGGGGCATGACGTGCTGGGGCTGGATGCGGCTGGGGAGGCGATCGACGCCGCGCGTGCCCATGCGGCCGGGCGGGGCTTGTCGTTGACTTACCGGACCGGCGCGGCGGAGGACCTGCTGGCGGAAGGGGCGCGGTTTCCGGTGATTACCGCGCTGGAGGTGATCGAGCATGTGCCCGATCCCGCCGGGTTCGTGCGGGTGCTTGCGGGGCTGCTGGAACCGGGTGGTGTGCTGGTGCTGTCGACGCTGAACCGGACCTCGCGATCGTTTCTGGTGGCGAAACTCGGGGCGGAATACGTGATGCGTCTACTGCCGGTGGGGACGCACAATTGGCGGAAATTCATCGCGCCGGTGGCGTTGGCGGGATTGCTGCGGGAGGCTGGGTTGCTGGTGACGGATTCGGCGGGGCTGTCGCCCGATATTTTGCCCGGCGGTTGGCGGGTCGGGCGTGATCTGGGCGTCAATTATCTGATCGCGGCGGTGGGGTGAGGGCACGGCGGGCCGCCAAAGATATTACGCGGAGCCTGTCCAAAATCCTTGATTCTCGTGCCGACTTTCGGAAAAATATCACCGTATCCCGTATGCTGCGTCTTGTCACGGAAATCGGCGGTGGCAACGGCGAAACATCGCGGAGCATTTCTGGACGTTTTCCCCTGACGCGCGGGCTGCTGTTCGACCGTGACGATGTTGTAAATGCTGTGCCATAGCCAGCCCCGAGCATCCGGAATTTCGGCCGGCACGCGTTCGATTATGCCCAAAGCGCCGGCGCATGTTGAACCGCGTCAACCAAATGGCTATAACTATAGCCAGAATGGAGCCGGCACGATGGACACCTACAGCGTCGCAGAGGCCAAGAATCGCCTGCCGAATCTGATCGATCAAGCCCTTGAGGGCGAAACGGTGATCATTACCCGGCACGGCAAACCGGTCGTGGAGTTGACGCGGACTGGTGCCCCCGACCCGCGCCCGTCCAAGGCGACCTATGAGTGGTTGCGGGAACGCAGGCGCGCCCGTCCGCGCCTGCCGATCACGACGGAGGAACTCCTACGGCAAATGGCCGAGCCCGAACCGGAATGACCGCCTATCTCGACGCGAGCTTTATATTGCCTCTGCTTGTCGATGAAAAATCCAGCGAGGTAGTGGACGCATTCCTGAACGGTTCGCCTGACGACATGTCGGTCAGCGATTTCGCGAGCGCCGAGGTCTCATCCGCGGTGTCGCGATTGGTCCGCATGGGCATCGTCGACGCGGCCGCAGGCGACGCGATCCTTACGGATTTCGACATCTGGCGCGCCACCATGACCACCACCCCACCCATGGCAGCAACCGACGCTCGGTTGGCAGAGGTGTTCGTGCGCCGTTTCGAGATGATGCTGCGGGCACCCGACGCATTGCATGTTGCGATGTGCCGGCGTCTGGACCTGACGCTCGTGACCTTGGATCGCCGGCTCGCCAATGCCGCCCGCGCGCTCGGTTTGCGTGTAGAAGTGCCCGGCACCTGATCCATCGACCGACCGAGACCGCATGCCCCCTCACGTCGAACCTGTTGCCTCCGACCCTGCCCAACCCGATCGCTCGGGCGTCGTCGTGATCGGCGGGGGGATCATTGGCGTTTGCACGGCCTATTTCCTGGCGGCGAAAGGCGTGCCGGTCACGATCTGCGAGAAGGGCGAGATCGCGGCGGAGCAGTCGTCGCGCAACTGGGGCTGGTGCCGAAAAATGGGGCGCGACCCGCGCGAGATACCGCTGGCGATCGAGGCGCTGCGTTTGTGGCACGACATGAACCGCGCGATCGGCGGCGAAACGGGGTTTCGGCGTTCGGGAATCGTCTATCTCTGCAAGACCCGAGCGGATGTGGAGAAACGCGAATCCTGGCTGGATCTGGTTGCGCGTGGGCATCAGTTGGATTCGAAACTGATCACGCGGGATCAGGCGGCGCGGATATTGCCGGGGCTGGCGGGCGCCTGGGCGGGTGGGTTGTTCACGCCGAGCGACGGGCGGGCGGAGCCGAGCGTGGCGGCGCCGGCGATCGCGGCGGCGGCGCGGCGGAACGGGGCAAACATCATGACGCGCTGCGCGGTGCGCGGGATCGAAACGGAAGCCGGCCGGGTGAGCGGTGTCGTGACCGAACATGGCCGCATTGCCTGCGAGAGCGTTGTGCTCGCCGGCGGTATCTGGTCGAGCCTGTTCTGCGGCAATCTGGATCTGCATCTGCCACAACTGAAAGTTCTGTCCGCGGTGATGCGGACGGCCCCGTTGCCGGCTGGACCGGAAACATCGGTCGGTGGGCCCGGTTTCGGCGTGCGCAAACGGCTGGACGGCGGGTATACCGTGGGTAACTGGAGCGACAATATCGCGGAAATCGTGCCTGACAGTTTTCGCTTCGGCCCGGAATTCCGGCCGCTGCTGAAACTGCACCGCGACAGTATCCATGTCCGTCTCGGGCGGCAGTTTTTACGGGAATGGCGCAGGCCGCGCCGCTGGGCGTTGGACGAGGCCACGCCGTTCGAGCAAACCCGCATCTACGATCCGGCGCCACGGGACGATATTCTGCACAACGCGCAGGACGCGGTTTCCCGCGCCTTCCCGGTGTTCCACGATATGGAGGTGGTCGAGACCTGGGGCGGGGCGATCGACGTGACGCCGGACGCGGTGCCGGTGATCTCGGGCGTCGACACGATTCCGGGATTTTTCATCGCGACCGGATTTTCCGGGCACGGGTTCGGCATCGCGCCCGGGGCTGGGCGGCTGATGGCCGAGTTGGTGATGGGCGAGACCCCGGTGGTCGATCCTTCGCCGTTTCGCTACAACCGCTTCATCGACGGGTCGCGTCCGCAACCCTCCCCCTTGGCCTGAAGGTCGATCAAAATGACGTTTCCCATCACCCGCTTCCGTCGGCTTCGCGCCAATCCCGTGCTGCGCGACATGATGCGGGAGAACACCGTGACCCTGAACGACCTGATCTACCCGATCTTCGTCGAGGAGGGATTGGACGATTTCGCCCCGGTCGAGAGCATGCCGGGTATATTCCGCATCCCGGAAAAGCAACTCGGCGCCGCGGTCAAGGAGATCCATGCGGCCGGGATCAAGGCGATCATGACGTTCGGCGTGTCGCATCATAAGGACGACAGCGGCAGCGATTCATGGAACGAGAACGGGCTGCTCGCGCGCATGACCAAGCGCGCCAAGGACGCGGCGCCGGAGTTGCTGGTGATCTCCGACACCTGCTTTTGCGAATATACCTCGCACGGGCATTGCGGCGTGATTCATGGCGCGGATGTGCACAACGATCACACGATCGAGAATCTGGGCCGGCAGGCGGTGGTCGCGGCGCGGGCGGGGGCGGACATGATCGCGCCGTCGGCGATGATGGACGGTCAGGTCGCGGCGATCCGTTCGGCGTTGGACGGGCATGGGTTCAGCAACACGCCGATCATGGCATATTCTTCGAAATTCGCGTCGGCGTTCTATGGGCCATTCCGGGCGGCGGCGGGTTGCGACCTGATCGGCGACCGCAAGGCGTACCAGATGGACCCGGCGAATGGGCGGGAGGCGCTGCGGGAGTCCATCTCCGATGAGGCGGAGGGCGCCGACATCCTGATGGTCAAACCCGCCCTGCCCTATCTGGATGTTCTGAGCCAGGTTCGGCAGCACAGCCTGCTGCCGCTCGCGGCGTATCAGGTCAGCGGGGAATACGCGATGATCAAGTTCGCGGCGCAGGCCGGGGCGATCGACGAGCATCGGGTGGTGCGGGAGACGCTGTCATCGATCAAGCGGGCCGGGGCGGATCTGATTTTGACTTATTTCGCGATGGATATCGCTCGGCAGGGGTTCTGAATCCCCGCCCGTCCGGGGCATGTGCGATTGCGTCCCTGTCGGCCCAGCGATGGCGTATGATGGCGCTTGGGCACAGGAGAGCAGCATGACCGCGGCACCGGACATCGACACGATCGCCAAGGATCTGGCGACGCTGAAGCAGGACCTCGCCGCGCTCATGGCCGATTTGCGTGAGGGCATGGTGCAGCGGGCGCGCGATGTCGGGGGGGAGACGACGGACCGGGTCAGCGAAAAGGCCGCCGCGGGGGTGAAAGCGCTGTCGCACGAAATCGAGGAACGGCCGCTGACGGCGCTGTTGTGCGCTTTCGCGGTTGGCTTCGTTGCTTCCCGCCTGTTGACGCGTTGAACCGGCGGTGGCCGCGGATTCCATCCTGACGGTTCTTCTCGATCTTTTGGGGCGTGCGACACCCGCCCGGCGGGCGGTCAACGCGTTCAAAGCTTCCATGCTGGCTGGCGGCATTCTGTTGGTGGCGGGCCTGGCGATCCTGGCGGCTGTTGGGTTTGGCTGCGCGGCGCTTTGGACGGTCGAGGACACGATTCACGGGCCGGTGCGGGCCTCGCTCCTGGTCAGCAGCGCCTTGCTGGTCGTCGCGCTGATTCTGGTGGCCATTGCCTGGCTCGTGCACCGCAGGGGAACCAAACCCGTGGCTTCGACGATCACGCCGGAGCAGATCGACGCCATCCAGAAGTTGGTCGGCGAGTTGGTTGGGGAGCATAAGACGGGTGCCTTGGTCGCCGCCGTCCTGGCCGGAGCGGCGGCGGAGCAGGCGACGCGGCGGCGGTAGCGCCATTGACCCACCGCAATGTCTGCCGGTTCGGAACTGCTAGGATCGGACCATGAATACCAGCGCTCCGCCCGGACGGGAAAAATATCAGCTCGTGTTGGCAATGGCCGCACGGCATGCGCCTTTGCCAACGGCCGTGGTCCATCCCTGCGATGCCACGTCGCTCTCCGGCTCGGTTGAGGCCCATCGGCTGGGTCTGATCAACGCCACCCTGGTCGCACCGGAGGCGCGGTTGCGGAAGCTGGCGATGGAAAGCGGCAGCGAAATCGAGGGGCTTACCATCGTCGGATCGGCACATAGCCACGATTCGGCGGCCAAGGGCGTTGCATTGGTGCGCAGCGGCCGAGCCGAGGCGCTGATGAAAGGCAGTCTGCATACCGAGGAACTGATGGGCGCCGTTGTCGGACATGACAGCGGGCTGCGCACCGAACGGCGGATCAGCCACTGTTTCATCATGGATGTGATCGATCGGCCCGCGCCGCTGATCGTGACGGACGCGGCGGTGAATATCTCCCCAACCCTGGCTGAGAAGGCCGACATCGTGCACAATGCCATCGATGTCGCGCATGCGATCGGGCTGGACCGGCCGCTGATCGCGATCCTCTCGGCGACGGAGGAGGTGACGCCGGCCATTCCGTCCACGATCGAGGCCGCGGCGCTGTGCAAGATGGCGGATCGGGGTCAGATCGTTGGTGGCATTCTGGACGGGCCGCTGGCGCTGGACAACGCGATCGATCCGGCGGCGGCGGCGATGAAGCATATCGTGTCGGCGGTCGCGGGGCATGCCAACGTGTTGGTTGTGCCGAATCTCGAGGCGGGGAACATGCTCGCGAAATCGGTGTCGTTTCTCGCCGGGGCGGAAAGCGCGGGGATCGTGATGGGGGCGCGCGTGCCGATTATCCTGACGAGCCGAGCGGACAGCGTGGTAACGCGGCTGGCTTCGTGCGCGGTGGCGGTGTTGGTGGCCGCATGGCGGCGGCGTTCAACTGCTGGCTAGGCGCCGCATGATGCGCAGGACGAGTTGGCGGTCGTCGGGCGAACATTCCCGGTAGAGGCGCAGCAGGGCGAGTTCGTCGCCTTGGCGGACTTCCGACGGGCCCCGTTTTTCGGTGCCATACATCAGGTATTCGGCGCCCACGTCCAGGCTGGCCGCGATCCGTTTGAGGTTTCCGGTGATCTGGCCGGCGCGTCCGGTTTCCCATTGCGCCACGGCGCTGCGTGACACGCCGACCTTTTGGGCGAGTTCTTCCTGGGTCCATCCGCGTTCCTGCCGGACGTCCTTGATTCGTCCGCCGATTTGGGCGGGATCGCTGCTGCTGGGTTCTTTCATGCCCGTTAGTTATATCAACTGACCTAACATGACAACCGAAAATCGGGGGGGGGTAGTGAATTTTTTTAACGTAAACAGTTATTTTGTTTGACGTCATGCGACAGACGATCTAACAAGGGCCTCGTTCATGATACGTTCTATAACAAAGAGGCCCGCCGATGCCGAAAAAACTCGTTTGGACCGATGCACAGGACGCCACGATCAAGCGTATGCGCGCGGAGGGTGCGACGTGGGACGCGATCGCGGCGTTATTGCACCTGACCCGCTGGACGGTGATCGAACGCGGGCGACGGCTCGGCGCCCGCCCGCCGCCCGCCGGTTTCCAGCCTTTGCCGGAAGACCCGAATCGTCCGCCGCTCCCGGCTGGGCACCCGCAGACGTGGGGCGTTCTGGTGGAGGGAACCTGCCTCGAACACGCCCCCTACCCGTATTTCCGCACCGACGTCTGATCGCTGTCACCTGACAGGAGCCACCGATGAGCATGTCCATCACCACCGACGCACCCATGATCGACGCCGACTACGTGGTCTACCGGCTGGAGGAGGCTGGTGCCACGCTGCTTGCTTTGCCGGGGACGGGCTGGAGTACGAGGTTGCGCAGTTCCAAGTTGGATATCGTTCACACGGCGCTGGAGGCGTACGGCTGGACCGCGGCCAAGGTGCGTCCCGCGGTCCCTTCCTCGGAGAAGATCACCCGAATGGACGAGGCATTGGGGTGGATTCCGCTCATCCCGTTGGACCGTTACGTGCTGCGCCGGGTCGTCGGCGCGCGCAGTCTGGTGCATCCGCTGACCGATCGTCACCTTTATCCGTGGCGTCGCCTGGGGGTGGCGCTGGGGGCGGATCACAAAGCGATCCAGCGCTGGCATGCGCAGGGGATCGCGATGATCGTGAAGGCGTTGACGGCGGGATAAGCGATCAGGGGTGCTTGTGGATGGGGTCGACCCAGTAGACGGCTTCGGGCTTTTCCACCGCGTCGATCTCCAGGTTGACCACCACGGCCTCGTTATCGCTGCGGACGAGCACGCATTCGAGCGTCTCGTCCGTACTGGCGTTGATTTCCTGGTGCGGGACGTAGGGGGGGACGAAGATGAAGTCCCCTGCTTCGGCTTCGGCGACGTATTCCAGCTTCTCGCCCCAGCGCATGCGGGCTTTGCCCTTCACGACGTAGATGACGCTTTCCAACGCGCCATGGTGGTGCGCGCCGGTTTTGGCGTTGGCGTGGATATTCACCGTCCCGGCCCAGATTTTCTGCGCGCCGACGCGTGCGAGATTGATCGCCGCGGCGCGGTTCATGCCGGGGGTCTGGGCGGTGTTGGTGTCCAACTGGTCGGCCTTGATGACGCGTACGCCGTTCAGTTTCCAATCGACCGGGGTGTGTTCGTGGGTGTGTTCGTGGGTGTGTCCGTGGTCATGGTCGTGATGGTGGTCGTGCGTATGGCTCATTGGTCTGCTCCGCCGGCGCTTGCGATGCGGGTTTATCTGCCAATCCGGGATTTTCGGGAAGCCCTGCCCTCGGTAGCGGGTTAGTATCCGCGCTATGGAGGGATTTACCGTACACGATGTGGTGCCGGACGTGACGGTTCGGGTGACTAGCGTCATGCCCGCGCTGCCCCGATCGCTGGATGCGGCGGTGGAGCGGCTATGGCGAACGGCTTGCGCGCGGGTCGCGGCCGGTGGAGCCGGCCGCATGTTCAACGGCAAAGTCTTCAGTGTCGACCGGATCGCGCCGGACCGCATCGAGGGGCATCTGACCGAGTTCCGCCGTATCGTCGCCCAGATGGAAGATCACAGCCTGTTCCCCGCGCTTGGTATCCGCCCGCTCTCGACCTGCGGCGTGCTGCGCTGCGCCGGTGGGGTGGCGATCGGGCGGCGGCCGGCAGCGGCGATCTATCAGCCGGGCATGTGGCAGTTGGCGCCGGCCGGCAGCGTCGATTCCAGGGCGGTCGGACCGGACGGGACTGTCGATCTGGCGGCGCAGGCGATGCTGGAATTGGAGGAGGAGCTTGGCATCGAATCGGGCATTCGGGGCATACCAATTCCGCTATGCGTCGTCGAGCATCCCGGCAGCCACGTGTCCGATTGCGGTGTGGTGCTGACAACCGATCTGGACGCAGACGCGGTGCTCGCGGCCCATCGCACCCGCGGCAACGGCGAGTACGCCGACCTGCGGATTGTTCCCGATGGCGATTTACCGGCGTTCGCCGAGCAGGCGGGCGCGCAGCTGGTACCGCCAGCCCGGGAGTATCTGTTCCGGCTCGGTTTGCTCAATCAGGGGCTTTCCCCGCCGGCGGGTCCGTAGAACACGACCCAGGTGGCGAAATCGTCGGAGAAGTTTTCGAAACGGTGGGTCTCCCCTGCCGCGGCGAACAGGACGTCGTGCGGGCCGAACGCGACGCGTTCGTCGTTGCGGACGAAGATGCCGGTGCCGGAGGCCACGATGTAGAGTTCGTCCTGATCGTGCGGCGTCTGGGGGTCGGTGCCCTTTGGGACATACCAGCGCAGGGTCATCGAGCCATGCGCGCCCATCAACGCGGACAGACGGCCGGGGGTCAGCGGCGCCGTGGCGGCGGCAATGCGGGTGGTTAGGGTGGCGATCATCGGTCCGGTCCGTTCTGTTGCGCGATGGGGGGATGGTATGCCGGCGGGGGGAACGGCGCCATGAGGAGAACGAAATAGGAATACCTCGACGTGGCTCCCCAAATGCGCGATCCTGCGGGCGAGGAGCTTGCCATGTCCCAGACTACCCTCCTGCACGCGCCGCCGCCGATGTTGTTCATGCCGCAGAAGCAGCCGGCTCGTCCGGTCACGCGGCCGTTGAAGGTTGTATCGCCGTACGAACCCGCCGGGGATCAGCCGGCGGCGATCCGGCAACTGGTCGAAGGCGTGCGCATGGGCGAACGCGATCAGGTGCTGCTGGGCGTCACCGGATCGGGCAAGACCTTCACGATGGCGAAAGTGATCGAGGCGGTGCAAAAGCCGACACTTATTCTCGCGCCGAACAAGACGCTGGCGGCTCAGCTCTATGGGGAGATGAAGGCGTTTTTTCCGGACAACGCGGTCGAGTATTTCGTCAGCTATTACGACTACTACCAGCCGGAGGCGTACGTTCCGCGCACCGACACGTATATCGAGAAGGACGCGCAGATCAACGAGCAGATCGACCGGATGCGGCACGCGGCGACGCAGTCTCTGCTGGAGCGGAACGACGTTGTGATCGTGGCGTCGGTTTCATGCATCTACGGTATCGGGTCGGTCGAGACCTACGCCAAGATGGTGGTGAAGCTCGAGGTCGGGGGCACGATCGATCGGGACATGCTAGCCAAGGCGCTGGTGAATTTGCAATATCGCCGCAACGATGCGGCCTTTCAGCGCGGGACGTTCCGGCTGCGGGGGGAGGTCGTCGACGTCTTCCCCAGCCATTACGAAGATCGGGCCTGGCGGGTGTCGCTGTTCGGCGACGAGATCGAATCCATCCACGAATTCGATCCGCTGACCGGCGACAAGACCGCGGACCTGCCGGAGATCACGGTTTACGCGAACAGCCACTACGTGACGCCGCGGCCGACGCTGACCCAAGCAATCCACGACATCAAGATCGAATTGAAGGCGCAGGTCGAGGAACTGACGCGGCAGGGCAAGCTGCTGGAGATCGAGCGGCTGACGCAGCGGACCACATTCGATATCGAGATGATGGAGACGACCGGTTCGTGCAAGGGGATCGAGAATTACTCCCGTTATTTGACGGGACGGCGGCCGGGCGACCCTCCGCCGACGTTGTTCGAGTATCTGCCGGAGAATGCACTGCTCATTGTCGATGAATCGCATGTCACGGTGCCGCAGTTGGGCGGGATGTACCGGGGGGACTTCAACCGGAAGACCGTACTGGCGGAAGTTGGGTTCCGTCTGCCGTCCTGTATCGACAACCGGCCGCTGAAATTCGAGGAATGGGATCGTTTCCGTCCCATGAGCATCTACGTCTCGGCCACGCCGGGCCCGTGGGAGATGGAACGCACGCTGGGCGTGTTCGCGGAGCAGGTGATCCGTCCGACGGGGCTGATCGATCCGGTGACGGAAATACGGCCGGTCGAACATCAGGTGGACGATCTGCTGGCGGAATGCCGCACGATGGCGTCGCAGGGGAATCGGGTGCTGGTCACCACCCTGACCAAGCGCATGGCGGAGGATTTGACCGAGTATCTGATGGAACACGGGGTGAAGGTGCGGTACCTGCACTCGGACATCGATACGTTGGAGCGGATCGAGATCATCCGGGACCTGCGGGTCGGCGTGTTCGACGTGCTGGTGGGGATCAATCTGCTGCGCGAGGGGCTGGATATTCCGGAATGCGCACTGGTGGCGATTTTGGATGCGGACAAGGAAGGGTTCCTGCGGTCGCAGACATCGCTGATCCAGACGATCGGGCGGGCGGCGCGCAATGTCGACGGGAAGGTCATTCTTTACGCCGACACGATGACGCGCAGTCTGCGCGCGGCCATCGAGGAAACCGAGCGACGGCGGAACAAGCAGCGCACCTGGAATGAGGATCACGGGATTACCCCGATGTCGATCCGCAAGCAGATCGGCAAGGTGCTGGAAAGCGTGTTCGAGCAGGATTACGTCACGGTCGCGCCGGTGAAGGACTCCGCGGTTCAGGACTTCGTTGGCAAGGACCTGCAATCGTCCATCGCGGAGATGGAAAAGCGGATGCGGGCGGCGGCGGCCGATCTGGAATTCGAGGAAGCGGCTCGGCTGCGCGACGAGATCAAGCGGCTGGAGGCGCTGAACCTCGGATTGCCCGCGCCGCCGGTTTCCAGTGCTTCGTTGCGGCCGAAGCGGGATCGCACGCCGGAACCGATGGGTCCGGGCGGGGGTGGTTACGATCCGGCGAAGCGGAAGGGCGGTTTTGGGGGAAAACGACGGCGGGGGCCGTAGCAGCGGGATAATATGATGAAACGAATAGTCTTGATCGCATTGCTGGCCTGCGCCGCCACCGCCGCCAGGGCGGACGAGTTCCCAAACCGTAAAGCCGGGCTATGGGAAATTTCCCGAACGACGACCGGGCGGCCGGCAGCGAAGGCGATCCAGATGTGCATCGATGCCGCGACCGACGCCAGGATGCGCCAGGCCGGGATGGACACGCCAGCGGCGACATGCAGCCGGAGCACCCAAGTCCGATCCGGCATGACGGTGACGAGCGACTCGGAATGCACCATGGGCGCATCGAAGGTCATCAGCCACATGACGATGGTGTTCGACGGCGACGTTGCCTTTCATATGGAGTTGAAAACCCATTACGATCCGCCGATCGCCGCCGGCCGAGCGGAAACCGTTGTCGTGCAGGACGGGAAATGGGTCGGCGCCTGTCCGGCCGATATGCAACCTGGCGACATGATTTTGCCGAACGGTATGAAAATCAACCTTCTCACGACACTCAACCGCCCGCGATAGCGGCGTTGGCGCGAGCGGTTTTCACGCCTGCCCGAGACTGGTTCGGCGCGGGTGCGGTGATTACGGCCGCGACCGATTGAACAACGTCGCGCCCAGCGTTCGGGCGGTTGCCTCGGTGCACATTTCTCCGACCTTGCCCGCCAAGCGGGGACAGGCGGCGACGAGTCGGTCCAGGGAGATGTTCTCCTTCACCCGCACGTGGCGCACGCAGACCGCGCCCTCGGGGGTCCAACCGGCCTCGAAGTCCTGGGTGGGATCGTTGTCCGGCGTTTCGATGCCGGCGGTATCGTAGAGGTCGATCTGCATACCGTTGCGGGTGGTGGGGTTTCCCGTGCCGCAGTAATCCGCCGGCACCATGTGGACGCAGCTTTTGTACAGCCGCTCCTCGGCCGGCACCCAGGGCCGATAGCCGAACCGCACGCATTTTGCCCGAGCGCCCGCGCTGCATACGAGATCGAAATGATCGGGGGCGGTGTTGTCCGATCCGCCATCGCGGCGCTGCCGGGTCGCGAGCGGGAAGCCCTGCTGGCGGCCGTCCGGGCCAGGCTCGCAAAGGTTGCTTGTCGAACCGTCGGGATTCTCGACCAGCATCGTGTGCAGCCAGACATTGTCCGATTTCGCGATGGGATCGCGCTCCACCGCCGCGATGCGGATTTTAGCAGGGCCGGTGGGGGTGTCGACGACCAGTGCCGCACCGGCGAGTTCGGGGGAACGCAGGACGCGACCATCGGTCAAGGTCAGGCGAAATTGCGTACCCTCGGCCTCCACAGCCCGAACCCCGGCCGGTTTCTGTGCACCGGCCGGGGCTGCGAGTGTCAGTGCGGCCAGCAGCAAGAGCCAGCCGGTTCGGATCATGTCAGCGGGACGCCGGCAGCTCGACGGCGACGATGTGGACCTGGAGCGCGGCATCGCCTTTGCCGACGCCGTTCATCATGCGGCCGTTGAACATGCGGCCATTGATTTGGGCGCCGTTAATCTGGGCGCCGTTCGCCATGCGTCCCGCGAAGCTGGGGGGGGGCGCCGAGCAGGAGGGCGGCGGAAAAGGCGACAACGGCGACTTTGGTGAACATGGCGGTATCTCCTGGTTGGTTTCCGGCAACGTCGTGGCGTCCGGCGATGAACACACCCTAAACCGCGATTGTATCGGGGCGATGTCGCCAATGCGGCATCTTGTATCGTTGGTATCGTGGCCCAAAAATTCGTTTCCGTGATGGGCTTGCTGCTGTGGATCACAGGTCGCGGTGACCCACAGCAGCCGAGCGCCCCAGGAAGCTTCCGCCGAAAGCGCCTACAGAAGCAGCCGCTCGGCGATCTGAACCGCATTCAGCGCCGCACCCTTGAGCAACTGATCGCCGGCGACGAACATCGCGATCGTGCGTCCGCTCGGGTCGCTGCTGTCCCGACGGATGCGGCCGACGAGGATATCCCCCTGACCGGACGCTTCGTTGGGCATCGGGAAATGGTTCTGTTCGGCATCGTCGACGATCCGGATGCCTGGGGCAGCGGCCAGGATCGCCCGGACTGCATCAGGTGCCACGGGGTGCGGCAGTTCCAAGGTCAGGGCGATGCAGTGCGCACGCAGCACCGGCACCCGGACGCAGGTCACGCCGATCGGCAGTTCCGGTGTCCGCATGATTTTGCGCAGCTCCCGCCCGACCTTGGTTTCCTCATCGTTTGCCCCGGTCTCGGGGTCGACCGGCGTATCGTGGCTGAACAGGTTGAACGCGTAGGGGTGCCGCAACACGGTCGGGCTGAACGGGCGGCCGGCCAGATAGGCGCCGGTGGATGCCCGCAGTTCCGCCATCGCAGCGGCACCGGCGCCCGAAGCCGCCTGATAGGTGGCGGCGATCAGCCGGGTGATCCCAAACGCCTGTTGCAATGGCCACAGGGGGACGGCGGCGATGATCGCCACGCAGTTGGGCACCGCGACGATGCCGTTGTGCGCGGCGAGGGCCGCGGCATTCACCTCGGGCACCACGAGCGGCACTGCGTCGTCCATCCGGAAGGCGGAGGAATTATCGACCACAATCGCCCCATGCCGCACCGCCGCCGGTGCGAAGCGGCGGGATGTGCCGCTGCCGGCGGAAAACAGCGCGAGGTCGATTCCGGCGAAGGAGTCCTCGGTCAGGACCTCGACCGGGAGGCCCTGGTCGCGGAAGGCGAGGGTTCGGCCGGCGGAGCGTTCGGAGGCGAACAGGCGGAGGCTGGAGAGGGGAAACTTGCGCTCCTGGAGGCAGGCGATCAATTCGGTGCCGACTGCGCCGGTGGCACCGACGATGGCGACGCGGGGATTTTGGAGAGGCATGACAACGGGTTCCTTCGGGATGGGGCCGGTTCGGAACAGGTGCCAAAAAAGCGAAAGCCCCATCCGTGACCGGTGGGGCTTCGGGGAAAGGCTATGCTGGCAGGATCAGCACGCGCGCACCCGAACCACCCCAGCGGGCGATTTCGTGGTCGTCGTCGTGCGTTTGGTCGAAGCGAGCATGGCGGATTGGTATGGCATGACGGTGCGCACGGTCAAGAACCCGGTTAAAAGCGGGGCATGACCCAGCCCCTCTCGCGTGCCCAATCCTTTTGCGACCGCTTTGGCTTGAGGGTGCCGATCCTCCTCGCGCCCATGGCCGGGGTGCCGACGCCTGCCCTTTCGGCGGCGATCGCCAATGCGGGGGGGCTGGGGGCGTGCGGGGCGCTGCTGATGGCGCCGGACGCCATCGTTGCCTGGGCCAACGGGGTGCGCGGGCAGTCCAACGGGGCGTTCCAGCTCAATCTGTGGATTCCCGACCCTCCGCCGGTACGCGATGCCGAGCAGGAGGGGCGTGTGCGGGCGTTTTTGGGGCAGTTTGGGCCGGAAGTGCCAGCGGAAGCGGCCGATGCGGTGCCGCCGGATTTCGCCGCCCAGTGCGAAGCGTTGTTGAAGGTTGGGCCGCCGATCGTGTCATCGATCATGGGCGTTTATCCGCCGGATTTCGTCGCGGCGATGAAAGCCAGGGGGATCGCGTGGTTCGCGACCGTGACGACGGCGGCCGAGGCCAAGGCCGCCGAGGCCGCCGGGGCCGATGTCGTAGTGGCGCAGGGGGCCGAGGCGGGGGGACATCGCGGGCGGTTCGATGCCTCGGCGGCGGAACGGGACGCGGTGGGTCTGTTTGCCCTGCTGCCGGCCATCGCCGATGCGGTGGGTGTTCCCGTAGTAGCGACCGGTGGCATTGCCGATGCTCGGGGGATCGCGGCTGCGTTCACGCTGGGGGCCTCGGCGGTACAGATCGGCACTGGGTTCCTCCGGTGCCCTGAAGCCGGGTTGAACCCTGCCTGGTCGGCCGGGCTGGCAGCGACGGCGCCGGAAGACACGATGCTGACCCGGGCGTTCAGCGGTCGGGCCGGGCGGAGCATCGCGACGACGTATGCCCGAGCGGCGGCGGATGGGCCGGTGCCGGCGCCGTATCCGGTGCAGCGGGCGTTGACGCAAGGGATGCGGGACGCGGCGGCGAAGGCGGGGGATCTTGGGCGCATGCAGGCATGGGCGGGGCAATCGGCCCGCCTGGCTCGGGCCGAACCCGCCGGGGCGCTTGTGCACTCTTTATGGGATGATGCGCGGCGCTTCCTGCGCTAGCAGGCTGCTGAAAAACTGGGTCGGTCGGTCTGCTGGCGCCTTTCCGCGCAGGAT
>CAIRCM010000148.1 GCA_903877125.1 uncultured Acetobacteraceae bacterium | reverse complement strand
GCCGGCGCCGTCGGTGTTCCAGACGATGTACAGCCCGCTGCCCAGGTTCCACGCGACTTCGTAGCCGCCAGCCGTCGCGACCGCGCCGATCGGGGCGATGGCGGCGCCGAACTCGCCGACGGTAATGGGAGTGTTCTGGTACTGTAGGATTGGGCCGCTGCCGCCGCTGTTCCAAATGCCATACTGGCCGCCGGTCTGCACAAGGCTGGTGCCGTTCCCCGACGCGATCGCAACGGCCGTGGTGACAACGGTGGTCATGCTGTTGTTCGCTGACACGCCCGCGCTATCGGTCACGGCGATCGTAAAGGTCGTGGTAAACGACTGGCCCAAGACAACAAGATGTTGGGTGGGGGTGAATATCAGTGCATCGATGGCGCTACCGACGGCAGCGGCGGTGCCCGACACCGTATAGACACCTGTTGCCGCGTTGTAACTGCCGCCACCTAGGTTGCCGAGGACCCCATTTGCCGCGGAGGACAGGGAGATGGTCACGGTCTCGGACTGGCCCGCGTTCGGGTCGGCGATCGCTACCTGTGGGAACAGCGCCAGGGCCGCGGCATCCGTCGTCTTCTGCCCAGCGACAGCGCCGGCGATCGTGGGAGTGCCCGCGAGGGCGGTCGCTATCACGGTCGTGGTGTTGTTGCTGACGGACACAGCGGCGGTGTCCGTGTCTTTGACGGTAAACGTCGTGACAACCGCGTTGTTTGGGCTCACCTGATGCGCGGTGGGCGTGAAGAGCAGCGCATCGAGCGCCGCGGTGACCGCAGCGGCGGTGCCTGAGACGGCATAAACACCAGTTTGGGCATTGTATGTCCCGGCAACGCTGTCGCTCAGGACGCCGTTGGCGGCAGCGGACAGGGTGACTGTCAGGGTCTCGGTCTGGCCGAAATTGGGGTCGCCGACCGTCGCCTTCGTGAAGGGCCTAATGGCGGTTGCATCGTTTGTGGCCTGACCGCTCACGGTCCCGGTAATGACGACCGGGCTGGCGACGGCGGTTACGAGGATGCTCGTCGTGCTGTTGGAAGCGGTGACCGCAGCGGAATCGGTGTCCTTGATGGTAAAGCCGGTCGCGACTGTCTGCCCGGGCGCCACCTGGTGACCGGTCGGGGCGAATACCAGCCCATCGAGGGCAACATTCACGGCCGAAAGGCTGCCGGTGACCGTGTAAACACCGGTTGTTGCGTTGTACGAACCGATGCCCAGGTTGCCCAGCCCGCCATTGGCCGGGTTGGATAGCGTGACTGTCAGGGTCTCGGTCTGGCCGAAATTGGGATCGGCGATCGCGACATTGGCGAACGGCCGGACGGTCGCCAAATCGCTGCTGGTCTGACCCGAAACCGCACCGCCGATGGTGACGGCCGATGCCGCGGCGGTGGCAATAACGGTCGTGACGGTATCGGTCGCGGCCGCGCCCGCCGTGTCGGTCGTTTTGATTGTAAACCCGGTTGTCACTGTCTGGCCCGGTGCGACCTGATGCGCGGTCGGCACGAACACCAACGCGTCGAGCGCGGTGCCGACGGCGGCGGCCGAACCGGACACCGTGTATATTCCGGTCGCCGCGTTATACGTTCCCCCCCCGAGATTGGTGAGCGTACCATTCACCGGATTTGATATCGTAACGGTCACGGTTTCGGTCTGGCCAAAATTCGGCTCGACGATCGCGATCCTGGAGAAAGCGCTCATGCCCGCCAGATCGCTGGTCTTCTGTCCCGCGACCGAGCCGCCGATGGTGGGCAGCGAGGCGACGGCTGTCGCGATCAAGGTCGTGACACTGTTGGTCGCCGAGATGGCAGCGGTATCGGTGTCCTGGATGGTGAAGGTTGTGACGACGGTTTGACCGGGTGCGATCTGATGCTGGGTCGGCACGAAGACCAGACGATCCAACGCCGAGGCGACCGCGCTTGCCGAACCCGTGACGGTGTAGACTCCGGTTACGGCGTTAAAGGCGCCGGTACCGCTGCCCGTCAACGAACCGTTGGCCGGGTTGGACAGCGTGACCGTCGCCGTTTCGGTCTGGCCGAAGTTTGGGTCGGATATGGTTACGTTATTGAACAGGGGGAGCGCTGTCGCGTCGTTCGTTGTCTGTCCGGCGACGGCGTTGGCGATGACGATCGGTGCCGGTGCGGCGGTTGCCAGCACGGTCGTGGTACTGTCGGTCGCCACGACGCCGGCGGTATCGGTTGCCTTGATGGCGAAGGTTGTCGCGACTGTCTGACCTGGACTGACCTGGTGCGCTGCCGGGACGAAGACCAAAGCCTCGATCGCCGCGGCGACGGCGGCGTTGCTGCCGGAAACGGTGTATTTGCCGGCGCTGTAGGTGCCCGACCCGAGATTGGTCAGGGTGCCATTCGCGGCATTGGACAAGGTGACCGTGACGGTTTCGGTCTGGCCGAAATTTGGATCGGTCAGGGTCACGTTGCCAAATGGCGTCAGCGTTGACGCATCGGTCGTGGGTTGACCGGTCTTGGTGCCGGCGATGGCGATCGGCGCCGCCAAGGCGGTCACCAGGACGGTCGAGCCGGCATTGGATGCCGTGACGCCTGCCGTATCGGTCGCCTTGATCGTGAAGGTCGTGGCGACCGTTTGCCCTGGCGCCGCCTGATGCGCGGTGGGGGTGAATACCAGCGCGCCGATCGCAGCACCGACGGTCGCCGCGCTGCCGGTCACTGTGTAGACGCCCGTCGATCCATCGAAGGTGCCGGGACCGAGGTTACTGAGTGCGCCATTCGCCTTGTTGGAAAGCGCGATCGTCACCGTCTCGGTCTGGCCAAAATTCGGGTCCGCGATCGCAATCCGGGTGAACGGTTGAATCGCCGCCGCATCGGTTGTCGGTTGCCCCGCCGCCGTTCCGGTGATTGCGATCGACGAAGCGGCTGCCGTGGCTATGACCGTGGTCGCGTTGTTGGTTGCCGACCCGCCAAGCGTATCGGTCACCTGGATGACGAAGGTCGTGGCAACGGTTTGTCCGGGTGCGACCTGATGTCCGGTCGGCGTGAACACCAGATTATCGACCGCGAGGCCGACCGAGCTTGGCGACCCGATCAGGGTGTAAACGCCGGTGGCGGGGTTGAAGGAGGCGATGCCGGACCCGCTCAGGCTGCCGTTCGCTGGGGACGATATGGTAACGGTGACGGTTTCAGTCTGGTTGGCATTGGAGTCCGCGATGGTTACGCCGGAAAAAGGGGTGATCGGGGCGAGATCGGTCGTCGATTGTCCAGACGTCGTGCCACCGATCACAGGGGGAGGCGGCAGAACGGTGACCCAGGCATTGCCGGCGACGTTGTTCACCTGGAACGCGGCCGGCGCGAAATTTCCCGCCAGGGCGAGGGAGACGGTGCCGGAGGCGGCGATCAGCGAGAGGGTGCCGGCGGCGTATTGCGTGCCGGTGACCGTGATCCCGGCGAGCTCAATCGTGTCCCCGGGCGCAAAGCCGCCGATCGTTCCATTCAGCGCGAAACCCTGCTGCAACTCCAGAAGATTTCTTCCGGTCGCACCGAACGCGACCGCGTATTTGCTGCCGGAGATGGTGCCGGAGTCGACCACGGTCGCACCGCCACTGGCGAAGATGCCTATGCTGCCGCGAATGGTCGCACCGGACGCGTTGGTCACTATGCCGCCGGAGGCCATTTGAACGCCGTAGCCGGTGGTACCCGAGGCCAGAACCGTCCCATTGTTGACGACGGTCCCGTTGCTCGCGACGCCGATGGCTGTTCGGTTCGTCGCGGAAATCGTGCCTGCGGTGCTGTTGAAGAGATTGCCGCCGCACAACAGCGTGCCGCTGTCGGTCATTGCGCCGCCGTTGGTCAGCGTTTGCCCGGCGGCCAGGGTTGCGTTGCCGGCGAGGGTCCAGTTCGCACCGGGATTGATGGCGATTTGCCCGAAATCGAGATATTTGACACCGAGACCGGTCAGAGTGCCGGCGGAGGCGCTGGAAGCCAGTGTCAGGACGCTCACCGCGGTTGAACCGGACGTGTTGCCTCCGTCGACGATGCCGGTGAAGCTGGCGCCGGGATAAAGGATCAGTCGATCCGCCGCGCCCGCACCGAAACGCAACGCCGATGTGCCCGTGCCTTGAACCCCGATCGAGCCGGCATTGGCGACGGTGCCGCCGGCGGCGACATAGGCGCCTGCATTGCCGCCGAGGATCACGCCGCCGCTGCCGTTCACGAGCGAATTGTTGCCCGCCGTCGCCATCAGGACGCCGTATCCGCTGCCGCCGACGATACGCCCTTGATTGAAAATCGTCGTGGTTTGCTGGCTGGGATTCCGGCACTGGACGGCGACCGCGTCGGTTGCGCCGGATATCGTTCCGCCAGCGGTGTTGGTGACGATACCGCCGGCGTCCAATTCCACGCCGCGCATCACGGAGCCCAGGATGCGGCCGGCGTTGACGACCGTTCCCGCATTGGCGGTTGCGATGGAACCATTGATATAAACACCGTCCGACCCGGTGATCGTGCCTGTCGCGGTGTTCGTGAGCGTGCCACCCGAGAACAGGACGACTCCGGCCCCGACGCCGCTCGCGGGGCCAGCGAGGAGCCCGGCATTCACGATCGTGCCGGCCGAAAGACCGCCTGCTTCGTATATCGCTGCGAAGCTGTCGCGGATGGTGGCCCCCGCGAGGTTGACGATTTCGCCCCCCGTCAGCCATGGGCCTCCAGTCTCGGTACCCGCATTGATCAGCGTGCCGCTGACGGCGAGCGTCGCGCCCGATACAATCGTGTTGGCACCGGTCAGGGTCCAGTTCGACCCTGCATCTATAATGACCTGTTCGAAGCCGAGGAATTGGATGCCGATACCGGACAAGGTACCCGCACCGCTGGCCGATGCGAGTTCGAGGGTGCTGACAACCGATCCTCCGATGGGATTGCCACCGTAGACGGTGCCAACGATGGTCGCCCCGGGATTGAGGATCACGCGCTGCCGGTAGCCGGGGTTGACCGCGTCGAAGGCGAAATTGGAGCCGACGATGTAGCCGCTGTCGATCAACGTTACAGCTTGGTACGCTACAATGCCGAATGGCCCACCTTCGATCTTGCCGGTGGCGCTGTTGGAAATCAGGCCGGAGCCGTGGACCCATATCGCCGCACCGTAGGTGCCGTCGCTGGCGAATATGTTGCCCTGGTTGATGATCGTTCCCGAGGCGTAGGTGTTTTGGGCGCCGATTTGCACACCGATCCATCGCCCGAGGATGAGGCCGTCCGCGGCGTTCGTGAGGCTGCCGCCAGCCTGCAGCGCCACCCCGGCGCCGCCGAATTGGGCCAGCCCTCCCACTTCCTTACTCGAAACGATACCGGCATTGTAAATCTGTGCGTTCTGCGTGTAGGCCGCTATGCCGAACTTGTAGCCGCCGATACTGCCGGTGTTCGCGACTGTCGCGGCCGCGGTGCCGAAGGCGGCGAAACCGGCCAGACCGCCATAGATGATGCCGCTCGTGGCGTTGCTCAGCTGACCGCCGTCGGCCAGCAGCACCCCGGCATACCATGCGCCGTAGAGTGCCCCGGCGTTGAAGACGGTCGATGGCACGTTGTCAGTGCGCACGCCGTAGCGACCGCCGGCGATCGTGGCCGAGGAAGCGTTGGTCACTGAGCCGCCGCCAAACAGTTCCACGCCGAGACCGTTGAGCGCGTAGATATAACCCTGGTTGCTGACGGCGAGAGGTCCTTGGATGCCGCCATAGACCCCATAGGTGCCGCCACCGATCGTGCCGGTGGGCAGGTTACCGACCGTCCCGCCTCCATCGAGAAAGACCCCGAACTGTCCGCCCGCGATGCTGCCGGCATTGGTGACGGTGCCCGCGCCGTCGGTGCCGACTCCACCGAGGGCGCCGTCGATCAGGCCGCCGCTGCTGTTGGTGACCGATCCGGAACCGATCATGACGGCGGCCGACAGGATCGTCGCGGTGCGGTCGATGGGATTGTAGAGATAGGCGTTTCCCGCGGTCTGGCCGGACGCGATGGTTCCCTGATTGGCCACCGTTCCGGCGCCGGTCACGGAGATGCCGGCGGTGTAGCCTGCGATCTGCCCGGACGGGGTGTTGGCGACAACGCCGGCTGACAGCACGATGCCGCTGGCACCGGATTGGCCGGCCAGGACGCGAATGGTGCCGGCATTCTGGATTGACCAATTGACATTTGCGGTCGCTGACAGCGCGGATTGGCCGGTGTTCGCGATGGTTGCGCTGGCGGTCAGCGCGATTGTTGTCGCGGCCGAGCCGGAGAGGACCAATCCGTTCGTATAGGTGCTCCCGATAGTTGTATTACTAGGCATACCGGCGTGCTCCGAACATTGGCGAGTGGGCCAGATGTCAGCGCCAGATTAGACCAGTATTCGACTAAAAGGAATACTTACAGTTGTATTCAACTATTGTTTGCGCCTATTGGTGGCGGATCGACGTAGACGGCGCCGTGACGTAACACATGCCTGCCGGGTGCGGATTTAGGCGCCCGATTAGCTGATCAGTGCGTGACCGCCGACGAAATTGGTGTGCGATGTCAGTAGTGTGGCGGCTGTCAGCCCGCCCGAGACGTTCGTCAGCACGATGCCATGCGAAGGATCGCTGCTGCTTGTCAGGGCAATGGCGGCGTTGCCGTTGATCTTGGTATCATAGGCCAGAAGGGTGCTGTTCGCCGCACCCGCCAAATCGATGTTCAATTCATCGGTGCCGAGGACGAACCCAGCGACCGTCTCGATCCCGCTGGACGGTTGCAGGGCGTATTCCACGATCGCGGCGCCGGTCCCAAGAATGATGGTATCGGGGGTGCCCAGGAAGGCCAGCGATGGTGCGGACAGTCCCGCGGAGGCTGACGCGGTGTTGGCACCGAGGTTTATGGTCGCGGATTGGGACTGACTGCTGAGATCGACCGTCGGACCGGTTGCGATCACCTGGGTGGAAAGGCGCCCGTCGCTGTTCAAGTCCTCACCGAACGTGGATTCGAGACCCTCCAGGGTAAAGCTTTGACCCGCGACCACGCCGGTGGCGGCACTGGCGTAGTTGCCGTTGTTGTCGGTGTTCCAGACAATGAATTGACCACCGCCAAGGCTCCAGGCGACCTCGTAGCCGGTGGCGGTCTTTACCGCGCCGACCGGGACGATGGCGGAGCCGAACTGGCCGGCGGCGACATAGCTGCCCTGGTATTCCAACAAGGGCCCAGTCCCGCCGCTCGTGGGGTTAAATTCGTAGAGGTTGCCAACCCGCGCGAGGGTCGTCGTGCCATTCGACGCGATCGTCGTGGGCGAAGCCGGCGACCCGGCGTTGGAGAAGGTTCCGTCGCCGAAATTGGCTTCCACGGCCTCCAGCGTCGCGCTGGTGCCGGACAGGATACCTGTGGCTGCACTGGTGTAGTTGCCGTTGCTGTCGGTGTTACAGACGATGAATTGGCCGCCGCCAAGGCTCCAGGCGACTTCGTAGCCATTCCCCGTCTGTTTCACACCGACCGGGGCGATGCCCGTGCCGAATTGGCCGAACGTCACGACACTGCCCTGGTATTCCAGCAAGGGCCCGGTCCCGCCGCTCGTGGGGTTGAATTCGTAGAGATTGCCGACCTGCGCGAGGACGGTCGTCCCGTTCGACACGATCGTTGAGGTCGAAGCCAGCGAGCCGGCATTGGGGAAGCTCTCCCCGAAATTGGTCTCCACCGCCTCCAGCGTCGTGCTCGTGCCGGATAGAATGCCCGTCGCCGCGCTCGTGTAGTTGCCGTTGCTGTCGGTGTTCCAGACGATGAATTGGCTGCCGCCAAGGCTCCAGGCGACTTCGTAGCCATTCCCCGTCTGTTTCGCACCGACCGGGGCGATGCCCGTGCCGAATTGGCCGGAGGTTACGAAACTGCCTTGATATTCGAGCAAAGGCCCTGGCCCGCCGCCGGTGGGATTGAGTTCGTACAGGTTGCCGACCTGCGCGAGCGTTGTCGTGCCATTCGACAGGATCGTCGAGACAGAGGCCGGCGCCCCGGCGTTGGGAAAGCTCTCCCCGAAATTGGTCTCCACCGCCTCCAGCGTCGCGCTGGTGCCGGACAGAATACCCGTAGCGGCGCTCGTGTAGTTGCCGTTGCTGTCGGTGTTCCAGACGATGAACTGGCCGCCACCAAGGTTCCAGACGACTTCGTAGCCATTCCCCGCCTGTTTCGCACCGACCGGGGCGATGGCGCTGCCGAATTGGCCAAAGGTTATCGGATTGCCCCCCAAGCCCACCCAAGCCACGATTCCGTCGCCGCTGTTCTCCAGGGCATATTGGTTCGCAACCTGCACAAGACCGGTCACGCCATTGGATGCAATCGGCGTCGCGGTTGGCCCGGTGGAACCGTCGCCGTTCAGGTTTTCACCGAAGGTGAGCTCGAGTTGTTCCAGCGCATAGCTGGTGCCGGCCAAAATCCCGCTGGCGGCACTGGTGTAGTTGCCGTTGTTGTCGATGTTCCAGACGATGAACTGGCCGCCGCCAAGGCTCCAGGCGACTTCATAACCGGTGCCGGTCTTCACCGCACCGATCGGGACGATGCCAGTGCCGAACTGGCCGGCGGTTACGAAGGCACCCTGATATTCCAGCAAGGGCCCCGGCCCACCGCCGGAGGGGTTGAGTTCGTAGAGATTGCCGACCTGCGCGAGCGTGGTCGTGCCGTTCGACAGGATCGTTGAGACCGAAGCCGGTGCGCCGGCGTTGGAGAAGCTCTCCGCGAAGTTGCTCTCCACCGCCTCCAGCGTCGTGCTCGTGCCGGACAGAATGCCCGTGGCCGCACTGGTGAAATTGCCGTTACTGTCGGTGTTCCAGACGATGAATTGGCTGCCGCCGAGGCTCCAGGCCACTTCGTAGCCGGTGGCGGTCTGCTTCGCCCCAACCGGTGCGATGGCGCTGCCGAATTGGCCGGCGGTTACGAAACTGCCCTGGTATTCAAGCAAAGGCCCCGGCCCGCCGCTCGTGGGGTTGAGTGCGTAGAGATTGCCGACCTGCGCGAGGGTTGTCGTGCCGTTCGACACGATCGTCGTGGGCGAAGGTGCCGTCCCGGCGTTGGGGAAGCTCTCTCCGAAATTGGCTTCCACAGCCTCCAGCGTCGCGCTGGTGCCGGACAGAATGCCCGTGGCCGCGCTGGTGAAGTTGCCGTTGCTGTCGGTGTTCCAGACGATGAATTGGCCGCCGCCGAGGCTCCAGACGACTTCGTAACCACTCCCCGTCTGTTTCGCACCGACCGGGGCGATGGCGCTGCCGAATTGGCCAACCGTTAGCGGGTTGCCGCCGTAACTCACCCAGGCCGCGATGCCACCGCCGCTGTTTTCCAGGGCATATTGGTTCGCAATCTGCACGAGGCCGGTCACGCTGTTGGATGCGATCGCCGTCGAGATCGGCCCGATGTTTCCGTCGCCATTCAGGTCGACGCCGAAGGTGAGTTCGACGATCTCCAGTCCATAGCTGGTGCTGGACAGAATACCCGTGGCAGCGCCGGTATAGTTGCCGTTTCCGTCTATATTCCAGACAATGTATTGGCCGCCGCCCAGGCCCCAGGCAACTTCGTAGCCGGTGGCGGTCTTCACCGCACCGACCGGGGCGATGGCGATGCCGAATTCGCCGACCGTGACTGGACTGCCCGCCAGTTTCAAAATTGTGCCGCCGCTACCGACAAATTCATACTCATTGCCCAGCAAAATCAGGCCGGGCACGCCGGAGTACGTAACGGTGGTTTTGCTGTCGATCGCGGTTGCACCCGCCGTGTCGGCATCCGCGATGGTGAACGTGACCGTGAGCGAACCACCCGAGCTCGACAGGCCCTGGGCAGGCGTGAACATCAATCCTTGGATCGCGGACGTTACGGTGGCGGCGGATCCCGATATGCTGTAAATCCCAGTTCCCGCATTGTAACTGCCCGACCCAAGATTGCTGAACGCTCCGGTGGTCGGGGAGGAAACGGCAATCGTCAGTGTCTCGATTTGGTCATTGTTGGGGTCGACAACCGAAACGCCCGCGAACGGCGTGACGGGCTGGGCGACATTCGCCTGCTGTCCGGAGACCGTACCGACAATCTGGGGCGGCGGGGCAGAACTGAACGACTTCACCACGCCCTTCGGAACCCCGGACGAGGTATAGAGACCCCAACTTCCCCCGCTGAACCCGGTGCTGGTATTGGCCGATGAATCGAACGCCTCGAATCCAAAATAATTTATGTGATTCTGATTGGCCAGCTCGACGAAATTACTCCAAAACACTTCCTCGTTGGCGACACTGCCAACCGCACTGCCATTGGTCCCCGACGACGGCCAACCGATTGCGCTAATGACGACGTTTTGGGTTGGAAAGGTCTGAACCAACTGCTCATATTGGAGAAACGCAAATTCCGCGGCGTTATTCGCGGTCACCACGCCGCTGTTTCCATCCGCGAACGGCGAGATCGTCGGGAATATCAGGTCGACCGCGCTGCCCAGATTGGTGGTCAGATATGTATTGGCACTTTCGGACGACGCGACCATCACGCCGAGCGGCCTGGCGGCCGCTTGAACGAGACCGATCTCCGTCTCCAGGTAGCTCAGCTGCGTGGGATTGTTCGTCAGAAAATCGCTGCCGACGTCGACAAATGGGATCGACGTAAGCTCTGACTGCGGAAGGCTCTGCAAAACCGAAATGAGATTGTTTATCTCGGCATTGTTCGCATCGATATTGGCTTGCGTATTGGGATTGAGCAGATACGCCGAGGGAATAACCTGCAATCATGCGCGATCGCGCTCGTTACAGCATAGCTCATACCGTTCGAGACGGTGTACAGCCGGACCGTGTTACCCATGGTCGCAATGGTGGCCATGTCGGTGTCGATCTGCGCATTCGTCGGGTAGACGCCGCCCGCCGCGGGCGAGGGACCGTAGTCGATGCCGCGAATCACGCCGATCGGCCTCGGGCTATTGGTCTCGGCCGTGACGATCGTGGTGTTCGCGTCCGTCGCGGTGGCGCCGGCGGTATCCGTGTCCGTGATCGTCAACGTGGTGGACACGGTCGATCCCGCGGCGGTCTGGTGGTAGGTCGGGGTGAAAATCAGACCGTCCAAAGCCGAGCTGACCGCCGACGCGGTTCCGATGACCGTGTACACACCGGTGACGGGGTCGTAAGTGCCACCGCCGAGGTTGCTGAGCATGCCATTCGCCGCGTTGGACAAGGTCACCGTCAGAGTCTCGGTCTGACCATCGTTCGGATCGCTTACGGTGACATTGCTGAACGGTGTCGCGGTCCCGATGTCGCTGATCCGCTGCGGACCAAAGGTATTGATAATCCGAATAGGGGATGTGGTCATTCGGCGTCTCCCGTCCGGGCCAATTCGGCGCAGCAATCAATATCTATATCGAAACATATCTGGTTCAGGCGTTGGTCTGGCTGCACAAGCAATCCCCTAGGTCAATGCTCGGTATAAATTTGTCGGCCGACGCTGCGTGCCAGGCTTTCGCTTAGGCGTAGTCAGCGGCCCGGTTATCTGTCAAGCAGCAATCAGGCCCGCCGATCAAAGCAATTGATCACGCAATCGTGTGAATCTAAACGGAAATCATTGGAGCGGGTGACGGGAATCGAACCCGCACAGCCAGCTTGGAAGGCTGGGACTCTACCATTGAGCTACACCCGCGTCGCACCGATGTTTACCGGGCCCGGCCGCCGCGCGCAATCTCCTTCCCGAGGAGCCGGCCGCGCGTTACGTTTGACCGATCAGACAAGGACAAACGCATCATGAACGACCTCAGCTCGCTCTTCGCGGCGGATCAACGGCATCTTATTCACCCGCTGCACCACCCCAAGGACCACGCAGCGGCGAAAATCTTCGTCAGCGGCAAAGGCGCGATGCTGACCACCGACGACGGGCGCGAATACATCGACGGGCTGTCCTGCCTCTGGAACGTCAACGTCGGGCACGGCCGGAAGGAACTCGCCGAGGCTTCCGCCAGGCAGATGGAAAAGCTGGGGTATGCGTCCGCCTATGCCGGCTTTTCCAACGAGCCGGCCATCCGCCTCGCCGAACGCATCGTTGGCCTGGCCTACGACAACATGGCCGCTGCCTACTTCACCACCGGCGGCGCCGAATCCAACGAATCCGCGTTCAAGTTCGCCCGCTACTACTGGAAACGCATGGGAAAGCCGGAGAAGGTGAAGATCATCTCCCGCCGCTATGGCTACCATGGCGTGACCATGGCGGCGATGAGCGCCACATCCCTACCCGGATACCAGAAGATGTTCGGGCCGATGGTCCCCAACTTCCACCAGGTGGTGCCGCCCTATCCCTATCGCTGGCCCGGTAACGGCGATGCCGGGATCGGTGCCGCGGACGCGGTGGAGGAAGCAATCCTGGAACATGGTGCCGACACCGTGGCCGCGATCATCTGCGAGCCGGTGATGGGCGCCGGCGGCGTGATCGTGCCGCCCCCCACGTATTTCCCGCGGCTGCGTGAAATCTGCGACCGCCATGGCGTGCTGCTGATCGCCGACGAGGTCATCACCGGCTTCGGACGTACCGGCCGCTGGTTCGCACTCGGGCACTGGGGGATCGAACCGGATCTGATGTCCTTCGCCAAGGGCGTCACCTCCGGCTACCTTCCGCTGGGCGGGGTGATCGTGTCGAAGAAAATCCACGCCGCGATCGAAGACGCGCCGATGGATGAGAAATTCATGCATGCCGCAACCTATTCCGGCCATCCCGTCTGCTGTGCGGTCGGCCTGGCGAACATCGACATCATCGAAAAGGAAGGCCTGGTCGATCGGGCCGCCGTGATGGGCAAACGCCTCCTGGCGGGTCTGGAAACCCTCCGCTCCCACCCATCGGTCGGCGACGTCCGCGGCCTCGGCATGCTTGGCGCCGTCGAACTCGTGAAAGATCAAGGCACTCGCGCACCTGAACTGGGTATGGGCGGGCGCGTGGTGGCCGAGGCCGGAAAGCGCGGCCTGATCCTGCGCCAGCGCGGCGGTGGGGACGGCCCGCCGGCCAGCGGCGACACGCTATGCCTCGCCCCTCCCCTGATGACGCCGGAAGCGACATTGGACCGGATCGTTCAGATCCTCGGGGACTCGATCGCCGCGGCGGCTTGAAACAGCGTCGCGACGCACCATTTGATTGATGTGGCTGAGGCCACGAGACGTTTCCCCCCGAACTTCGCGGTGCCACCTTCCTGGCACCGCTTTTTTCGTTTGTAGGCTATGATCGCGGCGAAAGCGGAGGATCCTCATGCCCCTTCCCATGCCAACGATCGATCACGTGGTGATCAACGTCCGCGACCAAATCGACGCGGGGGCTGAGACTTTCCGCCGTCTGGGCTTCACGCTGACCCCACGCGGCTACCACACGCTGGGGTCCATGAACCATCTGGCGATGTTCGGTACCGACTATCTGGAGCTGATCGCCGCCCCGCCGGGCGACACGCGCCGGCCCGACGTCCTCGGCACGCCCTTCGGCTTGAACGGGCTGGTGTTTGGCACCGAGGACTCGGCCGCGGTTCACGAAAGTTTGATGCAAGCCGGGGTGCCGGCCGGGGCACCGATGGAATTCGCCCGCCCCGTCACGCTGGACGACGGCACGTCGGGGGATGCGACCTTCCGGACCGTGACATTGGCGCCGGGCACTATCGCCGCTGGCCGCGTGTATTTCTGTCACCATTTCACCCGTCATCTGGTCTGGCGCGACGAGTGGCGCCACCATGCCAACGGTGCGATCGGGGTGGCTCGGGCAGTGATCGCGTCACGCGATCCCTCGATCTCCGGCGCGGTGTTCGGGCGAATGTTCGGCTCGGACGCGATCCGGGACATAACCGGCGGTTGCTCGTTGGCCGTCGGCATGTCCCGCTTCGATCTGCTGACGCCGGAGGCGCTGGTCAATCAATTCGGGGAAGCCGCGCCCACCGGCGATGGACGTCCGGAGTTCATGGCCGCGCTCACCTTCCGGACGCGCTCGCTGGATGCCGCTTACGACGCGATGGCAGCCGGCAATGTGGACGGGTTCTGGCGAGAGGAAGGACGCGTGGTGGTACCGGCATCCTCGGCTTTCGGCTGCGCGTTGGAATTTACCGCGTAGGTGGCCGCGGGGTCAGCGAGCATTCGCCACCGCGTCCTTTGGCCATAGGGCGGCGCGCCAGCGCACCCAGATCGCGATCGTCGCAATCAGCCCGACGACGCAGTAGCTGGTCGCCATGCCCGCGAATCCAAGGCGTTCGATCAGCCAACCCGCGCAGATCAAGCCGATCGGCAGGCCGTAGATGGCCAGCATGCGCACGCCCATGACGCGTCCGCGGAACTGCGGTCCGGCGCTGTGCAACAGCATCACCGCCATCGGAACCATCGACAGGCTTTGCGCAAGACCTGCTGCGACAAGCAGCACACGGCCCAGCGCGGGCGTGGGCATCCATACGAACACGAGCACGCACAAATACCACACCACCGCGAAGATCATCATCATCCGCGCCGGGCGCAGGCCCCGACCGGCCAGGCTCACGGCGATCGATCCGATCAGTGCCCCGACCGCGAAGCTCGCTGCCAGCGTGCCGAGGCCGGTCTGCCCAATATGATAAATGTTGCGGGCGACAAATGGCAGCAGACCCAGCGTCATCGGAAATGCCGTCATGTTCACGGTGAAGGCGAGCAACATCGCGGCGAGCGACTGTGGGGAGTCGGCGATGAAGTGCATGCCCTCCTTCAAATCGCGCCACATCGACATTCGGGCGAGCCGGTCCCCCCGGGTCCGCGCGGCACCGACGCCCAAGGTCAGGCAAAAACCGCCGGTATAGAAGACCGAGACCAGCAGATAGGCCCAGGTCATGCCGAGCAGCCCGAAAACCGTGGCGCCGGCGAGGGAGCCGACGATCCGGGCGGAATCCGACGTCGTTCGCGAAACCCCCATTGCGCCCATCAGCCGGTCGCTGGGCATCGTTTCCGCGACGATCGCATTGCGCATCGCGAGATCCGACGGCCGCACCAAGCCGGACACCGTGGCGATCGCGAACACGACGCCCGCATTCACGCTGTGCAACAACGACAGGATGGTCAGCACAGCCGCCAGACAGGCGTAGGTCGCGCGCATCGCGCAGAGCACGTTCCGGTGCCCGAACCGGTCCCCGGCCAGGCCGAGCATCGGTGCGATCAAGGTGCCGAGGTATTGCAGCGCGCCGTAGAGGGTCAGCAGCAGAACCGATCCGGTCTCGACCAGGATGTACCAGCCGAGGATGATGATTTCCATTTCGATCGCCCACGATGTGAGCATATCGGCCGGAAACTGGAACCGGAAACTTCTGACTTCGAACGGCGTCAGGAGCGAGGAGCGAGGACGATTACGCACTTACCTAAACGGAATCGGGTACATCAGCCCGCCCTTGCTCCAGAGTGCGTTCGGCCCACGTTCCAGGCGCAGCGAGCTGGCCATGCCGACGTTGCGTTCATAGCTTTCGCTGTAATTGCCGACCTGCTTGATGATGTTGAAGGCCCAGGCGTTATCCAGGCCCATCAGCTTGCCGAAATCGCCGGTCTTGCCCAGCAGGCGCTGCACGGTCGGGTTGGTGCTGTCCGCCAGCATCTGGCTGACATTGGCAGATGTGACGCCATTCTCCTCGGCTTCCAGCATCGCCATCATCGACCAGCGCACGATGTCGGTCCACTGCTCGTCACCCCGCCGCACCATGGGTCCAAGCGGCTCCTTGCTGATACGGTCGGGGAGAATGACGAAATCGTCGGGGTTGGGCACACCGGCGCCACGGATCGAGGCCAGATTCGAACTGTCGGACGATGCCGCATCGCAGCGTCCCGACAGCAGGGCCTTGATCAGCACGTCCGTCGTATCGAGCAGCACGATCTTGAACTCGGTATTATGCTGTTTCATCCAATCCGCGAGGTTCATTTCATGTGTTGAACCTTGCAGGAGACAGATCGTGGCACCTGCCAGATCCGGCAGATGCGCCGCTTTGGAGGATTTT
The DNA here is from genome assembly GCA_903877125.1 of uncultured Acetobacteraceae bacterium. Lineage (GTDB taxonomy): Bacteria > Pseudomonadota > Alphaproteobacteria > Acetobacterales > Acetobacteraceae > Rhodopila. Next base: position 15,628 of record CAIRCM010000148.1, on the reverse strand, counting down.
GGGACCAGGAAGCCCTGTCCGTCGTAGAAATTCACCTGAACCATGCGTAACCCGACCGTTGCGTCGCGGACAAAGGTAAAGGTCGTGTTGCGGGCGAGGATATCGATTTCCCCGGATTGCAGCGCGGTAAAGCGGGACGTGCCGGTTGTCGGGACATACTTCACCTTCTCGGCATCCCCGAACACCGCGGCCGCCACCGCTCGGCAGGCATCGACGTCGAGACCTTTCCACACACCTTTGCTATCGGTCATGGAGAAGCCGCCGAGCCCAACATTCACGCCGCAGGCGACGAAGCCCTTTTTGCGGACATCGTCCAACATGCTTGCATGCGCGGCAGCCATGCCGAGCAGCATGGTCAGACTTAGAACAATGAGGCGTTTCATGAGCTGGCTTCCCCCGGAGGCTGTTGATCCCCAAGGGAACCTTAACACGTGAGCTACCCTTTGATAGCGGGAAGTCCCCTTTCGTCCCGCACGGCGTTGATGATCTGCAGCACCCGCTCCCGGTATGGCCGGTATTGGACACCGAATTCGCTGACCAGGCGGGAGTTGTCGATCAAATAGTTACCCGAGGACTCCTTGCCGCCGGTTTGATGCTCGAAGGTGATTTGTGCGTCGGGCAAATACGATTTCACGATCGCGGCGATCTCGCCCAGGCTGACGACGGCCCCGCCCGAACTGTAGATTTGGTGCTTGGGCTTGTCGGTCAGAACGACGCGGGTGAACACCTCGGCAATGTCGTCCACATGAATGGGGCAGCGCATCGCGTCGGCATAGGGGAACGAGATCGCCTCCCCCCGTGCCGGTCGGGTCACGATGTTCACATGATCGACGGAGCCACGCACTTTGTCCGGCCCGGTGACATTGGCGGGGCGGATGCCGGTGATCGTCATGTTGTGCTTGGCGACGTAGTCCTTCGCCTGCCATTCGTTGAAGGATTTGTGCATCGCGTATTGGTAGTTGCCCATGTGCAGATCGTCTTCGGTCACCGGGCGATCGCCGAAGTGCTTCTGCTGGCCGTTCACCGCGAGGGAGCTGGCGTAGACCGTGTGCTTGATACCGAGGATACGCGCGGCTTCGAAGCAGTTGTCCATGCCGACGATATTCAGCTTCGTCGCCAGATGCGGCGGCAGCTCGGCGCCCAGATTGTAGGACAGATTCATCACGCGATCGGCGCCGGAGGCCTGCATCTGGTTCAGCACGTCATCGAACTGGGTGACGTCGCCGCGCACGACTTTGACCTTGTCGCCATGGGCTGAGAAGTCCGCGGTATGCGGATTGATATCCATACAGACGATGGACTGGCCGCGTGCGACGAGCAGCGGGATGACGCGGGTGCCGATAAAACCGGTGCCGCCGATGACGAAAATGCTCATGTGCTTCCTCCGTTTTGTCATCGGAGGATTGCGCCGGTTTGGAGCCAGGGCAAGAGGCACAAAAAAGGGCGGGGTGGACCCGCCCTTTTTATTTAGCCTTCGACTTCGTCGTCTTCCGCGGGGCGTTCCTGCACCGGGCCGCTGTCGAGACCCTTGGCGGTGACGTCGCGATCGACGAATTCGATCACTGCCATATCGGCGGCGTCGCCGTAGCGGACACCGGCCTTCAGCACCCGGCAATAGCCGCCGGAGCGTTCTTTGTAGCGATCCGCCAGGGTACCGAACAGCTTGTTGACCATCGTGTCATCGCGCAGTTCGGCATAAGCCAGCCGCCGATTGGCGAGGCCGCCTTTTTTTCCGAGGGTGATCAGCTTTTCCGCGACCGGGCGCAACTCCTTGGCCTTGGGCAGCGTCGTGGTGATCTGCTCGTGCTTGATCAGCGCGGCCGCCATGTTCCGAAACATGGCGATGCGGTGGGTAGAGGTAACGCCGAGCTTCCGGCCGGCAACACCGTGACGCATGGGATTATTCCTTGTCGATCAGAACGGCTCTTCGAGCCGCTTGGCCATGTCTTCGATATTCTCCGGCGGCCAGCCCGATACGGACATGCCGAGGGCGAGCCCCATGGAGGTAAGCACTTCCTTAATCTCGTTCAGCGACTTGCGCCCGAAATTCGGCGTCCGCAGCATTTCCTGTTCGGACTTTTGCACGAGGTCGCCGATATAGACGATGTTGTCGTTCTTCAGGCAGTTCGCGCTGCGTACCGAAAGTTCGAGTTCGTCGACCTTGCGGAGCAGGTTGCGGTTGAACGGCAGATCGTCCTGGACTTCCTCGACCCGCGCGGCTTGCGGTTCGTCGAAGTTGATGAACAGCTGGAGCTGGTCTTGCAGGATACGGGCAGCCAGGGCCACCGCGTCTTCCGGCGTGACGGCACCGTTGGTTTCCACGGTCAGCAGCAGCTTGTCGTAGTCGGTCACCTGGCCGACGCGCGTCGGGTCGACGCGATACGACACGCGACGCACCGGGGAGTAGATGCTGTCGACCGGGATCAGCCCAATCGGCGCGTCTTCCGGCCGGTTGACACCGGACGGCTGGTAGCCCTTGCCAAGGTTGACCGTGAACTCCATGCCCAGCTTCACACCGTCGTCGAGGGTGCAGATGACCAGTTCGGGGTTCATGATTTCGATGTCGTGACCGGCCTGGATCTGACCGGCGCGCACTTCGCCAGGCCCGGTCGCGGTCAGCGTCATCCGCTTCGGCCCTTCGCCATGCATACGCAGAGCGAGTTGTTTGATATTCAGGACGATATCGGTCACATCCTCGCGGACGCCCGGGATCGAGCTGAATTCATGCAACACGCCGTCGATCTGCACGGCAGTGACAGCCGCGCCCTGGAGGGACGACAGCAGAATACGGCGGATGGCGTTTCCGAGCGTCATACCGAAACCGCGTTCCAGCGGTTCGGCGACGATGGTGGCAATGCGGTTAGGATCGGCGCCGGGCTCGACTTCGAGCTTTTCCGGCTTGATCAGGGATTGCCAGTTCCTCTGAATGACGGCGCTCTGCCTCATGTATTACCTCAACCTTTCGAGCCGCGTCGGGCGCGGCTGCAGTCCGGTGTGTCGTCGTACGGCGGTGAATCAGACGCGGCGGCGCTTGCGCGGGCGGCATCCGTTGTGCGGGATCGGGGTCATGTCGCGGATGGCGGACACCGAGAAGCCGACCGCCTGCAACGCACGCAGCGCGCTCTCACGTCCCGAGCCGGGGCCGCTGACTTCGATTTCCAGCGTCTCCATGCCGTGTTCCCGTGCCTTGCGGCCCGCGTCCTCGGCCGCGACCTGCGCTGCGTAGGGGGTCGATTTACGGCTACCCTTGAAACCCTGGCTGCCAGCCGACGACCACGCGATGGCGTTACCCTGCGCGTCCGAGATCGTGATCACGGTGTTGTTGAACGTCGCCGCGACGTGCGCGACGCCGGCAATGATGTTCTTGCGCTCTTTGCGCCTTGGGCGGGCGGTGGTTGCGGCTTTCGCCATGGTATTTATCCTGCTTTTAATTCACGGCGGCGCCGGAAGCCGGCACCGCTTGTATGTGTTTCAGCGACAGAAGGCGGTGGCGCCTTACTTTGTCACTTTCTTCTTGCCGGCGATCGCCACGGCCTTGCCCTTGCGGGTACGGGCGTTGGTGTGCGTCCGCTGACCATGCACCGGCAGGCCCTTGCGATGACGCAGACCACGGTAGCAGCCGAGGTCCATCAGGCGCTTGATGTTCATCGACACTTCACGCCGCAAATCGCCTTCGACCCGGTATTCCCGGTCAATCAGTTCGCGGATGTGGAGGATCTCTTCATCCGATAGCTGGTTCACCCGCCGATCCTCGGGGATGCTCAGCTTTCCGCAGATTTCCGCGGCCTTGGACGGGCCAATGCCATAGATATAGCGTAGCCCGATGAGGACCCGCTTGTTGGTCGGGATGTTCACGCCGGCAATACGCGCCACGCTGGACTCTCCTGTCGCCTGGCTTCGCGCCAGACCATGAACGTGCCCACGTGGGGCAGGGAAATGCACAAGCAACGCGAACCCCTGGGGGAAGGGGGGCACGTTGGAGCGCGGGACTATAGTTCCGCCCGTCCGGGAGTCAACGACCAATCCGCCGTTTCACCCCAGCAATCGACGCTTATCCGGCTTGTGCCAGAATCGCGTCGATCTGTTGAGCGACAACATCGATGTCTGCCATCCCATCGACCGTGCGCAATATGCCAAGAGCGGCGTAGTGGGGCAGGATCGGTGCGGTTTGGCGGTGATAGGCTTCCAGACGGGCGGCGACGGTTTCACGGTTGTCGTCCGCCCGGCGGGTGAATTCGGTGCCACCGCAGGCGTCGCAAACGCCGATTTTACCGGTGGGCTTGAAACGGTCGTGATAGCCTTCGCCGCATTTGGCACAAGTAAAGCGACCCGCGATCCGGTCCACGAGTGCGGAGTCATCCACCTTCAACTCGATGACGGCATCAAGCTTCAGTTGCTTGTCCCACAGCATGCGGTCCAAAGCCTGAGCCTGCGGCACCGTGCGGGGAAACCCATCTAGGATAAACCCCTTGGCACAATCCGGCTGGCTGACGCGGGAAGCCAGCATCCGCACGATGATGTCGTCGGACACCAACTGCCCGGCTTCCATCACCGCCTTGGCTTCCTTACCGACCGGAGTGCCGGCGGCGACCTCGGCCCTGAGCATGTCACCGGTCGAGATCTGGGCGATCCCGTTGATGTCCTGCAGCCGTTTGGCCTGAGTGCCCTTGCCCGCCCCGGGCGGGCCAAGAAGAATAAGGTTCACCGACGTCCCTTCACCCGTGATTTGCGAATGAGCCCCTCATACTGATGGGCCAGTAGATGTGACTGCACCTGCGTGACGGTATCCATCGTCACGGACACCACGATCAGGATCGACGTGCCGCCGAAGTAGAACGGCAGACCGTATTCCGTAATCAGAATTTGCGGCAACAGGCAAATCACGACGAGGTAGATGCCACCCACCGTGGTCAACCGCGTCAACACCCGGTCGAAATAGGCTGCCGTCGCACTGCCCGGGCGAATGCCGGGAATGAAACCGCCATACTTCTTAAGGTTGTCCGCTGTCTCCTCCGGATTGAAGACCACCGCGGTATAGAAATACGAGAAGAAAATGATCATCGCCGCGTAGAGCACCATGTACAATGGCTGGCCCTGCGCGAACTGCCCGGAAATCCATTGCACCCAGGCCGGACCGCCCGACGCGAACCCGGCGAGCGTCGCCGGAATCAGCAGGATCGAACTCGCGAAGATCGGCGGGATCACCCCCGAGGTATTGATCTTCAACGGCATATGCGTCGAATCGCCACCGAACATCCGGTTCCCCACCTGGCGCTTGGGGTACTGGACGTTGATGCGGCGTTGCGCCCGCTCCACGTACACGATCGCGGCAATCGTCGCGGTTGCCAGGACGATGAAGAACAGAATGAAGAAAGCGGACAGACCGCCCGTCCAGCCCATCTTCAACAGGTTCACCGCGGCGCTTGGCAAATTGGCGACGATGCCCGACATGATGATCAGACTGGTCCCGTTGCCGATGCCTCGGGCGGTAATCTGCTCGCCGAGCCACATCAGGAACATGGTGCCGCCGACCAACGTGATCACACAGGAAAAGCGGAAGAACATCCCGGGATCGATCACGGCGGGGCCGAAATTACCACGCATGCTCTCCAACCCGATCGCAATCCCATAGGCCTGGAACAACGCGATGAAGACGGTGAGATAACGGGTGTACTGGTTCAGTTTTTTACGCCCCTGTTCGCCTTCCTTTTTCAGAGCCTCGAGCTGGGGCACAGCCGCGGACATCAGCTGAATGATGATGCTGGCGCTGATGTAGGGCATGATGTTGAGCGCGAACACCGCCATACGACCGAGGGCACCGCCGCCGAACATGTCGAACATGCCCAACAGGCCGGTGCCGTGCGATTTCAACATTTCGGCCATCACCGACGCGTCCACGCCTGGCACCGGAACATAGGTCCCGACGCGGTAGACGATCAGCGCGCCGAGGGTGAACCAAAGACGCTGTTTGAGTTCGGTGGCCTTCGAAAAGACCCCCATGCTCATGTTAGAGGCGAGTTGCTCGGCTGCGGAGGCCATGAGGTGTCCCTATCCCAATCGCACTCAATTTCGGCTTAGGCGATCCGAAGTGCAAGCCGGCGCGCTTCTTTTCGCATAAACGACAAAGGCACAGGGATACGATCCGCTGTGCCTTCGCTGTCGTGCCGGTCGCGGTTGCCTCAGGCTTCGGCTTGCGCCGCCGCCTTGGGTGCGACCGTGGTGGTGATGGTGCCACCTGCCGCTTCTACCGCCGCCCGCGCCGTCGCCGACGCGCCGGACACGGTGATTGTGACCGCCCGTGTCAGCGCACCCACGCCCAGCAACCGGACACCGTGCTTGTCGCCAGCGGCAATCCCCGCGCCGATCAGCATCGCTTCGGTGATCGGCTGGGAACCGTCGATCTTGCCCGCCGCAATCGCCGCTTCGAGGGAGCCGATGTTCAGCGGCGCATATTCCTTGCGGAAATGGTTGAAGAAGCCCCGCTTCGGCAGACGCCGATAGATTGGCAGCTGTCCGCCTTCGAAACCGTTCAGCGCAACGCCTTCACGGGCCTTCTGACCCTTGACGCCTTTGCCGGAGGTCTTGCCCTTCCCCGAGCCAATGCCGCGCCCGAGGCGCTTCGACTTGAGGCGGGAGCCGGGATTGTCCCGCAGTTCATTGAGGTTCATGTCAGGAAAGCTCCTCCACCTTGATCAGGTGGGCGACCTTGCGGATCATGCCGCGAACCGAAGGGGTATCCTCCAGCTCACGCGTGCTCCGGATTTTGTTCAGGCCGAGGCCGATGAGCGTCTCTTTCTGACCGGGCTTCCGGCCGAGATGCGAGGCGATTTTTGTGACGCGTACCTTAGGCATTGGCCTGGGCCTCCACGGCCGGAGCAGCGGCTGCCGGGCGGCCGAACAGATCGGACACCTTCTTGCCGCGGCGTGTCGCGACGGAGCGCGGGCTGGCGCATTTCTGCAACGCGGCGAAGGCAGCCTTCACCATGTTATGCGGGTTGCGGCTGCCCAGGCTCTTCGCGACGACATCGTTGATGCCGAGGGTTTCGAAGACCGCGCGAAGCGGACCGCCGGCGATGATCCCGGTGCCGGGATCGGCCGACCGGAGAACCACGTTACCGGCGCCGAAGTGGCCGATCACGTCGTGGTGCAGGGTGCGGCCTTCCTTCATCGGCACGCGGATCATGCCACGCTTGGCGCGTTCCGTTGCCTTGCGGATGGCTTCCGGCACCTCACGGGCCTTACCGGCGCCGTAGCCGACTCGGCCTTTCTGATCGCCCACAACCACGAGCGCGGCAAAGGCGAACCGACGGCCGCCCTTAACCACTTTCGCGACGCGGTTGATGGTCACCAGCTTGTCGATGATGCCGTCATCGGGTTCCCGGTCGCCGCCACCGCTGCGCTCGCGATCGCGGCCACGACCGCGCTCACCGCCTTCTCTGGGTTCACGTGCCATCGTTATTTTCCCTTAGAAGGCCAGCCCGCCTTCGCGGGCGGCCTCGGCCAGCGCTTTCACGCGGCCGTGATACAGATAAGCGCCACGGTCGAAGACCACCTGCGTGACCCCCGCGGCCAGTGCGCGTTCGGCGACCAACTTGCCGACAGCTGCGGCAGCGGCCTTGTCGGCACCGGTCTTGATGCCCGCGCGTACGTCCTTGTCCAAGGTCGACGCGGCGGCCAGGGTGCGGCCCTGGGTATCGTCGATGATCTGGGCATAGATGTTCTTGCCAGACCGGAACACCGACAGACGCGGACGGCCAAGCGACTTGACGCGAAGCTGAAAGCGAAGCCGGCTGCGCCGGCGATCGCGAAGTTGCTGCGTGGCGCTCATTTCTTTTTGCCTTCCTTGCGCCGGATGGTTTCGTCGGTGTAGCGAGCACCTTTGCCCTTATACGGCTCAGGCGGCCGGAATGCCCGGATTTCCGAGGCCACCTGACCAACCAGCCGCTTGTCCACACCTTCGACCTTGATCGCCGTCGGACGTTCGCAGGAGATTTTGATCCCGGCGGGAACCGGGTAGATCACCGGATGCGAGAAGCCCAGGTTGATCTCCAGGTTCGAACCGTTGACCGCCGCACGGTACCCCGTGCCGGTGATCTCCAGCGACTTGGAAAAGCCGTCGGACACGCCCTTGACCATATTGGCGATCAGCGCGCGCGTCGTTCCCCACATCATGCGGGTCGGCGTTGCTTTGTTCTTTGGGACCACGCTGACCTGGTTGCCCTCGATCGTTGTGTCGCAAAGGTCGGTCAGCGGCATTTCCAGCACGCCGAGCTTGCCTTTGGCCGTGAACTTGCCGCCGGCTATGGCAACTTGAACGCCGGCCGGGACTGTTACGGGATATTTGCCTACGCGAGACATACGCGGCTCTCCCTTAGAAGACGCGGCACAAGACTTCGCCGCCAACATTGGCAGCGCGAGCCTCGGCATCGCTCATGACACCACGCGGGGTCGACAGGATGGAGATACCCAACCCTGCGTAAACGCGCGGCAATTCCTTGATCTTCGAGTAGACGCGCCGGCCAGGCTTGGAGACACGATGGATCTCCTTGATGACCGGTTCACCCTCGTTGTATTTCAGCTCGATGCGCAGCTGTGCGACACCGGGGCGCAGTTCCTCGGCGGCGTAGCCACGGATGAACCCCTCCCGCTTCAGCACGCCCAGCACGTTGGAGCGCAGATTCGACGCCGGCGACAGGCACATAGCGTGACGCGCACGTTGCGCGTTACGGATACGTGTCAGCATATCGCCCAAAGGATCGGAAAGCGACATTCTTCAGTGCTCCCCTTACCAGCTCGCCTTGACCATGCCCGGGATCTGTCCCGCGCTGGCCATGTCACGAAGGGCGATACGGCAGAGCTTGAACTTGCGGTAGTTCCCGCGAGACCGGCCCGTGACTTCGCAGCGCAAACGCACGCGCACAGCCGCGCCATTGCGCGGCATCTGCGCCAGTTTCAACGACGCGTTGAACCGATCCTCCACGGGGAGGGTGCGATCCATCAATACGTCCTTCAACGCGGCGCGCTTCGATTTGTCACGCTTCGCCATGCGTTCCCGCATCGCGTTCCGGTTGACCTGAGAAGTTTTGGCCATCCTGTGTATATCCTCCGGAACCTGTCGGGCACCCGCAGCGGGCATCCGGTGGTTTTCCAAAAAAGCTTCAGTTCGCGAAAGGCAGATCGAACGCTTTGAGCAGCGCCTTCGCTTCGGCATCGGTTTTCGCCGTGGTGACGAATTGGATGTCCATTCCTCGGATCGATTCCACCCGGTCATAATTGATTTCCGGGAAGATGATCTGTTCCTTGATGCCCATGGCGAAATTGCCGCGGCCATCGAAGCCCTTGCCCGTGATACCGCGGAAGTCGCGGACGCGAGGCAGCGCGATCGTGACCAGGCGATCCATGAACTCATACATGCGGGCCGCACGCAGCGTGACCTTGCAGCCGATCGGCAGACCCTTGCGGATCTTGAAGCCGGCGATGGCCTTCTTCGCCACCGTCTTCACCGGCTTCTGACCGCTGATCGCCATCAGTTCGGCCACTGCGGCATCCAGTTTTTTCTGGTCGCCCGTTGCTTCGCCGACGCCCATGTTCAGGACGATCTTTTCCAGCTTGGGAACCTGCATCGGGTTCTTGTAACCGAATTCAGCCGTCAGCTTGCCACGCACTTCCTGGAGGTAGCGCTGCTTAAGACGCGGAATTTCAGTCGGCGATGCCGCGGGGTTTGGATCGCTGCCGGCCGTCTGCGCATCACGCGCGGCACGGCGGTCCTCGCGAGACGGCGGCGCCGCGCCCTGGCCGCCGCGATTGCTCGCGCCGCCCTTGGCGTTACCGGGCTTGCCACCCTTTGGGGTTGGAGACTTGCTCATGGTCTTTGCCTCAGCTTTCGATCACGGCGCCGGTCGCCTTGGCGACGCGAACCTTGCGACCGTCTTCCAGGACACGGAACCCAACCTTTGTCGGGTTTTTGCTGACCGGGTCGATCAATTTCAGATTGGACAGATGCACGGGAGCTTCGCGGGTCTGGATGCCCCCCTGCTCGTTCATGCCTGTCGGCTTCACGTGATGCGTTGCCAACGCCACGCCCTGCACGACCGCGCGATTGTCTTTCGGGATCACCCGAAGGACTTCGCCCTGCCGTCCCTTGCTGGCACCGCTGATCACGACGACAGTATCGCCCTTGCGAATACGCGCGGCCATTACAACACCTCCGGCGCGAGGCTGATGATCTTCATGAACTTGCGCCCGCGCAGTTCACGGACCACCGGTCCAAAGATGCGGGTGCCGATCGGCTCCTGCTGCTTGTTAATCAGCACCGCAGCGTTACGGTCGAAACGGATCGCGGAGCCATCGGCGCGACGAACGGGGAAAGAGGTGCGCACAATCACCGCCTGGTGGACGTCGCCCTTCTTCACCTTACCGCGCGGGATCGCTTCCTTGATCGATACGACAATCACGTCGCCGACCGAGGCCGTCTTGCGCTTGGAGCCACCCAGCACCTTGATGCACATCACCTTGCGAGCGCCGGAATTGTCGGCGACTTCGAGGTGGGACTCGGACTGGATCATGCCGCGACTCCTTCAGCCGCTGTGTCGGCGGCCAACGGCGTGCCGTTGCGTTCGATCACCAGCCAGGTCTTCCGCTTGCTGATCGGACGGCATTCCTCGATGCGGACCATGTCGCCGATTTTGCAGCTATTGTCTTCGTCATGCGCCGCGTATTTCTTCGAACGACGAATGAACTTCTTGTACAGCGGGTGCATGATGCGACGATCGACGAGAACCGTGATGGTCTTGTCCATTTTGTCGCTGGTCACTCGCCCGGTGAGGACGCGCCTTGGCATCGCCCGAGCTCCTTACGACTTGGGGGCGGAGGAAACAGCTTTCTCCGCCATTGGTGATTCGGCGCGCCGTTGCGCGACGATTGTTTTCACGCGGGCGATCTCGCGCCGGACCTGCTTGACCCGAGCGATGCCTTCGTTTTGGCCGGCTGCACGCTGGAAGCGCAGATTGAACTGCTCCTTGCGCAGGCTGAGAAGAAGATCCTTCAGCTCATCCGGCGTTTTGGTCCGAACGTCCGACACCTTGTTTTGTACGATGCCAGCCATATCAGGCGTCTCCGATACGGGCGATGAACTTGGTCTTGATCGGCAGCTTCGCCGCCCCGAGGGACAACGCGGTCCGCGCCAGTTCCGCGGGGACACCATCGATCTCGAACATGATCCGGCCGGGGGCGACACGCGCAACCCAGAACTCGGGAGACCCCTTACCGGAGCCCATACGAACTTCCGCTGGCTTCGTGGAAACCGGAACATCCGGGAAAATCCGGATCCACACACGGCCAGCACGGCGCATGGCACGCGTGATGGCTCGACGAGCGGACTCGATCTGCCGTGCGGTGATCCGCTCCGGTTCCAGAGCCTTCAAGCCGAAGGCGCCGAAGTTCAACGTCGTGCCGCCCTTGGACACGCCGTGAATGCGGCCCTTATGCTGCTTGCGATATTTGGTGCGCTTGGGGGACAGCATCGTCCATCTACCTCTGAGGAGCCTGTTCCGCTGCGCGCCGGTCTTGCGCCATCGGATCGTGCTGAAGGATTTCGCCCTTGAACACCCACACTTTTACGCCGCAGGTGCCGTAGGTCGTCTTGGCCGTGGATACGCCGTAGTCGATATCCGCGCGAAGCGTGTGCAGCGGAACGCGGCCTTCGCGATACCACTCCACCCGCGCGATTTCCGCGCCACCGAGGCGACCGCCACAGGTGATCTTGATGCCCTGCGCGCCCAGACGCATCGCGGACTGCACCGCGCGCTTCATGGCACGACGGAACGCGACGCGACGCTCGAGCTGCTGGGTGATGTTTTCGGCAACCAGGGTCGCGTCGATTTCCGGCTTGCGGATTTCCACGATGTTCAGCGACACCTCGGCCTTGGCCATCTTGGTGAGATCCTTCTTCAAGGTCTCGATGTCCTGGCCTTTCTTGCCAATCACGACGCCCGGACGCGCCGCATAGATCGTCACGCGCGGCTTCTTCGCCGGACGCTCGATCACCACACGGGAAACACCGGCGCCGTGCAGCTTCTTACGCAGGTGCGCCCGCAGCGCGGTGTCCGCGTGAAGCAGCTGCGCGTAGTCCTTATCGGCGAACCAGCGGCTATCCCACGTGCGGTTGATGCCGAGGCGCAGTCCGATCGGATTTACCTTGTGACCCATATTATGCGGCCTCCTCTTGCTGCGCCCGTTCGGTGACCACGATCTTCAGGTGGCTGAACCACTTCTCGATACGGGCGGCACGACCACGACCGCGCGCATGAAAGCGGCGCATCACGACGGAACGACCGACCTCCGCGATCGACACGACCAAGCGGTCCACGTCGAGCTGGTGGTTGTTTTCGGCGTTGGCGATGGCGCTCTCCAAACCCTTCTTTACCTGCTGGGCAATCCGGCGCTTGCTGAAGGTCAGCGTCGCGACGGCCTTTTGCGCCGGCAGGTTGCGGATCATGCCGGCGACCAGGTTCAGCTTCCGCGGGCTGATCCGCAGGTTGCTGACGATGCACTGGGCCTGGTTGTCGGCGATCGCGCGCGGTGTGTTCGGCTTGCTCATATCAGCCCCGCTTCGCCTTCTTGTCGGCCGAGTGCCCGGTAAACGTCCGGGTCGGCGAGAACTCGCCGAATTTGTGGCCGACCATGTTTTCGTTGACCTGCACGGGCAGGAACTTGTGGCCGTTGTAGACACCGAAGGTCAGACCGACGAACTGCGGCATGATCGTCGAGCGGCGCGACCAGATCTTGATGATCTCGTTGCGGCCCGACGCCCGCGAGGCTTCGGCCTTGTTCAGCAGGTAGCCGTCGACGAACGGACCCTTCCAGACGGAACGAGCCATCTTATTTACCCTTGTTACGGCGGCGGATGATCAGGCTATCCGTCCGCTTGTTGGTACGCGTCTTGTAGCCCTTCGTCGGCAGACCCCATGGCGTGACCGGATGACGGCCACCCGAGGTGCGGCCTTCGCCACCGCCGTGCGGGTGATCGACCGGGTTCATCACGACACCGCGGTTGTGAGGACGGAAGCCCAGCCAACGCATACGGCCCGCTTTACCGACCTTCTGGTTCATGTTGTCCGGGTTGGACACCGCACCGATGCTGGCCATGCACTCGGCCCGCACCATGCGAAGTTCACCCGACATCAGCTTGATCTGCGCATAGCCGGCGTCCTTGCCGACCAGCTGTGCGTAGGTGCCGGCCGAACGGGCGATTTTGCCGCCGGCGCCCAGCTTCATCTCGATGTTGTGGATGATCGTCCCGACCGGGATCGCACCCAACGGCATCGCGTTGCCGGGCTTGATGTCGACGCGCGCACCCGCGATGACCGAGTCACCGACCTTCAAACGCTGCGGGGCCAGGATGTAGGCCTGTTCGCCATCGGCGTATTTGATCAGCGCGATGAACGCGGTCCGGTTCGGGTCGTATTCCAGCCGCTCGACCACCGCAGCCACATCGAACTTGCGGCGCTTGAAGTCGACGACGCGATAGGCTTGCTTGTGCCCGCCGCCCCGGAACCGGGTGGTGATCCGACCATGGTTATTGCGGCCACCGTGGCTGTGCTGCCCCTCGGTCAAGCCCTTGAGCGGCTTGCCCTTCCACAGTTCCGAACGGTCGATCAGCACCGTGCCGCGGAGGCTGGGTGTGACCGGATTGAATTGTCTCAGTGCCATCTGTCTCGTGCCTTATGCGAGGCCGGTGGTGAAATCGATCGACTGACCGGCCGCCAGCTGGACGAAGGCCTTCTTGACGTCGGACCGAACGCCCGGACGCCCCTTGAAGCGCTTGGTCTTGCCTTTTTGGACCAGCGTGTTCACGCCCTCGACCTTGACGTTGAACAGCGTCTCGACCGCCGTCTTGATCTCGGGCTTCGTCGCGTCGATGGCGACCTGGAACACGAACTGGTTCTGCTCGGAGAGCATCGTCGCCTTTTCGGTGATGATCGGACGGCGGATCAGTTCATACATCGCTTCGCGCGACAGCGCCGGGCGGCGCTTTTTAACGGTCTCGCTCATGCCGCTGCTCCCGGGTTCAGCCGCTCGGTCAGGCCGGCGAGGCCGGCGGTGGTGATCGCCAGCACGTCGTGCCGCAGAATGTCGTAAACATTCGCGCCAACGGTCGGCAGAAGATCGAAATGCGGGATGTTGCGGCTGGCTTTGAGAAAGCCCTCGTCCACCGCGCGGTCCACGATCAGTGCCGATTTCCAGCCAAGCGCCTTCAGTTTCTTCGCCAGTTCGCCGGTCTTCAAGGTGCCGGAGGCCGCGTCGAGCACCACCAGCTTGCCATCGGCGGCCTTCTGGGACAGCGCGGAGATCAGGCCAAGCCGCCGAACCTTCTTGTTCAGGCTGTATTCGTGCGACCGCACGACCGGGCCATGCACGACGCCACCGGTGCGGAACTGCGCGGACCGCATGCTGCCCTGACGGGCATTACCGGTGCCCTTCTGCTTGTAAGGCTTCTTGGTCGTGCCGGACACTTCCGCCACGCCTTTGGCCTTGTGATTGCCAGACCGGCGCTTGGCCAACTGCCAGTGCACCACGCGGGCCATGATGTCCGCGCGCGGTGTCACCGCGAAGATGTCGTCCGGCAGCTCGGCTTCGCCGGCACTGCCCTGATCGAGCGTTGTGATTGCGAGTTGCATCGTATTCGTCCTCAGCCCGCTGCCGCCGGCGCTTCAAGAAGCGCGGCCGGATAGGGGGCATCCTTTGGGCGCGCCTTCTTGACAGCGTCGCGCACCAGCACATAACCGTTTTTGGAGCCCGGGACGGCACCGCGGATCATCAGCAGGCCTTTCTCGGCGTCCACCGCGGCAACCTCCACGTTCAACGTGGTGATCCGCTCGACACCCAAATGACCTTCCATCTTCTTGTTCTTGAAGGTCTTACCGGGATCCTGGCGGTTACCGGTCGAACCCAGCGAACGGTGCGATGCCGACACACCATGCGAAGCTTCCAAGCCCCGATAGTTCCAGCGCTTCATACCGCCCGCGAAGCCCTTACCCTTGGACGTGCCGCAGACATCGACCTTCTGGCCGGGGGCGAAATGCGCGGCCGAGAGGGTCGCGCCAGGTTCCAGCATCGCCTCCGGGGCAACACGGAACTCAACCAACTTCATCTTCGGCTCAACCTTCGCCTTGGCGAAGTGGCCGCGTTGCGGTTGGGTGACATTTTTTACCTTGGCCTTGCCGAGCCCGAGCTGAACGGCTGTATAGCCGTCCTTGTCCTGGGTCCGTTGGGCCACGACCTGCAACCCGTCGAGATGAAGGACGGTCACGGGGACGTGCGTGCCGTCATCCTTGAAGATGCGGGTCATACCCAGTTTCTTGGCGAGCAGTCCGGTGCGCATGATTGTGTCTCCTGCTCCGAACTTAAATCTTGATCTCGACGTCCACGCCGGCGGCGAGGTCGAGCTTCATCAGCGCGTCCACCGTCTGCGGGGTCGGTTCGACGATGTCGAGCAAGCGACGGTGCGTCCGAATTTCGAACTGCTCGCGGCTTTTCTTGTCGACATGCGGGGAACGGTTCACGGTGAACCGCTCGATATGGGTCGGCAGCGGGATCGGTCCGCGAACCCGGGCGCCCGTGCGCTTGG
>CAIRCM010000147.1 GCA_903877125.1 uncultured Acetobacteraceae bacterium | reverse complement strand
CCACGTCTGGTGAGGCCGAGACTGTCGAAGACGTGGATACCGGCATTCGCCGGCATGACTCGGGGGCCCAGCCGATGGGTCAGGCGTTGCGAGGGGTAGTATAAGTCTCTGTTCGATCGCGTGATTCATGCCGCCGTGTGGTTCCACCTCTGGCGATCACACTCTAAAGTTTGGCCAGCACCTGCTCCTTGAACTGGTGCATTTCCTCCATCGCCTTCGCGGCATCCCGACCCTCGAAGTCGAAATCCATCGCGGTCACGCCCATTTTCTCCAGCGCCTTGATGTCGTCGATGGTTGCTTGGATGCTGCCGGTGAACAGCTTGCGGTTGCCGTCGGTAGCGGGCGGGGCTTCATAGCCGTGTCGCTTGATACGGTAGACGACGCCCAGCGTGCTGGGGTCGCGGCCGGCTGCCTCGGTCAGTTTGCGCATGCGAGCGATGCCGGCTTCCAGCCTGGGGGCGGTGTCGAGCATGTGCTGCGAATTGGTACCAATCGGATACCAGGCATCGCCCACCCGAGCGGCGCGGCGCATGGAGGGGCCGGTTTCGCCGCCGACCCAGATCGGGGGGTGGGGTTTCTGGACCGGTTTGGGATCGACGAGCAGGCCCTCGATATTGGTGTATTTGCCGTGGAAGACGGGGCGTTCCTGGGTCCAGAGGGCGCGGAAGACATCGATGTATTCGTCCGTCACGGCGCCGCGTTCGGCGAAGGGGGTGTGGGACAGCGCCTCCAACTCCGGCTTTAGCCAGCCGGCGCCGATGCCGACGGTGAGGCGGCCGCCGGAGAGGACGTCGATGGTGGTCAGCATTTTCGATGTGGACACCGCCGGCCGGTAGGGCACGACGAGGACCGCCAGCACCAGGCGAATTTTGTCGGTCTTGGCGGCGACCCAGGCGGTGGCGGTGAGCTGCTCCATTCGGTGGCCGGGATCCGGGGAGTAGAAGGCGCCGGTGTCGGAATAGGGGTAGCCGGGGGTGGAGGTGTCGGGCAGTGCGATGTGATCGGTCAGGGTCAGGTAGCCGAAGCCCAGGGATTCCCCGAGTTGCGCCACTTTTGCCATGGTTGCCGGTGCGGCCATTGGCCCGCTTACCGGCAGATTGAACCCGATCAGCATGTCGTTTCCCTCCGCTATGATGGGCGGAAGGTTACAGGGCGTGGGGCCGGGTGCCTATCCCTTGGCGCGTTTCGGCTTCGCGGCATTGAAACGCGCGCCGCCTGCTGGTTTCACATAGGGTCGCGAGCCCGGCTTGGCGAAGGCGCGCGGCGTGACTGCGCCTTCCGGCCGTGTGTTGCCGTACTTGCCGGAACGCGGCGGCAACTGGTTGGCGGGGGTTGTGCGCTCGAACACGATTTCGGTTTCGCCGGAGGCGTGGACCGACGCGACGAAGCCACTGACGCTGTCCCAGGCGAGTTCGAATTTGGTTTCGGTGTCGAAGATACGGATCGCGCCGATCTCGGCCTTGGTCACGTTCCCGAGGCGGCAGATCAGCGGCAGTATCCATTTCGGATCGGCGTTGCCGTGGCGGCCGACGTTCAGGCTGAACCAGGTGGTGTTGACGGGACGCGCATGTTTCTCCCGCACCGCCGGAGCCGCACGTTCGGTGTTTTTGTAGCTAGACACAGCCTCCCGCCGATCAGCTATCGGGGTGACGTCGTTCAGTTCCTGCGCCTCCGGCAGATGGGAACGGTACAGGCGGATCAGGGCGGCGGCGACCTGTTCGGGGTTGCTGCGCTCGAGCAAGGTCCGGCCCAGGGCCAGATCGTCCTCGGTCGCGGTTTCCGTCAGAATTGGATCGGCGAGCAGGCGGTCCTGATCGAGCTTGCGAATCTCCTGTGCCGTCGGCGCGCCGGACCAGGCGGCACGGATGTTGGCGGAGGCCAGCAGCAGTTCGGCGCGGCGGCGCTTGGGGTGCGGCACCAGCAGAACGCAGACGCCCTTTTTGCCGGCGCGGCCGGTGCGGCCGCTGCGGTGGGTCAGGGTTTCCTTGTTGGTTGGCAGGTCGGCGTGCACGACCAGCCCGAGGTCCGGGAGGTCCAGGCCGCGTGCTGCCACATCGGTCGCGACGCAAATCCGCGCGCGGCCGTCCCGCAAAGCCTGGAGGGCGTAAGTGCGTTCCTCCTGCGACAGCTCACCGGACAAAGCCACCGCGTCGAAGCCGCGTTTCTGCAGGGAGGCGTGGAGGTGCCGGACGGCATCGCGTGTGGCGCAGAACACCAGGGTTGCCTTGGCGTCGAAGAACCGCAGCACGTTCACGACGGCGCGTTCGGTATCGGCGGCGCCGATGCGGATGGCCTTGTATTCAATGTCCTCATGCGCGCGGTTGCGCACCAGGGTGTCGATCCGCAGCGCGTCGTTCTGGTAGCGGCGGGCGAGGTCGGCAATTTCCCGAGCGATGGTGGCGGAGAACAGCAGGGTGCGGCGTTCGCGTGGGGCGGCATCGAGCATGAACTCAAGGTCCTCGCGGAAGCCGAGGTCCAGCATCTCGTCGGCTTCGTCGAGCACGATCGCGGTCAGGGCGGACATATCGAGGCCGCCGCGTTCCATGTGATCGCGCAGGCGGCCAGGCGTGCCGACGACGATGTGGCAGCCGGCGGCGAGGTGACGACGTTCGGTGCGTGCATCCATGCCGCCGACGCAGGACACGATGCGGGCGGCGGTGTCGGCATATAGCCAGGTGAGTTCGGCGTGCACCTGCATGGCGAGTTCGCGCGTGGGTGCGATGATCAGAGCCAACGGTGCCGCCGGGCGGGCGAAGGTTTCCTCGGCGCCAAGCAGCGTGGGGGCGAGGGCGAGGCCGTAGGCGACGGTCTTGCCGGAGCCGGTCTGGGCGGACACCAGCAGGTCGCGGCCGGCGGTTTCCGGTTGCAGAACAGCAGCTTGGACGGGTGTGGGGTCGAGGTATTCGCGCGCGGCAAGGGCACGCGCCAGCGCGGGATTGACCGAAGGGAAGTTCATGGGGATTCCAAAATGGGTCGGCAGCCAGCCAGGAGGGCGCGCCGGACGCGGCTGATTAGGCCGGTTCGGGTATGATTTGCCAGGGAAATTTGGCAGGTCTGCCCCGCCGTGGCCGTTTTAGGTCCGCCACCCCACCCGGCCCTCGCCGATCAGCGCGAAGGGGGCCCAGAAAAATGGATGCGCCAGCGCGGCCGGCAGGTTCTTGCCCGCGCCGTCGATGATCCCAAGCTGGGCCGCGCGCAGAGACTGGGCCAGACCGCCGGAATCCGGTGCGGCCACCCGGCGCAGGGTATCGGCGACGAGGAATGCCGAGGTCTGATCGTTGATCGACCAGTGGGTGACCATCATCGACCGAGCGCCGGCGTAGAAAAAGGCACGAGCTAGTCCGGACAGGCTTTCGCCGGACGTTGCGCCGCCGGGCCCGCCGGAGTTGCACGCCGACAGGATCACGGTGTCAGCATCGATATCGAGGGCGGTGACCTTGCTCGCGGTCAGCAGCGCGCCCGCGGCGTTGGGCGCCCGGGGTGGGGCGGAGGTTACGATCGCCGGTTCATCCTCGCATTTCAGTTCCGAGGGAAGCAGCGCGTGGGTGGCGAAATGCAGGACGCGATAGTCCTTCAGCCTGGCATGAGAGACGCTGTCGGCGGTGAAGGCGGCGTTCAGCATCTCATCGGCATGGGTGGCGCCCATCAGCGCCCCGGCCGCGTCAAGCTCCCGTTGGGCGAAGGGGAGCGGCGGCAGGCCGGCGAAGAGTTTCGCGCTGTCGTGGCAGGTGGCACCCGGGAAGCTGGCCTCGGCCTGCGCCAGGGTGACTGGGCGGAAGCCGCCGAAGCCGAACCAGGGATGCGGGGCGTGGGAGGGGCCGGCCTTGCGCAGGGCCACGAAATTGGCGGCGGCGGGCACATGGGCGACGGACATCTGCCGGACGAGCCAGGGTGCCGTGGACAGATGGTCGGCGTCGGCGGGACCGGTCAGCAGCAGGTCGAAGGGGATCGACAGGAGTGCGCCCGTGGGGACGACGACCAGCGATTTGGTGCCGGCGAGGGCAGGTGCCACGCGGCCAAGCGTGGCGTCGTAGAGCGCGGTGTCTGATGCCGTATCGAAGCGGGGTAGCGTTCCGTCGGTCGATTCGATGCTCGCCCGGACGCGCTTGACCAATGCGGCGATACTGGCGGCGTTGCCGGTTATTGGTTCGGCGGCGATCTGGCCATTGTGCAATGCGAAGATCCAGCCGCCATGTGGAGTCACCACGATGGCCACCATGGCCTCATCCGGGCCGAGGAGTTTGAGCACGTCGGCGGCGGGAACCAGCTGTTGTACCAACTGGCCAAAATTCGGCGCGGCGGCCTGCATCGCGCCATCGGCGTCGGCCAGCGCGGACTGGGCCTTGCCGATCGCCGCGTCCAGATCGGCCGGCCCGCGCGAGGTGCTAACGTTATTCGTCCCGTTGGTCTGGGCGTCCCGCAGCCGATAGAGCTGTGCCAGGGCGTCGGCGGCGTCCTGGCGGCGGCGAATGGCCTCGGACACCTTGGGGTCGTGGGCGCCGGCCTGGAGCCGCGCGGCGGCTTCATCGATCTGGCGGCTGGTGATGGTGTCCTGCGCCAGTTCGGCGGTTTCGAACATTTGGGCGAGTAGGGATTGGCTGTCGCCGGTCTTGCGTTTCGCTTCGGCCGCATAGGCGGTCAGGCAGGGTTCCAGCAACGCGGGATCGGTGCCGGATCGCAGGGCGCGCAGCAGTGCGGTGCCGGCGCGGCAGTCCTCGACCGCCTGCGCCGTGTCGCCTGAACGGGCGGCGACGCCGGCTTGCAGCAGCGCGGTTTCGGCAACAGGGCGGGTGCTTGGCACCACCTGGCCGAAATCGCGGCGCGACGCGGACAGCCGGATTCCGGCGGAGACCGTGTTGCCGTTCGCGTCCGCGACCGTCGCGCTGGTTCGGGTCAGCCGTGCGGACACCAGCGGCACATCCATTTGGTTGGCCTCGGCCAGGGTGCGGCCGGTGGCGATCGCGGCCTCGGCTTCGGCCTGGTGGCCCTGGGTACGCAGGATGATGGCTTGGTAGCGATAGACCTCAATCAGGCCGATCAGCGCGGATTTGGCCGCGGGGTCGGAGATCAGCCGGTCGCTCGGCAGGTTGGTGAGTTCAGGGGCAAGGCCGAGGCGCGGCTGTGGCTGGGCGTGCAACGCCTCCCATGGGATCCGCGCGCTGTAGGCCTTGTTGGCGGTCGTCAGCAGGTCCAGCGCCTGCGGGGCCTTGCCCTGGTTCATCGCGTGCAGGGCGCGATAGTGGGCCAGACGGGCGACGGCGACGGTGTCGGAGGCACGGGGGGCTAGGGCGTCGGCCTGCTTGAACACCACGTCAGCATCGGCATACCGCTCCTGATCCGAAAGCTGTAGCGCGAGGGCGGTTAGCGGGGCGACGGTGTCGGGGTTGTCGCGCCCCAAGGCGCGCTGCTGTAGTGCGAGCGCCGCGCGGTAGGCGACTTCCGCGGCGGCGAAGTTTTCCGCCAGGTTGGAACGGGCACCCAGGGCCATCAGTTGCTGGTATTGATCGACGTCACCGGCGCTGAACGCGCGGGCCGCGAGCTGGTTTGCCAGCAGGGTGTCGGCATCGGATTTCGGCAGCACGACGGTGGCACCGCTGGCGAGCCCGGCGAGGATGGCGATTGAGCGCTCCATGACCGGCAGGGCCGGCAGGATGCCGTTGGCCTCATACAGATGGCCATTCACGGCGGCGACCATGGCGACCCGTGGCCAGCCACCGGTGCGGCGGGTGCAGTTCAGGATCGCCGCAGGGCTGCCGCCGAGGATGGTCGTGGGTTTGGGTTGGCCGCAGGCGAAGCGCAGTTCGATGGCGTCGCGCCAAGGGCCGGCGGTCGCGTCGGCGATGGGGGATTCGGCGGTCGGCTGAGCGCTGATCCGGACCTCGGCGGCGGGCAACTGCCACTTGCCGCAGAAGATGTCCGCGCCGCCCGCGCCCGAGGGCACCTGGTTGCAGGGTTCGGCGCTGGCGTTGATACCGAGGTCGGTGCCCTGATGGCCCTGCGACCCGGCTCCGCCGGCCACGTAGTCGGACGGTCGCGGTTCGCTACAGGCGGCGAGCAGACACAACGCGGCGAGGGCGGCGATCGGCAGGCGCATCGTCAGTAATCCACGAAAGAGATATTCGGCGGGATGACGTCCGGGTCCACCCAGTCGCCGGGTTGCTGCGGCAACATCATGAACTGGATGTTGGCGAGTTGCTCCAGCGTTGGAATGGGCGATGGCGCCGATGGCAGGAGGCCCTGCAAGCCGCCGAGTGTGGTGTTCAGTGGTGTGGCCGCAGGTGAACAGACCCTGGCAGCGATTTCGCAGCCGTTGAAGCGGTAGTTCGTGTTTATCTCAGGCTGGATATAACCGAAGGAAGCGGCAACCCCGCCGGAGACACCATTGATCGTGCCGTACAGGTTCACGCTGCCGGGGCGCGTGTAGGTGACGTCGAGTGCACTGACCAGAACGTTACCGTTGGCGACACCATTGGTGAGATTAAGAATCAGCCAGGTGGTCCCGGCGTTCAGGGCTTGCGGTGGATCGAACTGCATGTTGTCGGAGGTTGCAATCTGCAACGTGGCGGGGCCGCCACCCGTTCCGGTGACAAAGCTGTTCCCGACTTGCACGAAATTAGCCGCCTGAACATAGGCGCCAGGCGCGCCGTTGGATGGCTCCAGCGCAGCCTGGATCGGGCCGGACGGGCGGCTGGAGCCGCCTGTCATGATGGTCGCGCCATTTCCCAGGGTGACCGAGTTAGCCGGTGCCAAGATTGCGATCGAGGGCGCGGTTAACGTGCTGACGATTGTCAGATTGGCCGAATCATTGAGCGCAAACGACGTCCCGGCCATGAAATCGACGATGCCGGCCAATTGGTTGGTTCCGGTCAGGTTCGCCGCGCCGGCGGCGGAACCGCTGAGACTGCCCACCAGCAGGGAACCGGTTTCGCTGATCCCACCGGTTTGCGCGGTCAGCAACAGAAGGGCGGTGTTCAGGGTTCCTGCGATCGAGATCGAGGGTGCGACGATGGTTTCCGACGTGCCGGCAGAGATATTGCCCAACGTCAGCGGCACGCTGGAGGTGACCGTGAATGTGGTCGCGGCGGACCCGCCGGCATTGGCGAAAATATTGGCGGCGTTGGTCAGGGTCACGGCGCTGCCGTTCGCGACGATGCCGCCGGCGGTGATCGTGCCGCCGGGTTGCGTGACGGTGCCGGTGGCATCCATGCGAAGGGTTGTCGCGATCCCCGTCAAGTCGACTGGGCCGTCGATGGTGACGGAACTGGCGGACGCCGCCGGGGCGGTCGCTCCAGCAGGGGCGTTGGTGAAGCCGCCGAGTTCGATCGTGCCGCCATTGGTCTGGATAATGGGAAGGAGTTTGGTGTCGACGACCAATCCGTTACCGCCGAACAGGCTGGTATTGATCGCTGAGAAGGGGGCCAGTTCGACCGTTCCGCCGGTGGTCGTGATGGTGTTGCCTCCGACCGGCTGACTGTAATTGTCGGCGACGAGGGTCACGCGTCCGCCGGTACCGGCCGTCAGCACGAGCGGTTCCGCGCCGCCATCGGTTGGGGTGCCAAGCGCGAGAATACCGCGGGCAGCGGCAACCTCGAAGAACATATTGTCGGCGGTCAGCGTGCCGGCGACCGACATGTTCGTGCCGCTGACCACGTTGATGTCGCCCCCGGTCACGGTTATGAAATCCACGAGCTGGATCGCATTATTCGTGGACGGCAGGCTCAATGTGCCTCCGATGCCGTTGGCGCTGGTTACATCGATCGCGACGATCCGGCCGCCTGGGCTCTGCGTCACGCCGCCGCTGTCGGTGGACAGGTCGAGCGTGAAGACCCGTGCGGTGGTTCGGCCCAGCGTCGAGTCAGCCAGAGCAATGCCGGTGCCGGCCTGCATCAATATGTTGGTTCCGAACTGGCCTTGCAGGTTGGTGGGGGCTGATGCGGCGAGCTGCGGCGCGGTGATCAGGCCGGCCGACACGCCGGACGACCCGCCAAGCGTGATCGTTCCGGTGCCCGCGGTGAATTGCATGACCCCCGCGAGGACGGTGAAACCGCGGTCGATCGTCAGATTGTGCCCCGCCGTCAGGTAAAGCTGGCCGGCGTAGGTCAAATCCAATGTGTTGGCTGTCCCGTTTGAGGACGCGACGAAGATGTCGTTGGTCGCCGCGATGTTGATGAGGGTGCCGGAGGCTCGCAGCGTTGCTGGGCTGACCCAGGAAACGGTTGCCGCGTCCGGCGCCTGATTCGCGGCGAACGTCGGAAGATCGATCGACTGAACCACATAGCTGGCGATGGTTGGCTGGACGTCCGAAATATAGAGATCGTAGGGATCGAGCAGCAGCGTCCCCACATTGCCGAGCGGCGCGGTGGTATCGACCACGCCGGTGAAGGCCAAGGTATTGCCGGAAACCTCGACGAACCCGCCATCTCCGCCCGCCGGACCGCCCTTGGCGGAGATCGAGCCGGCCATGATGGTCGTGTTGTTGGACAACAGCGTGATTCTGCCACCATTGCCCCGTTTCGTGGCATCGGCGGAGATCTGGGCGCCGGCGGCGACGATGACGTTCGCCGACACCACCGCCGGAGTCACCGACTGGCCGCCCTTTGCTCGGGGCAGCGTCGTGCCCAACGCGATGGTGCCGCCACCGTTGGGGCTGGAGGTGGTGATCCGAGCGGTGGAGGCGACGGTGACGTTGCCGGTTGGCGAGACCTGGATGTTGCCGGCAGGGGCGGAGAGCTGACCCTCGATCGAGATCGAACCGCCGACGCCGTTCAGGACGACCGTACCACCTGCTGCGCTGACCGTCCCTCCGGCGTCGACGAGTTTGCCGACCACTCCGTCGGCCGCCCGAGCAGTGAGTTGGACGGTGCCGCCGGTGGCGCGAATGACGCCAGTGTTGGTCACCAGGGCCTGTCCGCCGGCTGGTGTCTGCGCGACCTGGTTCGTCACGTCGAGCGACAGCAGCCCGTCGCCATAAAGATCGAGCGTTGCGGTCTGCGCGCCGGCAAGCACGACATGCCCCATCTTCGCTGAGATCATGCCGTTATTGGCGACGCTGGGCGCCACCAGGGCGGCCAGGCCGGCATTGGCGATGGTGATCGTGCCGTTGTTGACGATGCGGGCGTTGGGGTGGGCGGGTTGGTTAAAGGTTGTTGAACCGCCCATGAACGCGGCGTCCCCGATGCCGGCGGCGGTGACCATCAGGCCGGACGTGTTGATCTGCGCGCCCTGGAAGAACGTCACGCCGGACTGGTTGATGAGGACGACCTGTCCGTTGGCGTTGATCCGACCGGCGATTTGCGACGGGTCGGCGCCGATGACCCGGTTCAGCGCGATCGAGCCGGTGGAAGGCTGGTTGAACTGGACGGTCTGCTGGCTGCCGATGTCGAAGCTCTGCCAGTTGATCGTGGTGCGTTGCGAGGTTTGGGCGATTGTCGTGGTGGTGGCGTTCTGGGCGATCGACGCGACGCCGGCGGTCACGACGCCCCCGGTCGGGTGAGCGTTCGGCGCGGGCTGCGCGACAGCCAGAGGGCCGGGCAGCAGTCCCACCGCGAAGAGGATTGTCCAACGCCACAGGCGACACATCGAATCCGCTCCGATCGAGAGGGTTAGCGCCAGCCGGCAAACGAACCGGACAGCCTTCGGTTCGTCATCCAGCCTGTTCGGTATAGACGCCTGAACGCAGGTAACAATTCATTAATTCGTGCGGTGCCGTCAAACTGGCGCGAGGTGGCTGATCGCGGTGGTGTAGCCAGCGGTCGCGGCGTGGTCGCCGACGATTTGCATCAGCCGCCCTTCCGCCACCAGTTGTGCCAAATGGAGGTTGCGCTGCAGCGGCAGAAAGAAGCCGTCCGTCTCGATGGCTGGGGGGGTGGACCAGTTCAGGAATTGCAGCGTGCCCGCCGAGGCATAGCTGAGATTGGCGATGCGTTCGATCTGGTTGATGAAGGATTGGACCTCGGCTGGTACCACCCGCGCCGGTTCGGCGGATTGGAAATCGCTGAGATGGGTGAGCCAGCCGCCGGTCTCGGGCGGCAAATGCGGCACGAGGTCGTCCTGATATTCGAAGCGCCAGCAGGCCGGGATTAATTTATTGAATGCTTCAACGAAAGCGCGGGTGCCAGCGCGCGGCGCGGCGAAGCTGTAGACTTCGGTCACCGGTATGCCGATCGTGGCCAGGCGACAGGCGGCGAGATGGGCGACGGCGCCGCCTTTACTGTGACCGGTGACGTAGAGGCGTGGGGTCGCCCCCAGGTTCCAGCTGACGATGGCGGGCCAGAGATCGTCGAGGGCATTGCAAAACCCCGTGTGCACGAGGCCAGGGAGGTTGGTGCCTTGGACTGGCATAGCCTCGGTATCCTGCAGCCAGTCGTCGGTCACCGCGCGGAATTCCGCGAGGCTTTCGAGTGCCAATTGGGGTTTCAGCGTGCCGCGGAACGCCAGGATGCCGTCGCCGTCGGTTGTCTTGCCATAGAAACAGGCGTCGATGCCGGGCGCCCCGCCCCGCATCGTGGATTGCACGGTGGTTGTGTCGATGTGGATTTTGGACAAGGCGGCAGTGGTGGCGGGATCGAGCGATTTCGCGTCGCCGTCGGAGATCTGGTGTGTCAGGATGCTGGCCTGGAGCAGGCGACAGGCTCGTTGCAGGTCCATGGGATCCTCCCGAATTTTGAGTGATCCTATACTGCAACGATCTTGTTGGCAACGGGGTTGCTGGCTCTGTGTTCCATCGTGGCCGGGCAGGCCCGGTCACGATGGGAAGGAAACGGTGCGGGCCGTTACGCGGTTGCTTTCACGCCCAGTTTGCCGGCGATGTCCTGGATGCATTGCCATGCCACGCGGCCGGACCGCGCGCCGCGGGTCATGGACCATTCGACGGCGTGAGCTCGGAGGTCCTCGGTCGAGATCGGCAGTTTCAGGTCTGCGGCGTAACCTTCCAGCATCGCGAAGTAGGTTGGCTGGTCGCAATTGTGGAAACCGAGCCAGAGGCCGAAACGGTCGGAGAGGGAGACTTTTTCCTCGGTGGCTTCGGAGGCATGGATGGCGGTCGCTCGTTCATTCTCGATCATGTCGCGCGGCATCAGGTGGCGGCGGTTGGAAGTGGCGTAGAAGAGGACGTTTTCAGGCCGGCCCTCGATCCCGCCATCGAGGACGGATTTCAGAGCCTTGTAGTCGCTGTCCTCTTTCTCGAAGGACAGATCGTCGCAGAGGATCAGGCAACGGCGGGGCTGGGCGCGCAGGACGTTCAGGAGGTCCGGCAGGGTGCGGATGTCTTCGCGATGGATTTCGATCAGCGCGAGGCAGCCGGGGCTTTCGAGATTGGCGGCGGCATGGGTGGCTTTGACGAGGGAGGATTTACCCATCCCGCGGGCGCCCCAGAGCATGGTGTTGTTGGCCGGCAGGCCGCGGGCGAAGCGGAGCGTGTTTTCCAGCAGGATGGATTTCTGCTGATCGACGCCCTTCAGCAGGCCGATATCGACGCGGGAGACCTTCACAACCGGGGCGAGATGGGCCGGCGGGTTGGGGTGCCAGACGAAAGCGTCGGCGCCGTCGAGGGTGATCGGCGGCGGCGCCTTGGGTGCCAGACGGTCCAAAGCCTCGGCGATGCGTGTGATAAGTTCGGTGAGGTTTTGGTCCATGATGGGTTGGCGTCCGTTAATGCTTGACGGGAGGGGGGCGGAAAGTATGGTCCGGCCTCCGTCATCGCAAGGACCCCTTCATGCTCATCTCCCCCGCGTACGCCCAAGGTATGGACTCCATGCTCGGGAGTGCGTCGCAGTTTCTTCCCCTGGTCATGATTTTCGCTGTCTTCTGGTTCCTGCTGATCCGTCCGCAGCAACAGAAGGCCAAAGAGATGAAGAACATGCTGGCGGCGCTGAAGCGCGGCGACCGGGTCGTGACCGGCGGCGGCATCATTGGCGTGGTGCAGAAGGTGGCGATGGTGGCGGACAAGGACGGCAAGCAAGTACCGGGGACGGAAGTGGATGTGGAGATCGCGCCGAACCTGAAGGTGACGGTGCTACGGGATACCATCACCAGCGTGATCCGTCCGGTCGCGGCGAACGACGCCAAGCCAACCAAGTAGGTCGTTTGGCGGCTGTTTACGCCGGCCTCGGTTTGCGTCATCAACGCGATTGAACAGACCGAGGACGACCATGCCCTTTCTGACCGAACCGGAACCCGAGCGCGGGGCGAATTTGCCCATTTTGCCGGGGATCAGCCGTATCGTGGCCAATAATCCGGGCCCGATGACGTATTTCGGCACGAACACCTATCTGATCGAGACGGAGGCGGGCACGGTGGTGCTTGATCCGGGGCCGGAGGATCATCCGGAGCATGTGGACGCGATCATGCGCCATACCGGGGGGCAGATCGCTTATCTGCTGGTGTCCCACACGCATCATGACCATGTCGGGGCGCTGCCGGCCTTGCAGGAGAAGTGCGGGGCGCCGAGCGTGGGGTTCAAGGTCAGCGGGCTGGACAGCTTCGATGCGGACATCAAGCTCTCGGACGGGCAGATGCTTGCGGGGCTGACGTCGTTGCACACGCCGGGGCATGCGCTCGATCATCTGTGTTTCGGGCTACCGGCGAAGAACGGGGATCGGGTGCTGTTCAGCGCCGACCATGTGATGTCGTGGTCGACAAGCATCGTCAGCCCGCCGGGCGGCGACATGAAGGACTACTTCGACAGCCTGAACCTGCTGTTGCAGCGGGACGACGATGTGTTCCTGCCGGGGCACGGGCCGGCGTTACGGGATCCTCGGGCACTGGTAGGGGAGATGCTTAGCCATCGGCAACTGCGGGAAGGGGCGATCGCCCGGAAGCTGCAGGAAGGTCCGGCGACGCCGTATCAGCTGATGGATGCGCTGTATTCGCAGATCGATCCCCGGTTGCGCCGGGCGGCGGAGCGGAATGT
Source organism: uncultured Acetobacteraceae bacterium (assembly GCA_903877125.1). Classification (GTDB taxonomy): domain Bacteria; phylum Pseudomonadota; class Alphaproteobacteria; order Acetobacterales; family Acetobacteraceae; genus Rhodopila. Next base: position 30,513 of record CAIRCM010000147.1, on the reverse strand, counting down.
GATCGCGCATTTGCTGAAGCTGGAAATCGATGGCAAGGCGGCGCGCGACGGGGAGCTGTGGCGGGCGGTATGATCCGGCTGGCCGGTCTGGCGCTGATTGGGTTGCTGGCGGCGGCGCCCGCTCTCGCGGGTGAGGCCGATGTTACCGACGTCAAGGTAGCGCACCGGTCCGGGCGGATTTTCGATTTCGACGTGACGGTACGCAGCCGGGACACCGGCTGGGAGCGGTATGCGGATCGGATCGAGGTGCTGGGGCCGGATGGCACGGTGCTGGGGACGCGGGTGCTGGAGCATCCGCATGAGGACGAGCAGCCGTTCACCCGGGATGTTTATGGGGTGACGATCCCAGGCGGTGTCGCCGAGGTGACGGTACGGGCGCATTTCAAGCCGGTGGGGTTCGATGGGGCGGTGTTGAAGGTGGCGGTGCCGCGGTAGAAAATCGTTTCCTCGAACCTCCGCCCCAGCCTAGCATTCGTGCCAATCAGAAGGGCACGCGACATGCTGAAGCTCGACTTCCATCCTGCCGGCCGTCATTTGCTGCAAATCCCGGGGCCGAGCCCGGTGCCCGACCGTATTTTGCGGGCGATGAGCTACCCGACGATCGATCATCGGGGGCCGGAGTTCGGGGCGCTTGGCCTTCACGTTCTTTCCGGCATCAAGCAGGTGTTCAAGACCAAGCATCCGGTGGCGATCTATCCGGCGTCGGGCACTGGCGCGTGGGAGGCGGCGCTGGTCAATACATGCAGCCCCGGAGACGGGGTTTTGATGTTCGAGACCGGGCATTTCGCATCGTTATGGAAGAAAATGGCGGAACGGCTGGGGCTGCGGCCGGAATTCCTGGGGCTGCCGGGGGTCGAGGGTTGGCGGCGCGGGGTCGACGCGGGGATGATCGAGGAACGGCTTCGGGCGGACAAGGCACATCGGATCAAGGCGGTGTGCGTGGTGCATAATGAGACCTCAACGGGGGTGACCTCGGATATCGCGGCGGTGCGGCGGGCGATCGATGGCGCGGGGCATCCGGCGCTGCTGATGGTGGATACGATTTCAGGCCTCGCCGCCGCCGATTACCGGCATGACGAGTGGGGCGTGGATGTTTCGGTTTCCGGTTCTCAAAAAGGGCTGATGCTGCCTCCGGGGATCAGCTTCAACGCGCTGTCTGCCCGGGCGCTGGACGCGTCGAAGACCGCGACGCTGCCGCGTTCGTTCTGGGACTGGGGTGATATTGTTTCGATGAACGAGACGGGGTATTGGCCCTACACGCCCAATACGAATCTGCTTTATGGGCTGTCCGAAGCGCTCGAAATGATCTTCGCCGAGGGCCTCGATCAGGTCTTCGCTCGGCACCAGCGGCTGGCGGCGGCGTGTCGTGCGGCGGTGCGTGCGTGGGGTTTGGAAATCCAGTGCGCCGATCCCGCGGTCTACTCACCCGTCCTGACTGGTGTGATGACGCCGGAGGGAACGGATGCCGACGCGGTGCGGGGCCTGATCTATGAGAATTTCGACATGTCCCTGGGTACGGGGCTGGGCAAGGTGAAGGGCCGCATGTTCCGCATCGGCCATTTAGGCGATTGCAACGATTTGACGCTGATGGCGGCATTGTGCGGATGCGAGATGGGATTGCAGATGGCGGGCGTGAACCTCAGCGGGAGCGGGGTTGAGCATGCGCTGCATTATCTGCGGACGCATCCGGCGAAGGTGACCGGGGGTTAATCGCGCTTCCGCGTCGTCGCGCGCCCAAACCGGGCGCGCGCCTCTTTCGGTCCAGCGGGCCGCCGAAAAACACCTCACCCGCGTTTGAGCATCGCCACGTCCCGCACCGCCCCACGTGCCGCACTCGTGGCCATCGCGCCATAGGCACGCCGTGCCATGGTGATCTTCCGCGTCCGCACCTCGGTCGGTTGCCATGCGTTGGCACCTTTGGCCTCCATCGCCGCGCGCCGCGCCGCGAGGACCTCGTCGGACACTTTCAGCTCGATCCGCCGGTTCGGGATGTCGATTTCGATGATGTCGCCATCCTCGACCAACCCGATATTTCCGCCCTCCGCCGCTTCCGGCGAGCAATGCCCGATCGACAGCCCGGAAGACCCGCCCGAGAAGCGCCCATCCGTCACCAGTGCGCAGACTTTCCCCAGGCCTTTCGACTTCAGGTAGCTGGTTGGATACAGCATCTCCTGCATCCCTGGTCCGCCGCGCGGCCCTTCGTAGCGCACCAGCACGATATCGCCCGGCTTGATCCGTCCGCCCAGAATGGCACTGACCGAGGAATCCTGGCTCTCGAAAATCCGCGCCGGCCCGGTGAAGGTCAGGATGGAACTGTCCACCCCGGCGGTTTTCACGATGCATCCGTCCTGGGCGATGTTCCCATAGAGCACCGCCAGCCCGCCATCCGCCGAGAACGCATGCGCCTTGTCCCGGATCACGCCCTTGGCTCGGTCCACGTCCAAATGTTCGTTCCGCCGGCTTTGGCTGAACGCCTCGATCGTCGGCACGCCGCCAGGTGCCGCGCGGAACATCGTCTTCACGGCCTCATCGGCGGTTTGCATCACGTCCCAGCGTTGGAGGGCCTCGGCCATCGTCTCGGCATGCACCGTGGAGACCGAGGTATCGATCAGGTCAGCGCGATCGAGTTCGCCCATGATGCCCATGATCCCGCCGGCGAGATGGACGTCCTCGACATGCACGTTGGCGACGGAGGGTGCGACCTTGCAGAGGCACGGCACCCGGCGGGACAGCCGGTCGATGTCCAGCATGGTGAATGGGACCTCGCCCTCCTGCGCCGCGGCAAGGAGATGCAGCACGGTGTTGGTCGACCCGCCCATGGCGATGTCGAGCGTCATCGCGTTTTCGAACGCAGCGAACGTGGCGATGTTGCGCGGCAAAACCGAGAAATCCTCGGTTTCGTAGTGACGGCGGGTGATCTCGACGATGCGGCGGCCGGCTTCCAGGAACAGCTCGCGCCGATCGGCGTGGGTCGCGACGATGGTGCCGTTGCCGGGCAGCGCGAGGCCCAGCGCCTCGGTCAGGCAATTCATGGAATTGGCGGTGAACATGCCGGAGCAGGAGCCGCAGGTCGGGCATGCCGAGCGCTCGATGACTTCGACTTCGGCGTCTGTGTTGGCGCTGTCGGCGGCTTGGATCATCGCGTCGATCAGGTCGACCTTCCGTTCCTGGCCTTTGTGGATGACCTTGCCAGCCTCCATCGGCCCACCGGAGACGAAGATTGTCGGGATGTTCAGGCGCATGGTGGCCATCAGCATGCCCGGGGTGATTTTGTCGCAGTTGGAAATGCAGACAAGCGCATCGGCGCAATGCGCGTTGACCATGTATTCGACGCTGTCGGCGATCAGCTCGCGGGAGGGCAGGCTGTACAGCATGCCGTCATGGCCCATCGCGATGCCATCATCGACTGCGATGGTATTGAACTCCTTGGCGACGCCGCCGACCTTCTCGATCTCGCGCGCGACGAGCTGGCCGAGGTCCTTCAGATGCACATGGCCGGGGACAAACTGGGTGAAGCTGTTGGCGATGGCGATGATCGGCTTGCCGAAATCGCCGTCCTTCATCCCGGTGGCGCGCCAAAGGCCGCGGGCGCCCGCCATGTTGCGGCCGTGGGTGGTGGTGCGGGAGCGGTAAGCGGGCATGGCGTTCATCCTTCAGCGTGTCAGCCGGCGGGGATTAGCGCCGTTGTGCGGCGATGGCGAGTCAGGCCATGTCATGAAAACGTTTAGACTGTTGCCGTGATGGTCGGCCGGCGCCCGCGGGACAGCCGGTTGACCATGGCAGCACCCAATACTTACCATTGCGCAAACAATTGGCGCGGCCTAGGCTCCCCGAGGGGAGCCTGCGCGGCGGCGCGGTGCGACGAAAAGGCATTGCGATGACGCATACGATTTCGGGCATCGTCACCAGTCTCGTTAGCTTGGCGACGGCCGATAATCCCACATACATCCAGCCGTCCTCCACCTTGCAGGCCGGACTTTACGCGCTGCCCGCGCACTCGGACTGGACGATCGCCAATGCCGGCGACATCCTGGGCGCCGTTGGTGGCATCGCCGCCGAACTCGCCAGCGCCGGGACCGTCGCCAACACCGGCACCATCGCCGGCGCCTACTCCGGAAGCGGCAGCCGAGGCATCGTGCTCGACGCGGGCGGCGCGGTTACGAATTCCGGCACGATCGGCGGTTTCCGCGCGATCTCCGCCATCTACGCCGCGTCTATCGCCAATTACGGCGTCATCGCGGGCAACCTCACCGCCGCGAACGGCCGGGGCATCGTGCTGGCCGGCGGCACCATCACCAACGCCAGCAGCGGGATTGTGCAGGGTTATCGCGCGATCGCGAGTGCCGCCGCGCTGACGCTGGCCAACGCCGGCACCATCGCGGGGAACGGCTCCGCCAGCGGCGGCGTGGCCATCCAGTTGAACGGCGTCAGCTCCATCACGAACCAAAGCCACGGCGTCGTCAGCGGCTACTACGGCATTCGGGGTAGCAACGCCGCCGTCACCGTCACCAACGCCGGAACCATCGCGGGGAACGGTTCCGCCAGCGGCGGCGTGGCCATCCAGTTGAATGGCGCCGGCTCCATCACGAACCAAAGCCACGGCGTTGTCAGCGGCGACTACGGCATCCGGGGTAGCAACGCCGCCGTCACCGTCACCAACGCCGGCACCATCGCGGGCACTGGTTTCGCCGTTCGGTTGGCCGCCGGATTTGCCAACCGGGTGATCGTCGATCCTGGCGCCGTGTTCTCCGGCACTGTCAGCGGTGGCAATACAATCGGAGCCACCGCGGTCAGCACGCTGGAACTGGCGTCCGGTGCCTCCGCCGGGACGTTGAGCAGCTTCGGCTCCCGTTACACCGATTTTGAGCTGGTCGCGATCGACGCCGGTGCAACATGGAATCTGAGCGATAGTACCGACACATTCGCCTCCGGTATCTCGGTCGCGAATGCCGGCGCCATCGTGGGCCTCAAAGGCTCCGTGGGCACCATGAGCGCCAACGGCGGGTCAGGTGGGACGGGCATCGCCGTTGCCGGCGGCACTCTGAGCAACGGCGCGACGGTTCTCGGCGGCGCAGGCGGCCACGGCGGCTTCGCCGGCGGCGGCATCGGCGGTTCCGGTGGGTCGGGGGGGGCCGGCGTCTCGGTCTCCGCAGGCGGCTCGGTGTCGAACTCCGGAGCGATAACGGGCGGCCTCGCTGGGGATGGTTATTACAATCCAGGTGGGACGGGCGGAACGGGCCTTTTCATTTCCGTCGACGGTACGGCCTCGAACTCCGGAGCGATCGCCGGGGGCACCGGCGGGTTCAGTATTTTTGGAAACGGTGGGGCGGGCGGGACGGGCGTCTCGCTCTCGGTCGGCGGCACCCTGTCGAACTCCGGATTGATCGGCGGCGGCGCCGGCGGCGATGAAGTGGGCGGGTCTTCCGCCGGAGCGGGCGGTGCTGGCGTGGCGGTTTCCGGAGGTGGAACCTTGATAAACACCGGCGCGATCACAGGCGGCCGGGCCTCGCGCGGCATTGGCGGGGCAGGCGTCTCACTATCCGGCGCCTCGTTGGTCAACCTCGGCACGATTGCCGGGGGCTATGGCCGCTCCGGCGGTGGAGTGGGCGTTTCGGTCTCGGGCGGCACCCTTATCGACGGCGGCGCCATTCTCGGCTCTGGTAGCGCCAACGCTGTCGATTTCGGCACCGGTGCGGGCCGCCTGATCCTCGAAGCAGGCGCCTCCTTCTCCGGCCGCGTCGTCGGGGCCTCGACCGTAACCAACGTGCTGGAACTGGCGTCCAGCGCCGTCGCGGGGACCGTCAGCGGTATCGGGTCGGAATTTCTCGGATTCAGCCAAATCGTCATCGATTCCGGCGCGTCCTGGACGCTGGGCGGCGCCAACACGATCGCCGCCGGGGTCACCCTGACGGCGAATAACGCAACCCTCACCGATACCGGCGTCCTGGAAAACGACGGCGTCATTCTCATCGATCCGAGCACGGTGGTGCTCGGCAGCCTGACCGGCACCGGGAGCGTGACGATCGCGGCCGGCTCGACGCTGGAGGTGCAGGGGTCCATTTCTTCGACTGAAACGATCGTGTTCGCCGGCGCGAACGCCTCTCTGCACCTCGACAGCCCAACGAACGCGCACGGCATCGTCCAGGGCTTCGGCAGCACCGATACGATCGATCTCACGGGCGTCGATCCCACGTCGGTGACTTTCGCGTCCGGGCAACTCGGCTTCGGCGGCGGCATCTATTCGTTTTCGCTGAGCACGACGAACAACATCCCGGTTTACGCGACCACAAGCGCTGACGGCACCGACCTCACGCCCCTCTGCTTCCTTCCGGGCACGCTGATCCGCACGCCGACGGGCGAGGTTCAGGTGCAGGACCTCCAGCTCGGGGACCTCGTCACCACGCTCGGCGGCGCGGTGCGCCCGATTGCCTGGATCGGCATGGGCCAAGTACTGGCGACGCGAGGCAAACGCGGGCCGGCCACGCCGGTGATCGTGCGCAAAAACGCAATTGCGCCGAACGTGCCGTTCCAGGATCTGCGGGTCACCAAAGGCCATTCGTTCCTGCTCGACGGCGTGCTGATCCCGGCCGAGTTCCTGGTCAATCACCGCAGCATCGCATGGGACGACCGCGCCCAGGAGGTCGCGCTGTTTCATGTCGAGCTCGAGACCCACGACATCCTGATCGCCAACGGTGCGCCGGCGGAAAGCTACCGCGACGACGGCAACCGCTGGCTGTTCCGCAACGCCAACAGCGGTTGGGACCAACCGGCGAAAGCGCCCTGCGTCCCGGTGCTGACCGGCGGGCCGATCGTCGATGCGGTCTGGCGGCGCCTGCTGGATCGGGCAGGGCCGCGACCCGGCCTGCCGATGACCGACGATCCCGATCTGCACATCGTCTTGAACGGCCGACGGATCGACGGGCGTAAAGCGCCCGGCAACTGGCACGTCTTCAATCTCCCCAAGTCCGATGCCGACATTCGCATCCGCTCCCGCTCGGTCTGCCCGGCCGAGGCCGGCACAGCGCGCGACCCCCGCATGCTCGGCGTGGCGATCCGGGAAATCCGGACGGTCGCCGGGGCAACACTACGGCTCGCGGCGGCGTCGGAGGCGTCCTTCGGCCTCGGATTCCACGCCTACGAGGCCGACAACGGATACTGCTGGACCGATGGGGACGCGGAACTGCCCGCGGCCCTGGTCGCGGGGATCGGTGGGGCCTTCACGCTGGAAATCGCAGTAGGCGGGACCATGCGTTACCCGGTTGTCGCTGAAGCGGCGTGATGCCTCCTACCCCACGTTCCGCCACTTATGCGGCGACCGCAGGTTCTCCGGCCGGGGTTTGTCAGGATAAAGCTGCGGCCACTGCGTCCACGAAACCTCACCGACGTAGATGTCACCGCGGCTGTCCACGCACAGCCCGTGCGGCGCCATGAACTCGGTCGGCCCAAGACCCGGGCCGGTGCCACGCCGCCGAGCGATGCGCTTGCCGGTGTTGTCGACGATGGTGATGCGGGGGCCGAGATTGGGAAGAAACCGGTTCACCGGCTGCACGACGCCGGTAGCGCGCCACGCCGCCCCAAAATCTGCCAAGCACCATTAAATCACTAGACGTGATAATGTCTTTTTGTAAATATTAGGTGGCAGGCGTGCATCGTGTCGATCGCTCTCTTACCCCAGCACCCCCAAACCGCGCAGCCGCCCGATCTCCTCCCCCGAATACCCAGCTTCCGCCAACACCGCCTCGCTATCCTGCCCAATCCCCGGCGCCCGCCTTGGCGCGACCTTCGCCGCCCCCGCCACGTGGAACGGTGCCGAAACCGTCATCCCCTGCCCATCGGCAAACGGAACCAACGCGCCGGCATGGACCATCTGCGGATCCTCCAGCACCTCATCGACCTTCCCAACAATCCCAAACGTCACCCCGACGCCGTCCAGTATCTCGCGCCATTCCGCCAAAGTGCGCGTCGCGAAGACCTCATCCAGCACGCCAACTAAAGCGGCGGCGTTCTTCTTCCGCGCCGCATCGGTCGCGAACCGGGGATCGTCAGCCAGATTCTCCCGCCCGATCGCCGACAGAAACCCGCGCAACTGCCGCTGTTCATTGTAAAGCGCCATGATGAACCACCGATTGTCCCCGGTCCTGTAATGGTTCGCCAGCGCGTTCGGCACCTCCAACCGGGTCGGTCGATGCGGGACATGATCGCCGAAAAGCCGGGTCTGCACCGCGCAGGCATTGGCCCATAGTCCATTCTGCAACAGGGACGATTGCACCAGCCCGCCTGTCCCCGTCTTCTCTCGTCTGTACAGCGCGGTCACGATCGCCGCGTACAGCCCGGTCGCGCTCGGATGATCGCCCATCCCCGGCATCGACCGCACCGGTTCGTAGTCGTCATACGCCCGGACCATGTCCATCAGCCCGGTGCGCGCCCAATAAGCCGTGGAATCGAAACCGGTTTTTGCCGCTTCCTCCCCTTCCTCCCCATACGCCGTGAAAGACGCATAGATCAGCCGAGGATTCAACGGCAGCAACTGCGTATGGGCCAGCCCCAGACGCTCCCGTACCGGCAACGGAAAATTGGTCACGAATACATCCGCGGACGACACCAGCCGATGCAGCGCTGCCCGTCCCTCATCGTGCTTGAGGTCGATGGCCAGGCTGCGTTTGTTGCGGGATGTCAACTGCCAGTAGTAGTCGGTCGGCGCGTTGGGGTTCGGGGTACGGCCGCGCCAGGGGTCGCCTACGCCCGGCGGCTCGATCTTGATCACGTCGGCGCCAAAATCGGACAGCATGGTCGCCGCGGCTGGGCCGGCAATCCAGCTCGCGCAATCGATGACTTTCAGACCGGAAAACAGTGTGTCGGACATGGTCGCTCCCCCTTGCTTGGGGGAACGCTAGGCCAGGGAACGGCGCGGGGGAAGACTCAGGTCGCGACGGCGGTCGGCCGGACCCGGGGCGCGGCGAACAACGCGAGCACCGCCACCAGACAGATCAGTCCGCCCGCGAAAAACGCCGGGACGTAATTCCCGACCGCATCGCGGGACAAGCCCGCGGCAAGCGCGGCAATCGCCCCGCCAAGCTGATGCGCCGAGAACGCCCAGCCAAACACGATCGGCGCCTTGGCGGTGCCGAAATGCTGCGCCGCCAGCCGTACCGTCGGCGGCACGGTCGAAACGTAATCCAGCCCAAAGAACACCGCGAAGATCGACAGCGACAGGACATCGAACTGGGTGAAGGGCAGCACCATCAGCGACAGCCCGCGCAGCCCGTAATACCAGCCCAGCAGCACGCGGTTGTCGAACCGATCCGAAAGCCACCCCGAACAAATCGTGCCGGCGAAATTGAAGATACCCATCATCGCCAGGAAGGACGCGGCCTGCACCGGTCCCACGCCGTTATCGGCACAGAACGGAATGAAATGCTGGTTGACCAGTCCGGAGGTAGACAGTCCGCAGATGAAGAACGTCCCGGCCAGCACCCAGAAAATGCGCAGCGGCAACGCCTCTCGCAGCACATTCAGGCTGATCGCGACGGCACTGCCGGGGATGCGCTGCGGGCGCGGCTGGATCTGGGTATCGCCAAAAGGCGCGAGGCCGATATCGGCGGGGTAGTCGCGCGCGAGCAGCACATAAAGGACCGCGCAGACCGAGCATCCGATGATGGCGGGGAAAATCGCCATTCGCCAGCCATAGGTCGATGCCAGCCAGGCGGCGGTTGGCAGGAACGTGAGTTGGCCGGCGGCGAAGGCCGCGGTCAGCGCGCCCATCGCAAGGCCGCGGCGCTTGGCGAACCAACGATTGGCGACGGTCGCCGACAGCGCCAGGGCCGTCATCCCGGCGGCGGTCCCCAGAAGCAGACCAAGGCTGATCCACAGATGCCACCGCTGGCTTACAAATGTCGTGCTGGTCAGCGCGATCGCCACCATCGTGGCGGCGGTTACGACGACGCTGCGCAGCCCATAACGCAGAATCAACGCCCCGGCGAAGGGCGCCATGATGCCAAACAGTGCCAGCATCAGCGCGATGGCGCCTGAAACGTCGCCGCGGGTCCATCCGAACTCCTTGGTGAGCGGCAGCAGGATCACGCCGGGCAGGCTGATCGCGGCCGAGGAGCAGACGGCAGTCAGGAAGGTCAGACCGACCATGACCCAGCCATAATGGATGCCCCGGCGGCTGAACCAGGGTGCGAGTGTCGCGGCAAGCATCTTGAAACCTGCTATTGTACGGGTGCGAACACTGGCACATTTTCGTGGTTGTCCGCCAGTGCGGCCTCACCCTCGGTCGGCAAAGCCACGTAGTGGTTCAGCGCAGCCTGGATATTGCCCTCCCACACCTCGCGCGGCAGCTCGTACAGCAATTCCACGGTGTAGCCGTTGGGATCGCGGATATAGAGGCTGTGGGTCATGCCATGTTCGACACGGCGTTCGAACGCCACGCCGCTGGCCTGCAGGAAGGCGAGCTGTTTCAGCCAGGCTTCCCGGTTTGGCAGAGCGAGGGCGATATGGCCGATCGCGCTGACCAGGGTTCCGTCGGGGTTGGGCGCGGGCAGGCCTGGGACCTCCATGAAAGCGATGTCGTGGTGGGTCAGCTTGCCGTCGTGATCGCCGCTGTAAAACTGCATGCGGCGGGCTGGGCCGCCGCGGTGGACTAGCTGGAATTCGCCGACCTGGGTGAAACCCAGCTTTTCCGTCCAGAACCGATGAGTTTCATTGAGGTCGCGGACGTTGATGACGACGTGGTTCAAACCGGTGGGGGCGACGGGACGGTCGGGGGTGGCTGACATGTCGGATCCTCCTGATTGCGGCCAGTCTGCCGCCGGCGGAGGGGCAGGATCAAGCTTTCTCGAGAGCGACCTCATTTTAGGCGTTCGCTCAAATTCACACCATCATTTTGCCACTTGGCTGGGCTTTGCTGTTGTGGCAACAGGCACGGTCTCCCGCGCCCAGGTGAACGAAAACGCCGATGAACCAAGTGAACGTTAGAGTGTTTGAGCCGGCCAGTCCCGCGCGCCGGATGACGGTGGCCGTTGCCAGCACATTGTTTCTTTCGGTTGTAATGTCGGTCGTGCTGTTCGCGGCGATGCGCACCCCGTTGAAAGACGACATCGCCTGGTTGCTCTATGTCGCTCGGCGTTGGATGGCCGGGCGCGAGCTGTATGTCGACCTGGTCGAGGTCAATCCGCCACTCATCGTCTGGTTGTCTGCGATCCCTATCCAGCTGGGCGCCTGGAGCGGAGTCGATCCGCAAAAAATCGCAATGCCGTTCTTCGTCGCTTCGGTGCTGGGCTGTGGCTGGTGGGCCGCGGTTTTGTTGCGCAGCCGGGGCGGCATGTTCGCCGACCGGTTGCCGGTGTTCGCGGCGATCGGATCGATGCTGCTGATCGTGCCGGGCGGCGATCTGGGGCAGCGGGAGCATCTGCTGGTCGCGGCGATGCTGCCATATCTTGCACTGTATGCGGGTTCGCTCGACGGGCGGCACGCAAAATGGCCGACCAGTCTTGGCGTCGGATTCGTCGCCGGCGTCGGCTGCGCACTGAAGCCGCAATATGCCGGTGTGATCGCGGCACTGGAGGGGGTGGCGCTGCTGCGCGGCCTGCGCCCCTGGCGGGTGATGCCGATCATGACGGCGACCACCATGGCCGCATACGGGTTGGCCGTGGCGCTGATCTGTCCGGCCTATCTCGGGCGCGCCGTGCCCTTGGCGCTGGCGATTTACGGCGGTACCGACGTCTCCTTTGTCCGACTGCTCCAGGAAAGCGCCGTGCTGATCGGGGGCGAGGCCGTCGCAATTCTGCTGTGGCGCCATGCGCGGCGTGATCTCCCAGAGCGGAACCTTCTGCTGGCGATCATGGTGTTTGCCGTCGCGAGTACCGTCGTCTGCTTTGTCGACGGCAAAGACTGGTTCTACCACCGCCTGCCTGCGACGATCGCGACCATTCTGGCTTTGCTGTGCTGGGCAATGTCCAGCTGGCTGCACCGGCGCTCCGAAACCCGCGGCCTGGGCTTTCCGATGGCCCTGGCCGGGATCGCGGCGACGGTGTTCTGCGTGACGGCTTTCCAACGGCTGGAACCCGAGGTCGCGCTGGCTGTCCAACCCGAAATTACCACGGTCCAGAAGCTGGAGCAGATCGTCCGGCGTGAGCATGCCCGTACCTACATTGCGTTCTCGCAATGGATCGCGCTCGGCTTTCCGGTGGTCAACAACACCGGTGTGGCATGGGCGTCGCGCTTCGACTCGATGTGGGCGCTGCAGGGGGAACTCTGGCGCGCTCGCTTCGATCCCGCGGCGACCAAGGAGTTCCCGGTTGCGCGCTGGGTGGCGCATGATTTCATCGCCGGCTGCCCCGACCTCGCGGTCGTGGACACCCGCCCGGGTGCACCCGACTATATCGGCGTGATCGGCAAAGCAGACCCGGCGTTCGGGCGGGTTTGGACCCGCTATACGAAGATCGCGGTTCTGGACGGGCTGACGATCTACCATCGCGGCAGGGCAGGATGCATCGATCCCTGGGTGGCCGCCGAGGCTCGGTCGACCACCATCCGATAACCCGCGGTTTTGCGTTCGGGTCTGGCTGCTCAGACGACGTAGCTCAGGCCCGATGCGATCAGCAGCAGGTTGACGGCACGCCCGAACTGTAGATCGGACATACGCCCGTAGAGTGCGAGGCCAGCCCAAGTTCCAGCCAACGAAGCGGGGACAAAAAGCAGATTGGCGATATCGAACCCCGGCATGCCCGTGCCTGCTGGCCGCAGCAGGCTGATGGCAAGCAAAGCCGCGACCTGCATCGACAGGATGAACGGCTGGAAGACCGCCCGCTGGCGCGCCTTGCTCCACCCTTTCATACCGCACCAGATCGTCACGAACGCGCCGGGAAACCCTGCCGCGCCGCCCGTTATGCCGCCAAGAAATCCAGCGAGGAGGTCCAGCGCCACTGGCGGGTGGCGCACGACGAACGGTTTGCGGACAAGCATGTAAACGCCATACAGCAAGAGGGCCGCGCCAAATCCATGCGCATAAAGCCCTCGGTCCATATTGAGGAGAATCCAAACCCCGATCGCCAGCCCCGGCGCACCGCCGAGGAGATACACGCGAAGTCCGCGCCAGGCGATATCGTGTCGAGACGCCCAGGTCATCGACGCCTGATTGGCGATGCTGCACACAATCATGATTTGCACGATCTGCACGGGATCGTCGTGAAAATGAAAGAGAATGGCGCCGCAAATCGCGGAGAACGCGAACCCGGCGATACTGGATATGACGGATGCCAGGCAGATCGCCACCATGACGGTCGCACTGTGCCCGCCATCGTGGCCGGCCTTGATCAACCCGAAGATCGCAAGTACGACCAGTCCGACCCTGACGCGCGGACCATTGGTGGCCAACAATGCGGACGCCAACCGTGCTGGGCCGCCGCTCGCCCAACCCCGCAGATGTTCGGTGCGCTGACGGCGCGCACGCTGCAAAATGAGCACCCAATCCTGTCCCAATAGGCTGGCGTCGTGCATCTGGACCCCCTATCTGTGTCAATATCGAAACAGGACCGCCCTTGTCCGTCCTGCTGTGGTGCTTGCGGACTATCAAATGAGCGGAACGAAGGTCTGTGAGCTGGCCCACAACGATCTCGGCCGTCACAGACAGTTGATATGACGTCGACTCTGTCGCCCACCCTGGTTTGCGGGCGTGCACCTCGCCGGGCGTATGCACCAGATCGATTCAGGTCGCTTCCCCGAATCCAAACTGATCCGGCATAAGCGGAAAGTCACGCGCCCGGCACCGGGTCAGTTCGTTGGGATGTTGTGGGGAGGTTGCAATTGAACGAGCTGCCGATCGTGCCGCCGCGGGAATTCCGCCCGATCCACATTTCCAACTTCACGCGGGTGGAGAACGATTTCTACCCGACGCCCGACTGGGTCACCCAGCTTTTGCTGGACAACGTCCCCCTCCGTGGGCCGGTCTGGGAGCCCTGCTGCGGTGACGGGGCGATTTCCCGGGTCATCGAGCAAAGCGGCCGGGAGGTCGTCGCGACGGATTTGAACGATCGCGGTTACGGCATGGGCGGGGTAGACTTTCTGGCTTGCCCGACCATCCCCGGAGGCTGCCAGGCCATCGTGACCAATCCCCCCTACGGCGATGGCGGTGCGGAGCGGGGGGCGCCGAGGTCGGCGAAGCTGCTTCTGTCCTTCGTGGAGCACGCCATCCAACTGGCCGAGCGGCATGATGCCCAACTGGCCTTGTTGCTGCGCTTCACCTGGATCGCCGGCAAGCGGGCCTCATCCTTGATTTCGTCAGGCCCGCTGGATCGGGTGCTGGTGATCACCCACCGGATCCGCTGGTTCGACATGGGCGCGGAGACCAAGCAAGGCCAACATCACCATTGTTGGCTGTTCTTCGACGCCCGGGGGACCGGACCCAGCCGCCCGCGATCACGTTCGTGTAGCGTCGGCTGCGGGCTACCAGCTGACCGGTTCGCGGGTGACGTGCACGGTACCGTTGCCCGTCAGCCGTACCACGTTTACGGTTTTCGCGAGATCGGGCGAGCCCGAGTAAAACGCAGGTACCGCGCCGGTTCCCACCTGTGCCGGGCGGTTCCAGTGCCCCAACGCAAGGTAGTCGGCGCCGGTTGCATCGATCTCGGCGTCTGAGATCAGCCAGGACGGGCGCAGCGGGATCGCCCCGTCTTCCTCGTAATGCCCATGCGCCAGCGCGATTTGCCATCGCGTCGTGCGCGGCCGGGGCGCGCGGAGCGGGACCATATTGTCATAATCTACATGCGGATGACCCCAGACCTCCAGATCGTGGTCGGGGAAGTGGACGGCCTGTTCGTGCGTTACGCCGATAATATGGACGTGCGGAAGCTCGGCCATGCCGCCGCGCAGCCAGACACTGTCCCGGCTCACGGGATCGTGGTTGCCCGGCAGAACGATGACCGGCCGGCCGGCATCGGCGAGCAGTTCGACGCAACGGTCCAGGATCGCGGGCGGCTGGCGGTTGTTGTCGAAGATGTCGCCGACCAGCAGCACGTAGGACGCGTTGTGGGTCTTCCCGGCCTCCAGCACGATGCGCAGGCCGGTGGTGCCGTCATCGCCATAGGTCATGTCGGCGGGGTCGCTGTCGACGTGCAGATCGGAGCTGTGCACAAGCACGATTTCGGTCACGGCTGGTCATCCGGAATAGGGAAGCAATGCTGACAGAAGGCACTCGCTGGCCGGTTGCGTCAACCTCGGATAGGGTATGTCAGGAAACGGATTCAGGAGCACCAACCCATGATCGATCTGCACTACTGGCCGACTCCGAACGGCAAGAAGGTGACCATCCTGCTGGAGGAAGCGGGCATCCCCTACAACATCGTCAAGTGCAACATCGGCCGGGGCGACCAGTTCACGCCGGAATTTCTGGCGATGAACCCCAATCACCGGATGCCGACGATGGTGGACCACACGCCCGCTGACGGCGGCGGGCCGCTGGCGATCTTCGAGTCCGGGGCGATCATGATCTACCTCGCCGAGAAGGTTGGCCGGTTTTATCCCCAGGACCTGCGCGGCAAGCACACGGTCAATGAATGGCTGATCTGGCAGATGGCCAACCAGGGGCCGAAATCCGGGGAGTGCGGGCATTTCCGTCGCCTGGATGCATCGAAGGGCGATCAGACCTACGCGATCACCCGCTTCACCGATGAGGTCAACCGACTCTATGGCGTTTTGAACAACCGGCTGTACAAGAACCGATATCTGGCCGGAGACCAATATACCATCGCCGACATGATCTGTTATCCCTGGACAATCAACTGGAAAATGCAAGGCCAGGACATCGAGGAGTTTCCGTATTTCAAGCGCTGGCAGGAAGAACTCGCAGCGCGACCAGGCGTGCAGCGGGGCATGGCGGTCGGAGCGGACTTCGCCGAAGACCAGTCGAAACTGTCGCAGGAAGAAAAGGATCGGCGGGCGAAGATGCTGTACAATCAGCGCGCGCGTCCCGTGCCGGTCGAAGCCTGATTTCACCATAGGAGTCTATCATGGCAGAAGTGGAATGTTTTTTCGATTGCTCCAGCCCCTGGACCTATTTCGCGGTCCACAGTCTGATTGAACTGCGCAAGGAAATCGGAGTGACGATCGCCTGGCGGCCGCATCTGGTCGGCGGCGTGTTCAATGCCGTGAACCCAAGCGTGCATAACTCCCGCGAAAAGCCAGTGGTGCCGAAGCAGGCGTACGGGAAAAAGGACCAGCAGGACTGGGCGCGCTTCCTGGGCATCAAGATGCATTATCGCCCCACCGTCTTTCCGGTGAACAGCGTCAAGATCATGCGCGGCTGTTGCTGGCTGGAAGGGACCGAACAGCTTGAACCGTTGATGATGGCCGCGTTCAACGCCTATTGGGGCGACGACCTCGACATGTCCAAGGACGATGTGCTGACCGAAATCTGCAAGCGCGCCGGGGTCGACCCCGCGGCGTTCTTCGCGGGGATCAACGAGCAGCCGAACAAGGACCGTCTCCGCGCCAATACCGATGAACTCATCGCGCGTGGCGGGTTCGGTTCACCGACGATCTTCGTGGCCAAGGACGATATGTATTTCGGCAACGACCGCATGCCGCTGATCCGTGACTCCGTGCTGCGTCACCGCAAATGATCCTTTGCGACGTAGACCCTCGCGGGGTCGCGCGGATCACGGTCGATAATGCCGCCAACCGGAACGCCCTGGGAAACGCAGGAAAGCGGGAATTGGCGGAGGCGTTCGAGAACGTTTCCGCCCATCCCGATCTGCGCGTGGCGGTGCTGACCGGGGCGGGAACGCGTTCGTTCATCAGTGGCGCGAATATCGCGGAAATGGCAACCTTCGAGCACGGTCACGGCAACGACGGCCCGGCCCTGACGCATCGTGTGTGCGAAGCCATTCGTCGCCTGCCCGTGCCGGTGATCGCCCGCGTCAACGGCTATTGTTTCGGGGCGGGGCTGGAAGTCGCGGCGTCGTGCGACATGCGTGTCGCCGTGGACACCGCGAAATTCGGTATGCCGGAGGTGCTGTTCGGCCTGCCGTCGGGCATGGAAGCCTGTTTGCTGCCGCAACTCATCGGCTGGGGGAAAACCCGCGAACTGGTCTACACCGGACGCCATATAGACGCTCGGGAGGCAGCGGATTGCCATCTGGTGGAACGCGTGGTCCCGCCGGACGCGCTGGATGAAGCGGTCGAAGACTGGGTCGGCGCGATACTGTCCGCCGGTCCGAATGCCATTCGCGCGCAGAAGGAACTCATCCGCGATTGGGAACGGATGTCGATTGCCGATGCGGTGCAGCAGGGAATCCGAGCGGTCGCGGCGGCACATGGAACGGATGAGACAAAGCGGCTGATGGGCGCGTTCGTCGCCAAGCGGCAGAA
This sequence comes from uncultured Acetobacteraceae bacterium, assembly GCA_903877125.1. Taxonomy (GTDB): domain Bacteria; phylum Pseudomonadota; class Alphaproteobacteria; order Acetobacterales; family Acetobacteraceae; genus Rhodopila. The sequence goes on along the minus strand of CAIRCM010000147.1, from coordinate 13,146 downwards.
GAAACAGTAGGCCCAGCGGTCAGAGCAACACCAGATCGTCCCGGTGCACGATCTCGTCCCGGCCACGCCAGCCGAGGATCGACTCGATCCGTTCGGATCGGTGCCCGGCAATCCGTTGGGCGTCCTCGCTGGCATAGGCTGAAAGGCCTTTCGCCAGCGCGGTGCCGTCCGGTCCCTCGATGGTGACGGCGTCGCCGCGGGCGAAGTCCCCGCGCACGGCGCGCACCCCGGCAGGCAGAAGGGATTTTCCAGCCGCAAGTGCTCGGGCCGCGCCCGAGTCCACGGTGAATACGCCCAACGGCGACAGGGACCCCGCGATCCAACGCTTACGCGCGGTGCGGCCCTCGGGCGCGGGCAGGAACCAGGTGCAGCGCGCCCCGTTTTCCAGATCGGCCAAGGGATGAGGCTTGTTTCCGATCGCGATCGCCATGGCACAGCCGGCCTGCGTCGCGATCCGGGCCGCTACGAGCTTGGTGCGCATGCCCCCCGACGAATATCCGGGCGGAGGTTCTCCACCCATCGCCTCGATCTCCGGCGTGAGCGCTTCGACCACCGGGATATGCGTCGCAGTAGGGTCGCGGCGGGGATCGGCGGTGTAAAGCCCGTCGATGTCGGACAGCAGAATGAGCTGATCGGCCCCAACCATTTCCGCGACCCGAGCGGCGAGGCGGTCGTTATCGCCGAAGCGGATTTCCGCGGTGGCGACGGTGTCGTTTTCATTGATCACCGGGATGCAGCCCAGCGCCAGCAGCGTGCCCAACGTTGCTCGGGCATTCAGGTAGCGGCGCCGGTCTTCGGTGTCGTCGGGGGTGAGCAGCAATTGCGCGGCGGTTTGCCCGACCAGCGACAGGGCGTGGCTCCAGGCCTGTGCGAGCTGGATCTGGCCCACAGCGGCGGCGGCCTGTTTTTCTTCGAGTTTCAGCCGTTTGCGGCGTAGTCCCAGGATCGGACGGGCCAAAGCGATCGCACCGGAGGAGACGACAATGACCTCGACATCGCGGGCACGTAAGGCGGCAATATCGGCGGCGATGCCGGCCAGCCATTCGGTGCGCGGCTTGGCGTTGGTCTGGTCGACCACCAAAGCGCTGCCGATTTTGACGACGACCCGCTGGGCCTGGGCGAGAGACGTCAAGCAGCTTTCTCCCGCCGCTCCGCCGTGATGATGTTCTGCAACGTGCGCAGCACCTCGGGCACGCCTTGGCCGGTGGCCCCGGACATCAGCATAACCGGGGCGCCGGACGCTTTGCGCAGCGCGGCGAGCCGGGCGGATGTCTCCCGCGGGGTCATGGCGTCGGATTTGTTCAGCGCGATCAGTTCGGGTTTTTCCGCCAGACCTCCGCCATAGGCTTCCAGTTCCTCGCGAATGGTACGCCAGGCCTTCACCACGTTGCCTGCTGCGCCGTCCACGAGATGCAGCAGCACGGCGCAGCGTTCGACATGGCCGAGAAAGCGGTCGCCAAGGCCGGCGCCTTCATGCGCGCCCTCGATCAGGCCGGGAATGTCGGCGAGGACGAATTCCTCGGACATCGAGAGGCGGATGACGCCCAGTTGCGGGTGCAGCGTCGTGAAGGGATAGTCGGCGATCTTGGGCCGCGCGGCGGAAGATGCGGCGAGGAAGGTCGATTTGCCGGCATTCGGGAGGCCGACGAGGCCGGCATCGGCGATCAGCTTCAGGCGCAGCCAGACCCAACGCTCCTCCCCCGGCCAGCCCTTGGTGGCTTTGCGCGGGGCACGGTTGGTGGAGGTCTTGAAATGGGTGTTGCCGAAACCGCCATCGCCGCCGCGCAGCAGCACGACGCGCATATTCGGGCGATCGAGGTCGGCGAGCATGGTTTCCTGATCGTCGGCGAAAATCTGCGTGCCGATGGGAACTTTGATGGTGACCGGGGTCGCGCCGGCGCCGGTGCAGTCCCGGCCGGCACCGTTGCCGCCCTTGGGGGCACGGAAATGCTGAGTGTAGCGGAAATCGATCAGGGTGTTCAGGTCGTCGGCGGATTCGAAGATAATGTCGCCGCCGCGCCCGCCATTGCCGCCGTCAGGGCCGCCGAATTCGATGAATTTCTCTCGCCGGAACGCGATCACCCCGTCGCCGCCGTCGCCGGAGCGCAGATAGATTTTCGCCTGATCGAGGAACTTCATGGTGGGACACCGGAAAAACAGAACGGGGGCCGGCACCGGCCGACCCCCGTGGAACTGCCGAAAAGGGGTGCGGCGTTACTCGGCGGCGAGCGCCATCGGCGCCGGGATCACGGACACGTGCACCTTGCCTTCGGACCGGCGCTTGAACGCCACGGTGCCGTCGACGAGGGCGAAAATGGTGTGATCGCGGCCCATGCCGACGTTTTCGCCGGGGTACCACTGGGTGCCGCGCTGCCGCAGCAGAATGTTGCCGGCGGTGACGGCCTGGCCGCCCGACTTCTTCAGGCCGAGGCGACGCCCTTCGGTATCGCGCCCGTTGCGGGAAGAACCGCCTGCTTTCTTATGTGCCATGGTTCAATCCTCCTGCTTGTATCAGGCTGCGTTGATGTCGGCGACGCGCAGCACGGTGACGTGCTGGCGATGGCCATTGCGGCGGCGGCTGTTCTGCCGGCGGCGCTTCTTGAAGATGATGATCTTGTCCAGCCGGTCCTGCGCGATCACGGTCGCGGTGACGGAGGCCCCGGGAACGGTCGGCCCGCCAAGCGTCAGACCCGCCTCACCGCCGACCGCGAGGACGTCGTTGAACGTCACGGTCGAGCCGGGTTCGGCTTCCAGCTTTTCCACTTTCAATACCGCGTTTGGCGTCACGCGGTACTGTTTCCCGCCGGTGCGGATCACAGCAAACATTTGTGCAACTTTCCAAGACAACACGAGCCGCCCGGGTGGACCCCGGCGACCGAAGAGCGGGCGTTATAGCGGGCGCCGCTCAGGTGTCAACGATGTTTCAGCGGACCGAGGCAAGTTCCACCGCGAGAACATCGAAGCGGGTCGAAGCGCCGGAGCGGGCGGCCACTTGGGCGAAGCGGGCGATGGCGGCAATCAATCTGCGCATGTTGGCTTCTCCGTTGATGATGACGGAACATAGCCACGGTGTGTTTCGCGCCGATGTCGCCGGCGGGGTTTTGTGTATCGCCTGTATCGGCGGCCGGCGGTATAGGTTTGGCATAATTCGCTTCGGAGAGGTCCATGCAAACCCATCAATTCGGCTCGCTCTTCCCCGTCTCGACCCTGACACTGGGCGGCGGCGGGCTGGGCATGCTGTGGGGGCAGACAACCTTCCCCGAATGCGTCGCCACGGTGAAGGCGGCCGTGGATGCGGGGATCAATCTGCTCGACCTCGCGCCGCGGTACGGCGACGGCAAGGCGGAAAGCGTGGTGGGTGCCGCGTTTGGCGGGCGCCTGCCCGCCGGTGTGCGGGTCACCACCAAATGCAATCTGGGCAATCCCCCGGTTGGCAAGATCGAGTCCATCTTCCGCCAATCGATCGAGTCCAGCCTGCGCCTGCTGCAGCTCGACCGGATCGATCTGTTTTTCCTGCATTCCAACATCGTACCGGATGGGCATCCGATGTGGGCAAACAAGGGCGCGGTGGAACGTTTCACGTCGTACCCGATGTTCGTCGATCATGTCCGCCCGCTGTTCGAGAAGTTTGTCAAGGAAGGCATCATCGGTGCCTGGGGAATCACCGGCATCGGCCATCCCGACGCGATCCTTGAGGTGCTCGGCCAGGGCCCGGCACCTGCCGCGGTCCAGTGCATCGCCAATCTGCTGGACTCGCCCGGTGGACTCAAATTTTACGACGAACCCGCTCGTCCCCGCGAAATCATGGCGGCCGCGCGGGCGCGCGGGATCGGGATCATGGGCATCCGCGCGGTGCAGGCCGGCGCGCTGACGGCGGCGATCGATCGCGATCTGTCGGCCGACCACCCGGAAGTGCTGGATTTCGCCCGTGCCGCCGGGTTCCGAAAGCTGTGCGCGGAACTGGGCGAAAACCCGGCGGTGTTGGCGCATCGGTACGCGCTGTCGTTGCCGATCGATACGCTGGTGCTGGGTGTTAAGAACCGGGAGGAATTGGCCGAATGCGTCGCCGCCGCGAAGGCTGGCCCGCTGCCGACGGACCTGATGGCGAAGGTGGACGCCTCGGTCGCATGACCGCGATCGGCCAGCCCATCCGACGACGGGAGGATGCGCGGTTCCTCACTGGCCAAGGCCGATACCTCGACGATATCGCATTTCCCGGGGCCCTGGTGGCGCGCTTTGTCCGGTCCCCGCACGCGCACGCGCTGATTCGGAGCATCGATATATCCGCGGCGCTGGCCATGCCAGGGGTGGCGATGGTGGCGACCGGGGCCGATCTTGCGCAATGGACCGTGCCCGGACGGCTGGCGCCGGTGGTCGACGGGCTGCTGCCGGTGATCAATGAGGCGATGCCGACCGCCAAAATCCGCTTCGACGGCGACATCGTCGCCTGCGTCGTGGCCGAGGGTCATGGGGCGGCGGCGGATGCGGCGGAATGTGTCACGGTGGACTACGAACTGCTCGCGCCCGTCGTTTCCGTCGCCGCGGCACTGGCCGAGGACGCTCCGCTCGTCGATCCCGCATTGGGCACCAACCGCGTGGCCCGTCAGACCGACGCCATGGGCGATGTCGAAGGAGGGTTCGCCGCCGCCCACCGTATCGTGGAGGCCCGGTTCGAACAGCACCGCCAGACCCATGCGCCGATGGAACCGCGCGGTTGCTGCGCGCTCTGGGACGAGGGTCAGCAGCATCTCACGATGCATATCGGCAATCAGGCGCCGCACCCGTATCGCACCGCGATCGCCCTGCGCATGGGGCTGTCGGAATCGCAGGTTACCGTCATCTCGCCCGACGTGGGTGGTGCATTCGGGCAGAAGATCGTCCTCCAACGCGAGGATCTTGTCTGCGCCGCGCTGGCTCGCGCGCTGAAACGCCCGGTGCGCTGGCGGGAGGAGCGGGGCGAGAACCTGATCGCCAGCGCCCATGCCCGCGAACAGACCGTGGTTGCTCGGGCGGGCGTCGATCCCGAAGGCCGGGTTCTCGCTCTGGCCATCGAAGTGACGGAAGATTTCGGCGCCTATTGCTTCTTCCCCGCCAACTATCTGACACGGATGATGGTGCTGTCGCTGACGGGTCCATATCGAATCAGTGCCTATTCCTACGGCATGACGATCGTGCTGACCAACAAATGCGGTGCCGCACCGATGCGTGCACCCATGGCAATGGGCAGTTGGGTCATGGATGGCACCATGGACGCCATTGCCCGAACGCTGGGCCTGGACCCGATCGAGGTGCGGCGGCGCAATATGCTGACCCAGACCGACCTGCCACATCCTATGCCCGAGGGCGTGGCCATGCACGACGTTACACCATGGCTGACCTTCGAGCAGGCCCTAGGCGTTTTCGATGTCGGTGCGTTCCGAACCCGTCAGACCACCGATCGCGCGCGCGGCATCTATCGCGGGCTCGGCATATGTTCGGTCATCGAATCCAGCACCTATGGATCGGCGTTTTACAAGCGGTCCGGCATTCCCGGATCCGGCTACGAGGCCGGATGGGTCAAGGTGGCCCCGTCCGGCTCCGTGGAGGCATCATGCGGGTTGATGGGATCGGGGCAGGGCTACGAAACCGCCTTGGCGCAGGCCGTGGCCGGCGGGCTGGGCGTGGCGGCCGACTCCGTGCACATGCGCCTCGGCCATACCGACATCGCCCCGTACGGCATGGGCAGCCGCGGTGCTCGCGGGGGCACTGTCGGCGGATCGGCGCTGTTCCTGGCGGGGCAAACCGTGCAGCACAAAATATGCGCCATCGGGGCCGCACTGTTGGGTTTGAACGCCGGCGACGATCTGCGGCTGTACAACGGCCAACTGCAACGGATGCTGGACGGGGAATGGCGCGACGCGGACTACAGCCTCGCCGACATCGCCCGTATCGCCTATTTCGATCCCGCGCGGCTGCCGCCCGCGATGGAGCCGGGATTGGAAGCCCTGCGCGCCTACGATCCGCCACCGATGACCTACGCCAACGCCACCCATCTGTGCGAGGTCGTCGTGGACACCGAAACGGGTCTGGTGACCGTCGAACGCTATCTGTTGGCGGAAGATTGCGGGACGCCGCTGAACCCGATGATCGTTGCCGGCCAGCAGCATGGTGCGGTGGCGATGGGCCTGAGCGGGGCGTTACGAGAACGTGTCGTGTACGATGTGGATGGCCACAACGTCACCGGCAGCCTCATGGATTACGGCATCGCGGTGGCCGGCGATTTGCCGCCGATCGAAATCCTGTCCCACCATTCCCCGAACAGCCGCACCCCCACCGGCAGCAAAGGGATGTCGGAGGGCGGGGTCATGGGCGCGGTCGGCGCCGTGACCCTGGCGGTGAACGACGCGCTGGCACCGTTCGGGGTGGTGGCGGAGCGTCAGCCGTTGACGCCGGAGGCGGTGCTGGGGTTGCTGCACCTTCGCGTTTAGATTCGCGCCGAAGCGGCCGGGGGCCAAAAGACCACCCGGCCGATCGGACCGTCATCAGAACTTCGAAACGCGGGTTTCCTTCGAGGTGATGAACTCCAGCAGCGCCGGCTTTCCAGCCTGCGTCTGCTCGATACCGCGCCGAACGGCCGCGCGGATGTCGCCGGGTGATGTTACCCGTTCGCCATACCCGCCGAACGCCTTTGCCATATCGGCGTAGTTGCCGGAAATGTCGGTCGAGCGATACTTCTCTGTCGAGATCGGCATCACCTTCAATTCGATCGCCATCGAGAAGTTGTTGAGCAGGATCGACAGGATGGGAATCCGCTCGCGCACCGCGGTTTCGAAATCCATGCCGGTGAAGCCGATGGCCGCATCGCCCCAAAGGTTCATGCAAAGCTTGTCGGGTCGAGCGAGTTTCGCGCCCATGGCGAGACCGAGGCCCATGCCGAGCTGGGTGGTCTTGCCCCAGCCGATATAAGTCATCGGATCGGTGGAGTTCCAGAACGGCGAGATCTGATCGCGCGGGCTGCCGGCATCATGGGTGATGATGCAGTTATCCATCCCCACGACTTCGCTGACCGTGGCATGCAGATCCCGAATGACACGATAGGGGTTCAACGGCGAATCATTGGAATCGATCAAAGGTTGCCACTGCGTCATCCATTCCGCCCGGGCAGCGGCGATTTCGGCGGCGGTTTCCTTGTAATCGCGGTTCGATTTGATCGTCTGCCGCAGCTCGCCGATCAGCGCCTGCAACGTCAGCTTGGCATCGCCCACAAGGCCAACCGAGCTGACGACGTCCTTGTTCAGATGGTTGGGGTCCAGGGTGGCATGGATAAACTTCTTGCCGGCCGGGAACTTGATACCGAAGTTCGTTTCAGTGAACGAGCACCCGATGCCGATGACCAGATCGGTTTTTTTCAGGAAGTGGTTCAACTGGCCCGGGATCGCGTTGCCGCCCGAACCCAGCGACAACGGATGGGTTTCGGGGAACGACGATTTGCCGCCCAGGCTCGTTGTCACCGGCGCGCCCAGCAGTTCCGCGAATTCCCGCAGTTCGGGCCAGGCCTCGGCCCATTGCACGCCGGTGCCGGAATAGATGATGGGGCATTTGGCGGCCAGAATCGCCGCGGCGGCCTTGCGTACGTCCACCGGATCGGGCCCGTACTTATGCACGCCGACGGGCGTGTAATCGAGGTCGCCGATCTCCTCGTTCCAGATGTCGGTCGGGATTTCCACCAGCGCCGGGCCACTGCGGCCGTTGCGGATGTTGCTCATCGCGCGGCGCATGATGTTGGACACTTCCTTCGGCAGGTTCACGACCTCGGCCGATTTGGTGATGCCGCGCATTTCCCGCGCCGAGCCGAAATTCGGATCGATGCCGGCGATGCGCCGGGGATAGCCCTGCGGCAGCACCAGCAGCGGAATGGACTCGGAGTAGCACTGCGCGACGCCGCCATAGGCGTTTTCCGCACCCGGGCCGTGCTGCATGCAGAAGGCACCGACCTTGCGGCCGGACGTCACGCGGGAAATCGCGTCCGCCATGTGGATGCCGATCCGCTCCTGCCGGACGATGATCGGGCGGATGTCGGCCGCGGCGGCGAACTCCAGCAGGTGATTGACCGGATAGCCGCAGAGGATTTCGATCCCCTCGCGCTTCATGATTTCGGCGATTGCCTGGCCGACCTTCATTGATCTCGCTCCCTCATTCGATAGCTGGGGCACGGTAGGGCGGCCATCGGTAGCTGGCAATGGTCGGCTATCGCCCCGACACATCCCAGGCCCTGATGCCCTCCTGCATCCGCATTTCAAACGTCAGACCCTTGCGCAAAGCGAAGACGTTCACCTGAAAATGCAGCGGGATGATTGGGTATTCCGGCAGCGCCATACGTTCGGCCTCGCGATAAAGCGCCTCCCGTTTGGTCGTGTCGATCGTGGTCAGCGATTGCTCGATCAGCGCGTCGACCTTGGCGTTGGCGTATTTCGACGGCTCGAATACCGGATCGCGGCCCTTTTCCGGCGCGGAGGAGGCGATCCACTGGGTCAGATTGCTGCTGGCCTCCCCGGTGTCGCTGGCCCAACCGCTCAGCCGGATCGAGAATTCGTCCTTCACCGCCCTGCTGAAGAAGGTCGCGGCCGGCATCGTGTCGACGCTGGTTTTGACCCCGATGCGGGTCCACATCTGGGCGATCGCTTCGACAATCTTGCTGTCGTTGACGTAGCGGTTGTTGGGGCCGTGCAAAGTGATGGCGAACCCGTCCTTGTAGCCGGCCTCGGCCAGCAGCGCCTTCGCCTTCGCCGGATCGTAAGGATCAGGCTTGAGGGATGGATCGTAGCCGCTCGCCCCCTCCGGCATGATCTGACCGGTGGGGGCGGCGAACCCATCCATCACCCGGTCGCGAATGCCGTTGCGGTTGATCGCGAGCGACAAGGCCCGGCGGACCCGCACGTCGTGCAGTGGATTGGCCGCCAATGGCTTGCCGTCCAGCCCGAACGCAAAGGGCGTGACCGGGCGGCTGACATCGGGGGCCAACAAAATCAGTCGTTGCCCGGCGGCGGACACGATCGACAGTTTCGCGTTTTTCTTCAACTGCTCCACATCGCTGGGCGGCACCTGGTCGATGATATCGACATCGCCCGATGCCAGCGCGGCAAGGCGGGATGCGTCGTTCACGATGTCCCGGTAGATCACCCTGGCCCAGACCGGCTTCTTGTCCCACCAGTCGTCGTTACGCTCGAACACCGCGCGCTCGCCGACCTGAAACTCGGTGACGCGATAGGGGCCGGTGCCGATCGCTGCTTTCAGCGAGTTGTAATCAGCGGTGGTCGCGCCGTCCCCATGTTTACGGGATACGATGCGGACATTGGACAGGTTGAACGCCAGTAGCGGCAGCGGTGCCGCGGTGTGCAGGCGGATGGTGTGGGGATCGACGATCTCGACCTGCGTGATCGGCTTGGTGACGAAGGTGAAGCTGCCGGGGCTGTTCGGCACCTGCGGGACGCGCGCATAGCTGAAGGCGACATCGTCGGCGGTGAAAGGCGTGCCGTCGGTGAATTTCACGCCTTCGCGCAGTTTGAACTCCCAGGTCGTGTCGTTGACGATTTTCCACGACACGGCCAGCGACGGTTCCGGCTGATACTTCCGGTCGAACCGGACCAGTGGGTCGAAGACGTAGGTCGTCACGACATTGTTTGGCCCGACGTTATGGTAATGCGGGTCCATGGACGTAAACGCCCCGCCGATTCCGACGTTCAGGGTTTGCGCGGCGGCCGGCAGCGCGAGACAGGCGAACAAGGCGGCAAGGCGGATGCGCATGGCGGGGTTCCCTTTTGCTGCGTTATCCTAGATCGAGTTCCCAGTCCTCGCCTACCATGCTCGGGCCGAAATCGCTGTGCGGGGCGCTGGCCACCAGCTTGAAGCCGGCGGCACGGTAGATCCCGCGGGCGGCGAGCAGAATGTCATTCGTCCAAAGCGTCAGCCTGCGGTAACCGGCTTGCCGGGCAAAGCCGATGCAGGCCAGGACGAGGGCTTTGCCAATGCCAAAACCGCGGGCGGAAGGCTCGACAAGGAGCAACCGAAGCCTGCCGATACCCTCGGCCTTCCGCATCAAAAACACCGAACCCAACCGCACCCCGTTCTGCTCGGCGATCCAGCAACGTTCCGTGAGGGGCTCGTTTTTCGCAAGGTAGGCACCGGCGACCTGGGCAACCAAAGCCTCGAACTGCTGGTTGAACCCATGTTCGGCGGCGTAGAGTGCACCGTGCCGGGCGATGACCCAGCCAATATCGCCGGGTTCAGGGGGCCGCAGCGTCCAGGGGGTTGCCGTCTCGGTCAGCAGGGATTCGATTCTGGCCATGCTCCCCAGTAGTGCTTCCTGTTCCGGCGGAGGCATCCGGTCCAGCAGCGCAGAGGCTTCCCGCTTCGCGGCGGCGTCCAGCGGGGCAAAGGCGTCGTGTCCCGTCTGGGTCAACGCAAGAATGTTCTGCCGGCGGTCGATCGGACTGGGGCTGCGGGTCAGCAAGCCCTCGCTCTCGAACTGACGCAGGATGCGGCTGAGATAGGCGGTATCCAGGTCCAGCGCCGTGGCAAGTTCGGTGGCTGTAGCGCCGGACCGGTTGGCAAGTTCATACAGCACCCGCGCCTCGGTGAGCGAGAAACGGCTTTGCGACAGCCCCTCCCGCAAGACGCCGATCCGGTGTGTGTAGAAGCGGTTGAAGCGGCGGAGGGCGGCGATGCGGTGCTCGGTCTGCATGGACGTACCGTCCCATCGACAGTGGACGCAGTCAACAGATACCCGCTGCCGCTTGACGAACTGGCGGGTGCGGCGGGCATACTGACCAGTATCGCCTTCCGAAAAGGATGCTCGCCATGAAGCTCATGTGGTTCCACCTGATGCCCTACACCGAACTGCCGGACGATTTCCGGGAAAAGCACCATTCGGTGTGGGTCGATATCCACTCGACGCTCTTCGACCCGAAGCGCGCGCATCTGATGTACAATGACTTCATGGATGAACTGGAATACGCCGCCGACTGCGGCTTCGACGCGGTGTGCGTGAACGAACATCATTCCAACGGCTACGGCCTGATGCCATCGCCGAACCTCATCGCCTCCACGTTGGCGCGTCGGACGTCGAACGCCAAAATCTGCGTCATGGGTAATTCGCTGGCGCTGTACAACCCGCCGACCCGCGTCGCGGAAGAATTCGCGATGATCGACGTGATCTCCGGCGGTCGGTTGATCGCGGGTTTCCCGGTCGGCACCCCGATGGACGATTGCTACGCTTACGGCACCAATCCCAGCCAGTTGCGGGACCGGTATTATGAGGCGCACGATCTGGTGATGCGGGCCTGGCAGGACCCGGAGACCTTCGCGTTCAACGGCCGCTTCAACCAGCAGCGCTACGTCAACATCTGGCCGCGCCCGTTGCAGCAGCCGCACCCGCCGGTGTGGATCCCTGGCGGTGGTTCGGTCGAAACGTGGCAATGGTGCGCGCAGATGGATTACGTCTACGCGTATTTGTCCTATTTCGGGTACAAGGACGGCAAGAAAACCATGGACGGGTTCTGGGCGGAAATGGACCGTCTGGGCAAGGACCGGAACCCGAACAGGGCGGCGTTTCTGCAATTCGTCGGTGTCGCCGAAACCAAGGAAAAGGCCTACGAACTCTACAAGGACTCCGCGGAATATTTCTTCGGGCGCTGCCTGTTCGTGGATCCGATGTGGGCCACGCCTCCCGGCTATGTGACCGAGGCGACCCAGCGTGCCGGCCTGACCAGCCAGGTCGGACGTGCCGCCGGCGCCCGGGCCAATCCCGGTGCCCGAGCGACGCAGATGGAGGATATCGTCCGCGACGGCTACGTGATCATCGGCTCCCCGGAGGAAGTGATCGAACAGCTGACCGAGGTCGCCACCGAACTGAACGTCGGCCATCTGATGCTTCTCTTACAGTTCGGAAATATGGGCAAGGAGCTGGCAAAGTACAACACCAAGCTCTTCGCCGAGAAAGTGTTGCCGAAACTGCAGCCGTTGTTCTCCGAATGGGAGGACAAGTGGTGGCCGCAGCCGATCGACAATAATCTGCGCGCCGACGTCGCACCGTTCGCCCCCAATCTGGCAGCGGAATGAGATTTCGCGGCAAGCGGCTGGGCCTCACGATGTGGGGCACCGAGCCGGTTGACGCGATGGCGCGGCATGCGGCGCTGGCGGAGCGGATAGGTTTCGATAGCGTCTGGCTGATCGATTCCCAGTTACTTTGCCGGGACGTGACGGTATCGCTTACCGCGATCCTCGCCGCGACTACAACGTTGCGCGCCGGCACCGGCGTGACGCAGCCGGTCACCCGGCATGCCAGCGTGACTGCCGGGATGATGGCGACGTTGGCCGAGATGTCTGGTGGCCGAGCGATCATGGGCATCGGCACCGGATTTTCATCCCTGCGAACGATCGGGTTGAAGGCCGCGCGTATCGCCGAGGTCGAATCGTTTTCGAACGAAGTGCGGGCGCTGTTGCGCGGCGACGACCCCCGCATGTCGTGGCTGGAGGCTCCGGCACAGGTGCCGATCGTCGTCACGGCAACCGGTCCGCGCATGACCCGCGCCGCCGCTCGGTTTGGCGACGGCGTGATCCTTCATCAGGGATTGTCGCCGGATTTGTTGGGCCGCGCGTTGGGATGGCTCGATGGGGCGACCGTGGAGGTGTCGTGCTGGGCGCCCTACAGCTTGGGCGCGACCGCCGCCGAAGCGCGGGACCGTGTCCGCTCGCGCGTGGCGGGTGGGCTGGTCAACGTGAAGGCGGAATGGTTCGAGGGCGCCGAACGCGCGGCCGTCGAACATTTGCAGGCTGGCTACGACGTCGGCCACCACGCGTCCTCATCGGCGGATCACGCAGCGATCGTCCCGGATTCGCTGGTGGATCGTTACGCGCTGGCGGGAACCGCAGACCAAATCCGGGCCGGCCTGTCGCGGCTGCTGGATCAACCCGGCGTGGACCGGGTCATCTTGAACCCGCAAATCGTCGGCCCTGGCGCCAAACCGCTGGACGTGGTTTTGCGGGAGTTGGAGATCGACGTGCTGCCGTATCTCTAGCAGGCTGCTGAAAAACTGGTCGTTGAGGGCTGCTGAGCGAATTTTCGTGCAGGAAAGGACAAAGCGAAGACACGATGTTGTCACATCGTGG
>CAIRCM010000146.1 GCA_903877125.1 uncultured Acetobacteraceae bacterium | reverse complement strand
TCCAACCAGTTACCCAGTTAAACCGCCTGCCAGCTACCGGGCCAACCGACCATTGCCCGGGTGGGACTTTCACCCACGAGGTGATCGCGTCCTTCGGGACGCACCAGAGCACGCCGAGCCAATGAGCACGCAGAGGATTCGCGCCACCAAAGTCTCCTCTGCGTGCTCCCAGGCTCTGCGAACTCTGCGCCAAAAAACGGTAGACACCTCCACACTGCACACGAAAACAGCCCTCGCCCCATGCCGGCGTCCACACGGCATGGAGCGAGGGGTTCAGATAAGGGGAACCGGAATCCTCTGTCTACAGCTCCGTCTTGCCGGTGTGCAGTTGGAACCGCATCAGCTCCGGCGCCTCCTGCCCGGCGTCGACGAATGCTTTCTTCAGTGCGCCGATCGCGGGAGCAAAAATGCCGCCGCGGTTGTCGCTCGCCCAGTTGCGCGACGCGATCGGCTGGTCCGCACTGCCCTGGAACCGGGGCATCACCCAGCGCGCGAACAGCTCGTAGCTTTCCAGCGTCGCCTTGCGGTTGGCCCATTCATGCGACCGGAACAGCACCGCCCCCGCGCCGCCGCCGGTATGGGCGAGCAGCCGTTGGATCCCCTCGGCGATGGTATCCGGCGTGCCGACCAGCGTGGTGCCGTTCGCCAAGCCCTCGGCCAGCGGATTTTCGCTGCGCATCGGCGGGCGGCCCAAGGTCTCGCTGAAGTAGGACTGGGTTTCCAGACGCTCGCCCAGACGGCAGTCGCGCATCGCCTGCTCGCTGTCCTCGGCGCAATGCATGTTCACCACCAGCCGCCAATTGTCGCGGCTGACGGTCTTGTTGTGCAGCTTCGCCTCGGCCTCCACGACCTTCCAGCTTTCCGCCAGCATCGCCTGCCCGCCCGGCAGCCCCGCGCCGATCGACAGCAGGCCAACACCGTGCTTGCCGGCAGCCCGAGCACCGGCCGGTGTCGTCACGTTCGCCACCGCGACGGGGAACCCGCCCTTCGTCCAGGGTTTCAGATGCAGCCTGGCGTCGCGCAGTTCGAACCAGTCGGTCTTCATGTTGACGGGTTCTTCGCAGCGCAGAAGCGCCATGATCGCACCGAGGCTTTCGTCCATGCGCGGACGTTGGGTATCGGCCGGTATCCCCATCATATACGCATCCGAAGCCAGCGCCCCCGGCCCGCAGCCCAGCATCGCTCGGCCGCGCGTCATGTGATCGAGCTGCACGAAACGTTGTGCCACCATCAGCGGATGATGGTACGGCAACGACGTCACGCCGGACCCCAGCCGGATATGCCTTGTCCGCTGCGCTGCCGCACCGATGAAAATCTCGGGCGAAGCGATGATTTCCCAACCGGCGGAATGATGTTCACCGATCCAGGCTTCATCGTAACCGAGGTGATCGAGCCATTCGATCAACTCGAGATCGCGATCCAGCGCCAGCGTCGGATTGTCGCCGGTCCGGTGGAACGGCGCGAGGAAGATGCCGAACCGTAACCCGTCGTGTTGAGGCATTGGTATATTTCCTTATCTGAGAGGACGGAAAAAGTCCTGGATCTCCGTGGCGAGTGCGGCAGGTTGTTCCATGGCCGCGAAGTGGCCGCCCTTTTTCATGACGGTCCAACGTTGGATATTGGTATAGGTCTTCGCCGCCACCGATCGCGGCGGGCGGACGATTTCCTTGGGAAACGCGGCGTAGCCGGTCGGCGCCGTCACCGGGTTGCCGGGATGAATCGGCCAAGGCGCGTGCAGGCGGGCGTAGTAGGGCCAGAATGACGACCCGATCGCGCCGGTGAACCAATAGAACGAAATATTGCCCAGCATCCGATCCCGTGAAATCGCGTTTTCCGGCACCCCGTCGCAATCGGACCAGGTGCGGAATTTCTCCACGATCCAGGCGGCCAGCCCGGCCGGCGAATCCGTGAGCGCGAAAGCCAAAGTCTGCGGTTTGGTGCCCTGTATCTGCTGGTAGCCGGTTTCCTCCTTCAGCCACAGCATCAGATCGTCGCCGTATTGTTTCGATTCCTCGGATCGATCGCCGTCCGGCCGGTCGCGGGGAATGAACAGCAGATTGATGTGGATGCCGCACACGTCGTCCGGATACGCCTGCCCGATCAGCGACGCGGTGCCGGCACCCCAGTCCCCGCCCTGCACAGCATAGCGCCGGAAACCCAGCACCTTGGTCATCAGATCGTTGACGCAGGACGCGATCTCCGGAAGGCTGAACCGTTTCTGACCCGGTGCGAAGGACAGGCCGTACCCCGGCAGCGACGGCGCGATCACGGTAAAGGCATCCGCCGGATCGCCGCCGAACGCGGCGGGATCGGTCAGACGCGGAATGATATCGATGAACTCGAACACCGAACCCGGCCAGCCATGCAGCAACAGCAGCGGCTTCGGATTGGGCCCCTTACCCGGCACATGCAAATAGTGGACGTCGATCCCGTGCAGCGCGACCTTGAACTGCGGAAAGGCGTTCAGCGCCGCTTCCTGCGCCCGCCAGTCGAATGTTTCCCGCCAGTACGACACCAGATCGCGCGCATACGGCAGACTGGTGCCAAACGCCCAGTCCTCCCCGGGCGCGGCATCGGGGAATCGGGTCAAAGCAAGTCGCGTCCGCAAATCCGCGAGCGCGGTGTCCGGCACGGTCAGGCGAAACGGGGTCGGTTCCATGGCGATCGATCCTGTGGGAAGCAGGACCGATCAAGAGCCATGGGGCCGACCCGGTCAAGAGTGGAGGGGCCGCGTTGGGTGGGGCGACGTCAACGCGGCTACCTGCTAGCATTCGGCAGCATCTGGAAACGAGGCGCCGCCCCCATGGCCTTGCACAAGGACTTCCCATCATCCCCCTACGAACCGCTGGTTCCGGTCAACGTGGGGTAGTCGAACCACCCTTCGCGCCTTCGCGTCTTGGCGGCTTGGCGTTGAAATGCGGTACCGCCACCGCCGACGGCCTCAAAACCAAGCCGCCAAGCCAAGCTTCGCCTCGACCGTCTGGAGACTGTGCCTGACGTCCAAGCGTTGCGCGGGTGCGCGGGGGTAGCACCAGCGAAGTGCTTCCCGAACGAGCGGGAACACGTCCGTAACCGCCATGGCCGGCAGAGCGAATTTCTCAGCGCCCTCCTCACCAACGGCAAGTCCGGCCGCCTTATAAATTCTGTTCGATCCAAGCCTTCAACCGCGCCTTCGGCATCGCGCCGACCTGTTGCGCGGCCACTTTGCCGTCCTTGAAGATCAGCAGCGTCGGTATCCCGCGCACGCCGAACTTGCCAGGCGAGATCGGGTTGTCATCGATATCCACCTTCGCGACGGTCAGTTTGCTGGCGAACTCGCCCGCCAGATCTTCCAGCGCCGGCCCGATCATCTTGCACGGGCCGCACCATTCCGCCCAGAAATCCACCAGTACGGGGCCGGATGCGCTGGCCGCGACCACGTCGGTGTCGAAGGTGTCGTCGGTAACAGCCTTGGTATTTTCGCTCATTGGGAAACCTCATGCGTTTGCGTTGGGCGTAACGTGGGCGACGACCGGTGCGGGCTCAAGCCGCGTCCGGCGCGGGTCTGGGTGTGTGCGGATCGAGGATCTCGTCCGGCAAAATGACAACCCGGGCGTCGCGGGTCCAGATCAAAGCGCAGACCACGCGGCGGTCGGGGAAGATCGCCCGCAAAACCGCGCGATACAGTGCCATCTGCCGCAGATACAGCACCGGGGTCGCCGTGACCGAATCGGGCGGGCGCCGATTGGTCTTGAAATCCGCCACCAGCACCCGGTCCGCCAGCACGGCCAGCCGGTCGACGAGCCCGCCGACGACGTGCCCGCCGACGACGTGCCCCGCCACCACGCCGGTCAACGGCACCTCGGCCTTGCTGTCCGGCCCGAACAAGGGCGCCAATTCGGGATGATCGAGGATACGCAGCACCTCCGCCACCAGCGGTTCCACCGATCCCCCCGCCAGCCCATTGCCCGGCCGGTCCAGATAGCGCCGCGCCGCTGCCGCCCGGTCCCCCGCCGGCAGGTCGGGCAAATGCTGCAACAGCCCATGGGTCAGTTGCCCGCGCTGGAACCTGTCGCCCTCCTCCATCCGTGCGGCCAGAGGCGACGCCGCCGCCGGCACCGTTCCCAATTCCACCCCATCCGGCCGGCTGGGCGCCAACGGCATCGGCCGCGCCGGCTCCCGGGGCGGCGGCGTGGCGTGCCAGTCCGGGGACCGGCCTATCCAGCCGGGCATTTTCTCGGTCGCGGCATCATCCGACTGCGCCGCCGTCGCCGTCACCAAAGCCACCTGTGTCGACGCGTACCGCCGCCCCACACCCCACGGGTCACGCACGGTTTCCGCGCCCGCCAACGCATCGAATCCACCGACGATCAGCGAGTACCAGCAGCCCGGATCCAATGCCTTCTTCTGCTGCCACCCGCAGACCAGCAGATGATCCTCCGCTCGGGTCAGCGCCACATACAGCAGCCGGTGATACTCCTCCTCCGCCCGCCGCCGTGCGACGGCCTTGGCCGTATCGATCGTCGCGCTGCGCATATCTGCCCGAGGCGACCACAGCGGCACCGCCCCGCCCGCGGGATCGTCGCACCAGAAGATCGTGTCCCGATCCAGCGGCATGCCCACCGTGTCCGGCAGGATCACGATCGGTGCCTGCAGCCCCTTGGCGCCATGCACGGTCATGATGCGCACGAGATTGCCCGCCGCCTCGGCCTCCCGCTTGGCCTCGGCGCCGGAGCGCTCGATCCAGCGCAGGAACCCCTGCAAAGACGGCGGGTGGATCGCGCTGTAGGTCAGCGCCGCGTTCAGCAACTCCCCGATCGGCTCCGCCGCCTCGGCGCCCAGGCGGGCAAACAGCCGGGCGCGTCCGCCGAGCGCGCCCAGTGCCTCGGCAAACAGTGCATACGGCGTGGCGTAGTCGACCCGGGCCTGCAGCGTGGCGAAGAAATCCCATGCCAGGCGCCACCCCGACTGTTCCCCGGCGCGACGGCGCAACGCTTCGGCCAGAGAACCCGAACGCCCGATCGCCAGGGCCATCAGATCGTCGTCGTTCAACCCGCCCAGCGGGCTGGTCAGGAAACAAGCGAAGGTCAGATCGTCCTCCGGCAGCAGCAACGCCTCCGCCAGAGCCAGTAAATCCGCGACCGCCGGCTGTTCGGTCAGCACCATCCGGTCCAACCCGGCCACCGGCACGTTATATTTTTTCAGCGCCCGCACCAGTTGCACGATGAAGGCATCGGATCGCCGGGCGCCTTCGCGGCCTCGCACCAGGACCATGAAGTCGCCGGCCTGCACCGGGCGCCCCTGGCTTTCCAGTATCGTGCCGGCCGCGATCTGCTCCGCGATCCACGCGGCGATGCGTTCCGCCAGTTGCCCCCGTGCCGACACGCGCGCGACGTTGGTGACGGCCGGTTCCACCGGGTCGACCGGTTGGTCCTCCGGCTGCGGCGCCAAGGGCCACAACGTCACCGACCCCGCATGGTCCGCCCGGTTCGCCCGATGGGTCAGCGTCTCGCCCGCCGCTACCACGCCTGGCCGTGCCGCATCGGTGGCGAACACCGCATCGACCAGCGCCAGCACCGGCGCCGTGGAGCGGAACGACACATCCAGGGTCAAATCGCGGAACATCTCATCGGCGCCGAGAACCCGCCGTTCGATCCGCCGGCGGGACTCCTCGAACGTGGCGACATCGGCACCCTGAAAGCCGAAAATGGACTGCTTGCGGTCGCCGACGGCGAAGACCGTGCGCTGTTGTTCGCGCGCGCCCTCGCCGGCGAAGAACTCCTCGGTCAAAGCATGGGCGATGTCCCACTGTTCCGGGGCGATATCCTGCACCTCGTCCAGCAGCAGATGGTCCAGTCCGCCATCGAGCTTGTACAGCACCCACGCCGCGCCGGGATCGAACAGCACCTTCGCGGTGTGCAGGATCAGATCGCCGTAATCGAGCAGGCCCGCGCGGTCCTTATGCGCTTCGTAGGCAGTGACGACGGGATCGGCGAGTTTCATCAGCGCGGCCGAAATCGCCGCCACCCGCAACGCCTTCAACTGCTCGTCGATGCCGCGCACGCGTTCGCCTTCGCGGAGGAAGACGTCCGCCAGATCGGGATGCCGGTCGGCGACCGCCTTGCTGGCGAAACTGCCGGCGGCGCGCACTTCGCCATCGGCCTTGAGAAACCGGCCGCGCCATTCCCGCCAGTTTTCCGCGCGTTCTTCCGTCGCCAACCCCAGCCAGCCCAGCATCGCCGCGGCATTGTCGCCGGCGGTTTTGCTGACCTTGGGGGTGCCAACCACCACCCGAGCCGCTTCGCGCACATCGCGCTCGCTTTGCCAGTTCACCGCGCTTGCGACGATCGCTTCGGCCGACGTCGCCATGACGCCCAGCGCCCGACGCTGTGCCGCCACCAAATCCGCCCCCCTCGGCAACGCCGTCAGCAATTCCCGCTGCTTGCGCAGATCGTCCACCCGGTCCCCGAACTGGCCGAGCGTCGCCAACCCGGCCAGCATTCCCAGCGCATCCCCGAGGTCACGCTCGTCCGCCTGCGCGAGCATGCTCTCCCGCGCCTCGGTCAGCGCATCGGCCGCGTCGCGGTCGTCGACCAACTGGAAATGCGGCGACAGCTTCGCCTCCAGCGGAAAGCGCCGCAGCAGCGACTGGCAGAACGCATGGATCGTCCCGATCCGCATTCCGCCGGGGAGATCGAGCACCCTGGCGAACAGTTCCCGCGCCCGCCCCCGCGCCTCCGCCGTCGGCTCGACCGCGAGTTCGCGCAGCCGCCCGTCCAGCTTCCGGTCGTCCATCGTCACCCATGCACCGAGCTGCCGCTGCAACCGCAACGACATCTCCGCCGCCGCCGCCTTGGTGAAGGTGAGGCACTGAATGCGCTCCGGCCGCACCCCGTCCATCAGCATCAGTCGCAGCAGCCGGTCGGTGAGCAGCTTGGTCTTGCCCGACCCAGCGGAGGCCGCGACGAACGCCGACACCGCCGGATCCGACGCCTCAAGCTGTGTCCGGTTCGCTCGGTCGCGCGGCGATTCAAGCACCCCGCTCATTCCTCCTCCGCCGCCGTCGACCACTCGCCGACCCTGGCCAGTTGGGCGTAGGTGGCGAAGCGCGGCACCGCTCCGGGATTTGGATGCGACAGATAAGGCTGATCCGGATCCTCGAACGTCGCGATCCGCCGCCGCAACCGGTCCAGCGCGATCTCCGCCGCCTCCCGCGTCGCGGCCGCTCCACCCTTTTCGAACAGCACTGCCTCTTTCCCTGGCGTGGCCCCGCCCGACAGATGCCAATAGATCAACCCGGCGACCTCCCCCGCCGTCACCGCCGGAAAGCCACCACGCGCGGCCATCGCCGCCTCCAACGGCAATTGCGGGTTCAAACCCGCCTCCACCTGCGCCTGCGACGGCGGAGCGCCCGTCTTGTAGTCGAATATGGCCAGCAAGCCGTCCTTGTGCCGGTCGATCCGATCGGCGCGGCCGGTCAGCGTAAAGGTCTGGAACGGTCCGTCGATGGTCAATGCGCCCGACACTTCCGCCGTGATCGCCACCGGCGGCGCCACGCTCCGCCGTTGCGCTTCGGTCTCGAAAACCCAGGCCGCGATGCGATCCAGCCGAGGCTCCCACCACGCCTGCAACGCCGGTCTCACCTTCGCTTCGGCGAGTGCCAGCCGCATCGCCGCCTTCAATCGGTCCAGCGCATCGGGGGGCCACCGCTCCCCGAACCGGGCGAGAAACGCGGCCATCCCCGCGTGCACCAGCGACCCGTAATCGGACGCATCCGTTTCCTGATCCAGCGGGTCCAACTCGCGTAGCTTGAGTATATGCCGGGCATAGATCGCATAGGGGTCGCGGACCCAGGTCTCGATTTCCGTGACGCTCAGGCGGTGCGGCCGTACCGCCACCGGTGGTGCCGGCCGGGGCGCGGTCACCGGTTTCGGCCCGCCCTCCGGCTGATCGAGCGCCCGCACCCACCTCACCGCCGGATGCGCCGGCAGCTTTGTCTTCTGGCCCTCCAGGAACATCTCCAGTCGCGTCAGCCAACGGGCCGGCACGGCCGGCGCCCCGTCCCGCCGCGTCGGGCACGACAGCACGACCTGTGGCGCCGAGCAGGCCACCGACAGAAAATCATGCGCGGCCTGACCGACGATTTCCTCGGGTGAGGGCAACCCCACATCGACCCGCATGGGTCGCGACAGCCATGGCCCCGGATCGGTCGCGGGCGGCCACACGGTTTCCACGAGCCCGCCCAGCACCATCGTATCGACGGTCTGCAGCCGTGCTTCGAGCAAGCCCCAGATGAAGACCCGTGGGTGCAGCGCTTCATCCCGCCCGCGCAACGCCCGGCGGTCGCGCACCACCCCGCCCTGCAACACCGCGTCGAGCAGGCCCGGCAGCACCTCCCGCCGCTGATCCGGCATACCCGGGAGCGCGGCCAAAACCTGTGCGAGCCGTTCCGCCAAAGCCTCGCCTTCCTCGCCCGACCACAGCCGGGTCGGACCATCTTCAAGATCCGTCGCGGCCAGCCGTTCGGCGGCTTCGATGGTGGCGGTCAGCGCCGCCAGCGGATCGGCGGCCTTCGCGGCGTGCATGCGGAAGACCGGCTCCAGGCATTTTTCCACGTTCGTCCAGAAATCCCGCACGAACTCCGGCGCTTCCGACCGGTCCACGGCCATTCGTACGCCCGGGATACCGGCCTGCGGCCTGGGGCCCCGCAAACACGCCAGTTCCAACCCACGCGCGCCCGCCCGGCAGGCCGCGACGGACAGCCCAGCCCCGGCCAGCGGGTGTTTCAGCAGCGCCAGCAACGGCACCGGCGCCAGACCCTCGGCCACCGCGCGAAGCGTCAGCCGCAGAAATACGGCGGGCGGCGAATCCACCAGCGCCTCCCCCGCGCTGTCGTCCGCCACCACGTGGAACCGCAGCAGCGCTGCCGCGACCCGGTTCGCGAGCACCCGGTCCGGCGTCACCAACGCCGCCCGAGCGCCCGGCGTTTCCACGGCATTGCGTAACACGATGGCGATGGCCTCGGCCTCTTCCTGCGGATCGGCGGCCTGCAGGCGGGACAGGCCGCGCAGTGCGTCATCGCCAAGCGTCTCGCCCGATCGCCAATCGCCCAACGCCTTGGCCGGCAGCAGGGCTCGGGACAGGAACGGGAAACGTGCTTCCGGCACCTTGCTGGCCGGCATTTCGGACCATGGCCGGACATCGCCCCGCGTCGCGCCCAGGCCGTGCAACAGGCGTTGCAGGCCAGCTTGCGGATGGGTCGCCTCGATCGCGTCCCATGCCGCCTCGGTCATCCCGAGGTCCAGTGCGGGGAAGACCACGACGCCGTCCGGCATGCGCGCCACCACCGAAAGCAGCCGAGCGACCGCCGTCACTCCCGCGGTGGTTCCCGCGATCCAGACGGGATGCGGCGGCGGGGCGGTCCGCCATGCTTCGGCCTGGGCGTTCAGCAAGGCGATCTGCCGTGCGGCGGGGTTCATCAACCCGTTTTCCGCGAGCCACGCCGGCCAGAATTCGGTGACGATGTGGAGGAATTTCAGTGTCTCGTTCCAATGGGCCGCGAACCTGGCATCCGCGGCGTCCGGCAATTTGTCCGCCAGGTCGATCTCGGCCCGCTCCGCCTCGTCCATCAGCGTTGCCAGTTCCTGCGCCAGCAGCCAGGCCCTATCAGCACCCTTCGGCGCGCCGTTCGCGCCCTGCATCGCCAGGATCAACTGAGTCAGCGCCGACAGCCGCTGCATTGGCTCCACCGCCGGCGGGAGGTCCAGCGCGCCGGCCAGGGTCAGCGGTGCCTCATCCAGCCCCCCCGAGGCGGTGATGCGTGGCAGCAGCAGCGGCTGACCGTCCGAGAGGCGCAGAAACGCCTCGGCCAGTGACCGCGCCGAGCGCTTCGTCGGCAGCAGGATGATCCCTTCGGCCCGTTCGACGGGGTCGGCTGTCCGGGCCAGCCAGGCAGCGGCCAGCGCGTCCAGAAACGGGACGTGGGGCGGAATGGCGAAGAGATTGAGGCGACGCCCATGATTTGCCGAATCGCCCAACAGCCTGCCCTCTGGTCATCCTGCCGTATCCGCCCCTCGGATCAGGTCGCGAGCGACGATTGGCGTTGGGCGGACCGAAGCAACAACCGTCGGGCGTTACATTAGGGTTCGCCGAAGGATAAGCGAATGGCAATTTCGTGTGTCACGACTTTGGCGCCGCGAGGTCCGTTAGGGATAGTTCAGGGGCAAACGAGGTTGGGCCGCGTTCGAGCCCGGATATTTGGGCTTGTCCTTTGGGCCTTTGCGGCTTTGCGGCTTTGCGTTGAAACGCGGCGTTGGTGGCGCTGCGAACACCGCGTTTCAACGCAAAGACCCAAAGGCCCAAAGAAACATCCCCATGCGATGCGGCGGAATTTTGGAGAGACGCCCCGCGGGGCCTGGGATGACGGCTCATGCAAGGGGTTGAAAATTTCACTGCTGATACGACCCACCACGTCATGCGGCGGCGGACTGTCGGGATTTTTGTCAGGTGTCGCGTCAGCGCCAGGGCCAACGCGCATCCCCGGTCACCGGTGTCAGGAAAATCTCTTCCGCTTCGGCCAGATCGGGCCGCGTCGACAGATGGAACCAGTGACCGTCATGCGCCACCGCGCGCAGCCGCCCCTTTGCCATCGCCCGGTCCCAGGCGAGGTTCATGCTGAACGCCCCAGCCGGCATCCCATCGAGCAGTCGCGGATGGACCAGTTGCACCCCGGCATAGAGATGCGGCGCGATCTCCCGCTCCTTCCGCCGCCGCGGCACGCCCCAGGGATCGAGGACGAAGTCGCCGAAGCCGACCTCGCCCGAAATCTGCGACGTCCGCTGCACCAGCAGCACCGCGTCCACATCGTCGTTCCAGACACGCGCCAAGCGAGACAACACGGGAACCGTGCCGTCCAGCCACAGCGCATCGCCATTGACGACGTAGAACGGGTCCGGGCCCAGCACATCCAGCGCATTGCGCACCCCGCCGCCGGTATCCAGCAGCGCAGCCTCCCGCTTCAGCACCGTCCTCGGGGCGCTCTGCCGGGCGGCGAGATGGGCAGCGACCTTGTCGGCATGCCAATGCGCGTTGACGGCCACCGTCTCGACCCCCGCTTCGGTCAAGCGGTCGAGCGCGTAATCCAGCAGCGTCTGCCCCCCCACGGTCAGCAGCGGCTTGGCGGTGTCGTTGGTCAACGGTCGCATGCGGGTCGCCAAACCCGCGGCGAGGACCATGGCGGTGCGCGGCACAAGTGTCATGGATTGGGATTGCCCCGGAGATGTTGCGGCACCCAGCGATCCAGCGCCGCGGCCAGCGGCGCGGCAGCCGACCGCCGGAGTGCGCTGTCTAGCAAACCCCAGGTGCGCGGACCATGGACAAGATACTGGGGTTTACCGTCGCGCCGGTCGAGTCGCACCCATTGGCACGCCACCCGCAGATGCCGCTGCGCCGCGCAGGCGTCGTAGGCCGCGCGAAACGCCACCGGATCATACTCCGGCCGCGCCGCCAGGTACCGCCCCAGCATTCGCTCCTCCCGCCCGGCATCGTTGTCCCGCCGGCAATCCTGCAGCAGCGAGACCAGATCGTACGCCGGATGCCCCAGCGAGGCGAGTTGGAAGTCGATGATCCCCACGCGCCGGACACCGGTCCGGTCCGGCAACCAGAGCAGATTTCCCGCGAACCAGTCCCGATGCACGAAACAAGCGGGTCCCGCCGCCACTGGCGCGAGCATCGCCGCCAACGCCTGTCCGACGTCCGCCCGCGCTGCCTCCGGCGCCGGACCGCCGAACGCCGCCGGCCACCACCAATCGAAAAACGTACCCATGGCGAAAATCGCCATCTGCCCGGCGTCCCACGGGACCAGCCCCGAAGGTGGTGCCGCGCGCTGCATCGCCACCAGCGCATCCACCGCCGCGCCAAACAATTCTTCCTCGGTCTCCGGGGTCACAATCGCCGAGAACAGCGCGTCCCCCAGGTCTTCCTCCAGCAGCAATCCCGCATCCGCATCGACGGCCAAAATCTTCGGCACCGAAAGCCCGATCCCCGCCAGATGCTCGGCGATACGCAGGAACGGACGCACATCCTCCGGCGGCGGCGCGTCCATCAACACCGCTCCGCCAACCCGCCAATACCGGCGGAAACTCGCGTCCTGCGCCAACGGCACCAGCGGCGCACCGGCATAACCGAACCGCCCGAGAAAAGCCGAGATGGTCTCCGCGCGGTTCACAGCCGCCCCTCCCATCCGGTCAGCGTGGCTTCGCGGCTGTCGTCGCCGGTGGGACGCAGGACGAGCGACAACGCGCGCGGCGGGGTCAGGGGCCCGAGGCGGTCGGGCCATTCCACCAGTACGATGTCGTCCAGAGCCTCATCCCAGCCGAGTTCCGCCAACGCGCCATGATCGGTCAGGCGCCAGAGATCGTAGTGATGCACCGGGCCTTTCGGGGTTTCGTAGGTTTGCACCAGGGTGAAGGTGGGGCTCGGCACATCCAGCGTGGCGTCTCCCGTCAGGGCGCGCAAAAACGCGCGGGCAAACGCGGTTTTGCCGGCGCCGAGGTCGCCGGACAGCAGAATGGCGTCCCCCGGCCGCACCAGCGCCGCCAGCGCGGCGGCGAGGCGTTCGGTCTCGGCGAGGTTTTGTAATGTGCGGGTCGGCATGGGTGGCAGTGTGCCGCGTTGGCGGAGTCTGGTCCAATGGGGGATTGGGGGGTGCGGGCGGGATGGCACGGCGCCCGAGGGAACGGCCGCGAAAGCCGCAGTCGATCAATTGCCAATATATGCCTCGCCGACCGAGACGGTTTGGTTTGGCCAGAGCTGGCCGGTAGCGGAATGGCGGTTTTGGGGTAGAGTGTCCAGAAGTGGTCATTGGAGGAGAGGCGATTCGGTAACCGAAGGGCGCCGTCAATCGCCTATAATAAAGTGTTCAGCGATTACCGTTCGACGGCTCAGATCGGCTGCCGAACCGAAACGCCCTTCAGGCATACGTTCGTTGAGAGCACGGCTTCAATTTGCAGCCAAACATCGTATGGATTTATCGTGATGAAAGTACAAGAGGACCAGAAAGCCATTATCCACCTCGCGTGGAGTGTTGCCAACGAAGTGCGGCGATTGGTCTTTGGATGGACAGAGATATTGCCAACCTGTTTCCCCCCCATGCGAGGGCACCCGTTTCGTAGTCCGAAGGTAAAACAGGCTGCTTCAAGACTTTACGTGGCCCGCTTCCCCATGAGGGCAACTGAGGCAGTGCGCTGGTTTGAAGGTGCGGCCGGCGGAGATCTATGGTTACCCAGCCATCCCGATAAGAAGACTGGAGGCGACGGCCAGCCGCTCCTTGGCCCTCCGTTTCGGCGGGAACCAGAGAACGGCAGTCAGTCCAGCGCACAGCATCTGCCGTTCCTCCCTTCGGTCCATGGCGTCATGCTCGTGCAAGGATTGTTCGGCAACGAGGATTCCGCCTTTTCACAAGAACTCGCCAAGGAGCCCCAAGCAAAATGGTTGCGTGAGAACATGTTTATTGATCTGTCGGAGCATCCAGAATTTGTTGGTAGCCTAATCATGGTCGCGCATCCGCCTGTGGTAAGGGATGTAGGGAGCCAACTCGGGATTACAAATGGCCGCGAATTCGAGCTGGTTCGCATCCGTCGCTGGCCCGGAACCGATCTTGCGGAACACAAACTAATCGCAGTTGAGCAGAAAATGCTCGGGCTTAGCGTTCCTCGCGAACTAACCGTAGATAGCCCGGTGATGGAACTCGACTGGAATGGCAGGTCCGATAAAACCGCCCTCACCGTAATGCACCCGGTCAATGGACTCGCATATTGGCGTGAGCCCCTCCCCTTTCTACGATCAGCACGAATGACTCTTGATGTGATCAGCGAAACGCGACACATCGTCCAGTCATTGGACTCAACTGGGAAAGTCCGCCAGTCCTTTGACGTCCCCTGGCGTGGCGCGAGTGCCGCGACTCCTTCGTCGATAATGGGTGGTGAGATCGATGTGGAGGATCCCTCGAACCGCGCGTGGCGTGCAGAGGCTCACCGGCGCCGGCTCAGGATAGCAGCCCCGCAGGATCTGAGATGGTTTGACGACGCCAACGCGGCTCAGAACGCCGTTCGCGAGATCATCGGGAGTGCACGCCGCGCTTTCACCGTCATTGACCCCTACTTTGGTCCCGAGCAGATCCGCGACTTTGCGATGGCGGTCACCGCTGGAGATGTTTCGATTCGGATCGTGACCTCTGAAGAGTACCTCCGTTCCAAGCCAGCGAGCGAAAATGAGCCGATCTTCGAGCTAATGGAGACGACCCTCTCTCGCTTCAGCGGGCAGGGATGGGCGGAGCCGGAGGTTCTCGTGATGCGAGCCGGTCATGCGCCGCTGCACGACCGGTTTTTGATCGCTGACGACCGCATTTGGCTGTCAGGCAATTCGCTCAACGCAATCGGCAAGCGGGCTAGCCCCTCTTATTCACCGCATAGCAGGGATTCGCTGGCAGGCACGGCACAACCGTCTGGAATCGCATAAGGTTTGGTTCTCGACGCCATACCC
>CAIRCM010000145.1 GCA_903877125.1 uncultured Acetobacteraceae bacterium | reverse complement strand
GGCTTCGCGGATGCCGTCCTCGGCGAGGAATGCATCGAGCGTCGTGCCCCAATGGGGATTTTTTTTGCTCATGTCTTCATCTCCTTCATCCGTTTGCGTGCGATTTCCAAATCGCCGTCAGGCGTCTTCTGCGTCTTCTTGATGAACCCATGCACGACGCCGATGCGCCCGTCATCGACGAAGAACAGCACACGAGCGATGCGGTGGCTCGCCAAGGTGCTGCGAACCTCCCACAACCCGCCACCCAGCGGCCGACAGAGCGGCATGCCGATCGGCCATCCAAATTGCACCGTGGCGAGGTCCGTGCCGATCACGCGGCGATCCTCGGAAGGCAGGCTGCGCAGCCAGTCGAGAACCGGTTCCGTCCCACCTGTCGTTCGGTAAAAAACGGCAGGTATTTCGCGCAGGTGCTTGTGCGTCATTCCGATCATTTCTCGAAATAACGTATCATATAAAATACGGTTATGCAAGGCAGATGATGGCGCGCCGGCCGGTAGGGGCGAGCCAGCCACTTCTCGGGCAATGCCCGTCCCCAAGCCCCGCAAGGCGCAGATCCCGCCGTCCTGCGTCGGGTGCGGAAGCCGAACCCGAATACGAACCCGACGCAGATTTTCTACGCGCCGAACGCCAGCACGCCGTTCATGACCATGACCCATGACACGCTCGGCCGGCCCAATACCCAAACCGACGCGCTGGGACATGTGACTACCCTGTTCTTCGCCGGCACCCGAACGGAACTGGACGATCGGACCGACCATCCCGCCGGCCACGATGCCGCCGAGCCTGCTGGCGTTCCTCTATGCGCGGCCGGACGCGCAGGTGGCCTCGATTGTCGAGACCGCGAACGCGTTCTCCGCCCAGTATGCCTACGCCTACGATCCGACGCGGCGGGAGAACGGGCGTATCGCGACCGGCAGCGGCTCGGTCGCGATACCCTCCGGGCCGGGGAGCGTCACGGTCACCGCGAACGCGCTCAAATGGTCGCCCAGCCGCAATGCCCGCGCCAATGATCCGCTCCGTCAGTGAGTTCGAACACAGTCCATCCTGTCCATCCTGTTCATCCGTGTAAAAAAGCCTTTCCGGTCCAACCACCACACTGATGCCAGAGGAATCCACTCGCCATCCGCTCGGGGAAATCCAAATTCATGAACGCCGCCGACACGGGTGCCGCGTTTGCGCATCGATCAACAAGCCCGGTCCAACCGCGCGCACGCCCAGCCGGCAGCCTCCGCCACCACCGGATCTGGGTCCGCGGTCAGCGCCCGAGCAACGTCCCGCAACCCGGGGTCCCCCGAATTTCCTATGGCAATCAAAACATTCCGCACGAACCGATCCCGCCCAATCCGCTTGATCGGTGAACCCGCGAACATCCGCCGGAACCCCGCCTCGTCCAAAACGGCCAACGCCCGCAGCCGGGGCGCCGTCAAATCCGCCCGTGCCACCAGTGCCTCGTGCGGTGTCGCCCGAGCGAACCGGTTCCAAGGACACACCGCCAGACAATCGTCGCAGCCATAAATCCGATTCCCCATCAACGGCCGCAATTCGACCGGGATCGCCCCCCGATGCTCGATCGTCAGGTATGAAATGCACCGCGTCGCATCCAGCCGATACGGCGCCGGAAACGCATCGGTCGGGCAGGCCGTCAAACACCGCGTGCAACTCCCGCACCGCACCGGATGCGGCGGGTCGGGAGGGATCGAGAGCGTCGTATAAATCTCCCCCAGAAACAGCCACGATCCGAACCTCCGCGAAACCAGGTTCGTGTGCTTCCCCTGCCACCCCAGACCCGCCTTCTCCGCCAGCGGTTTCTCCATCACCGGCGCCGTATCCACAAACACCTTCACGCTCGGCCCGAACCGGGACACCACGAATTGCGCCAGGTGCTTCAGCCGCCCTTTCACCAGATCGTGGTAGTCGCGATTCCGAGCGTAGACCGAAATGGTCCCCCGATCCGGCATCCCCAGCGACGCCAATGGATCATCGGAAGGCGCATAGGACATGCCCAGTGCGATGACGCTGTTCGCCTCGGCCCACAGCGCCTTGGGCTGCGATCGCTGCGCCGCCCGATCCGCCAGCCATCCCATATCCCCGTGCTGCCCCGCCGCCAGAAACGCCCCAAGCCGGCTGCGTGCTTCCGGCCCAAGCGCAGCCGGTGCGAAGCCGACGGCGTCGAAGCCCAGGGCAAGCGCCTTGTCGCGGATCGGGGGGCGGGGGTCTGTCATCGGGGTGACGTTGCGTCCGTTATGTGTTCGTCGAATACTAGGCCCGTGAGGCCCACAACACACGCGAATGGAGGAACCAGATGTCGTTCTACCGAGGCATAACCTGCACCAACGTCACCCTCAAAGGCCCCGACGGCGCTGAAATCACCGCCTACACCGCCACGCCCGAGGGCCCCGGCCCCTTCCCGGGCGTCGTCCTGATCCACCATCTCCCCGGCTGGTCCGAACTCTACATCGAAACCACCCGCCGTTTCGCTCATCACGGCTACAAGGCGATCTGTGCCAACCTGTATCAGCGTGAGGGCGGCGGATCCGACGGCAATCCCGATGACGTCGCCGCCAAGGTGCGTGCCGATGGCGGCATCTCCGACGCCCAGATGGTCGGCGACACCGCCGCCGCGGTTGCCTGGATGCGCGCCCAGAAGGACCACAACGGCAAGGTCGGCCTGATCGGCTCCTGCTCGGGTGGCCGGCATGCCTTCATCTACGGCTGCCAGCGCAACGACGTCGACGCGATTTGCGAACAGTGGGGCGGCGGCGTGGTGATGGCGCCGAACGAACTGAACGACAAGAAGCCCAAAGCCCCGATCGACATGACCGCCAGCCTGTCGGCACCACTGCTTGGCATCTTCGGCAACGAAGACCGCGCGCCGAGCCCCGAACAGGTCAACCTGCACGAGGCCGAACTGAAGAAACACGGCAAGAACTACGAGTTCCATCGCTACGATGGCGCCGGCCATGGCTTCTTCTACTGGCACCGCCCGCTGTACCGGCCGGAACAGTGCATGGACGCCTGGGGTAAAATTTGGGCGTTCTTCGGCAAACATCTCGCCGCATAGGAGACGACAACCATGTGCACGTCGATCGTCGAGATCGTACGCGCCGAGGGCATGGCGAAACGCGGGGACCAATGGTTCCCGCTAACGCAATCGGTGGTCGCCTACGACCACGCACGCCATGCACCACTGGGCGACGTGATCACCCTGGATTTTTTCAACACCGAACTGGGCGCCGGTGCTCGGGCCGCCGTGGAACTGACGCTGGACACGGCGAAGGAACTCCGCGCCGCCCTGGACCGCGCAATCGCCGCTGCCGATTTCGAGGAAGCGGAGGTCCGCGGGAAGGGCGCTGTGGTGCGGTTGGTGCAGGCCGCTTGAGCGGTCGACCTTGCTGATTGTCCTCCATAGTCCAGCCGCGGCGGCGGAACTGGATTTCGGCAAGGGATGCTCCGGTTGATCGCCGGGTTGCCTGGGTTGGCGCGCGACAAGTTGATGCGGCGCCATGAAATGCGCAGACGCAAGCGCCTGCTCGCGCTGCGGATCGAGGTAAACGGTGTCTACAGGCAACGGATAACGGATGCGCGGGAATCGGAAGGAAATGGTCAAATTCGCGAGGCCGAATCGCAATGGATCGCGTTCCGGCATGTGGAAACTATTTTCCCCCGAGGCACCTGTCATGGCCGCCCGCGCGCTGAAAGATGCCCTCGGCTATCCATCCGGCTCGGTGCATCTGAAACAATTGGCGTTAAGTCTACCATTGGAACCGCTTGACAGCCCCTATTCCCATATCGCGAGCGAAAGACGGGCAAATTGAGTTGATTGCGGAACGACAGACTCCAGAATTGGCGGATATGCCGATCATGCTTTTTCGGCGGACGGGTCGACCCTGTACACGATCCGCTATACCGGGCGAGTCGATGTGTGGGATATCAAATAGTGAGCCCAACAGGATCGCCCCATGCCCAATCCGACCGAAGACCCCCGCATAGAAGCCTGGCTCGCCCGCAACCCAGCCCCCGCCACGGACCCTTTCCCAGGCATGGCCGAAGCCGGCCTTCTAACCCCCGAACCATCCTACACCGCCATCGCCGCCACCAAAGCCGCCCTTGTCGAAGCCACCGGACTCCTCGGCATCGCAAGCGCCTGGGGCGGGCGCCAACTCGTCTACCGCCATTTCATCCAACCCTTCGGCACCGACGAACAACGTGCCCATTACGCAACAAAACCCGTCGCTGTCGCCATCTCCGAACCAAAGGTCGGTGCCCACCCCAAACTCCTCACCACAACCGCGACCACCCAAAACGACACAGTCACGATCAACGGCGAGAAAGCCTGGGTCAGCAACGCCCCCACCGCCGACGCCATCCTCGTCTTCGCCATCACCGCCGAGGAAGCCGGCCGCAAGCGCTACACCGCCTTCCTCGTCCCCAAAAACACCGAAGGCCTCAGCGTCCACGAAACCAGCACCTTCCACGCCCTCCGCCCCTCCCAGCACGCCGGCCTCACCCTCGATAACGTCGCCGTCCCCAGATACGCCCAACTCGGCCCGACCGGCACCGCCTACGAACGCATGGCCCTCCCCTTCCGCGACATCGAGGACGCCGTCGGCACCCTTCCGCTGCTCGGCGCCTTCCGCTTCCTCCTCCCTCGCCTCGCCACTAATCGATCCGAAGAAGCCGCGCTGTCGGTCGGCGCCCTGGTCGCTCTAACCGCCGTCTATGAGGCCGCCGCGAACACCGTCGTCGCCGCCCTCGACGCCGGCCGCTTGAACCACACCAACGCCACCCTGGTCGGCCTCCGCGTCCTCGCCGCCGACCTCCTCGCTCGGACAAAAAACCACATCCAGCGCTTCGCCTTACCCACCGATCCACCAGCCGAAACAATGCTGTCCGATATCGAAGCCGTTCTGGGCATCGCCCGCGGTCCCCGAAACGCCCGCCAGGCCCGTCTCGCGACCTCGCTCCCATGAGCCGGTCCGCCCATCTGGGTGTGGGCCACGCCCCGGCCGCACGTGCAAGGCACCAACCGCCCCCCAGGCCCGCGCCCGCCGGGGTTGCCGCACCGCACCCGACCGTCTAAAGCCCCGCCCGAACCCAACCCCCCTCCAGGAGGCCGCTATGGCGACCGAACGCACTTTCTCCATCATCAAGCCCGACGCCACCCGCCGGAACCTCACCGGCCAGGTCAACGCCTGCCTGGAAGCCGCCGGCCTGCGCATCGTCGC
>CAIRCM010000144.1 GCA_903877125.1 uncultured Acetobacteraceae bacterium | reverse complement strand
GGTATCTTCAGCGTCGGCGGGCATGGCAGATTCTGTCCGGGCATCGGGTATGGCGTCGAGAACCAAACCTTATGCGATTCCAGACGGTTGTGCCGTGCCTGCCAGCGAATCCCTGCTATGCGGTGAATAAGAGGGGCTAACACCGAGGTCGACGGCGATGCGATGGAATATACCGGCCGCGGCAAGGAACTGCTCTTCGGCTTCCTGATCGCCCTTGCGATCCTCCTCCCGGCCTTCTTCGCCTACACCCTCGCCGGTATCGCCGCCGAGCGGTACAAGGCCTTCGCGAGTCTGCCCCTGTACACGGTGTTTTTCCTGTTCGGCCAGTTCGCCGTCTTCCGCGCACGCCGCTATCGGCTGACCCGCACGATCTGGCGAGGCGTCCGCTTCTGGATGACCGGCTCCAGCTGGGTCTACGCCCTTCGCTCGGCCGCTTGGTTGGTTCCGGTGATGCTGACCCTGGGCTTCGCCTATCCCTGGCAGATGGCCTCGCTGGAACGTTACAAGTTCCGCCACACCCGTTACGGCTCGTTACCCGCGCGCTTCGAGGCCACGGGCGGGCAGTTGTTCAAACGCGTCTGGTGGGTCTGGCTGCTGGGACTGTCGGCACCGCTGGCGATAGGCGGTGGCAGCGCCCTCGCGTTTGTCGCCCAACGCCAGGGCGATGCCCCCACCAGCGCTACCGCGATTGCAGCCGGCCTGCTCATGCTTGCCGGGTTCGTCGCAATAATTTGCCTGCCATTCTTGCATGCGCTGCGCAAAGCCATCGAGTGGCGCTGGTGGGCCAATGGCATCCGCCTCGGCGCAGCCGAACTCCGTTGCGCCTTGCCAGGTGGCGGATTGATCGGCGTCTATTGGACAATGATCGGTATGACCGTCCTCGCGTCGGTCGGCTGGTCCGTCGTCGGCGGGATCGTCGGCGGCCTGCTGTACCTGGCCCTCAAATCCGTCGAGTCGGACAGCCTGCCGACGATCCTCGGTCAGATCGTCGGCGTCATCTGGTATGTCGCCATCATTCTGACCACTGGCGTGATCGCCCGTATCTACCTCATGCAGCGCGTCTGGCGCATCGTCGCGCAGTCCTGCACGCTGCACGAAATTGGTGCTCTCGCCGATGTCGCCGCCGCCGGAGATGCCGTAAGCGCGGTGGGTGAGGGGTTGGCCGATGGCCTCGATTTTGCCGGCTTCTGACCGATGAATCCTGCGATTTACTTCGACGGCAAGTCGAGCCGCCGCCAACGCGTCGAATTGCGCTTCGCCGCCACAATCGAGATCGTGTCCCCCGGCCATCCTCCCGTCTCCTGGCCCTACCCGGACATCCGCATCGTCGACGCCCCCGCCGGCACCACGCGCCTGTCATGCACCGCTGCCGAACCGCTCGCCCGCCTGGAATTCCGTGACGCCGCGTTGCGCCGCGAAATCGATCGTCTTTGCCCGAACCTGACTGGCCCCGGTGGCGCCCAACCCGTCTCCGCCGGCCGCATCGCGCTGTGGTCGGCCGCTGCGGCGGCGGTGATCGTCGGGTTGATCTGGTTCGGCGTCCCGCTCCTGGCCAACGAAATCGCCGAAATCATGCCCTTCGCCTGGGAAAAGCCCCTGGGCGACGCGGTCGACCGTCAAACCCGCGTGTTTTTCAACGGCGGCCAATGCACCGGCCCCGGTGGCGTCGCCGCGCTGAACAAACTCGTGGGGCAGCTACAGGTTGCCGCCCGGTTGCCGGTCAAACCCGACCCCATCGTGCTCACCTCCACGATCCCGAACGCCTTCGCCTTGCCGGGTGGCCGTGTCTACATCCTCTCCGCGCTGCTGCGAGAGGCCACGGGGCCGGACGAACTGGCCGGCGTTCTGGCGCACGAGTTCGGCCACGTCTCGCATCGCGACGGGCTGCGCCGTCTGATTCGCAACGGTGGCACTGGCTACCTCGTCGGCCTTCTGTTCGGCGATATCGGCGGTGCCGGCGCCGCGCTGTTTGCCGTCCGCTCGCTTCTCAATGCCGCCTATGCCCGCGACGACGAGACACGGGCCGACGCCTTCGCCATCGTCACCATGCACCGCCTCGGTCGTCCCACCGCGCCTTTGGGCCGCCTGCTGACCCGCATCGCCGGTGCCGGCGACCAGTCATACTCCGTCCTCAGCGACCATCCCATGACCAGCGACCGCGCCCACTTGCTGGAGCAACCCTTCGACGGCACGCTCGGCCCACCCTTGTTGACCGCGGTGGAGTGGCGGGCGCTCAAAGCCATCTGCGACGCCGAACCCCCGCGCACGCGGGATGGCGGTAAAACCGATGGACTGATAAAGAACCACTCAGACCTTGGCCTTGACCCCGATTTCACCCACGGCCGATAAGGTCCCGGCCTTGATGACATTTGGGAGAACCCGTTGGGCGTCGACGCCATCCCCCTCGAACCAGCCTCCGCCGACCCCGGATTGCTTTCCGAACCCGAAGACGCGCTGACCGCGCTGGTCGGGCTGGTCGCGCGGGACCTGGAGTCCTGTAACCGCACGATCGTCGCGCGGATGGACAGCCCCGTGGCGCTGATCCCGCAACTCGCCGCGCATATTGTCGCGGCCGGCGGCAAGCGACTGCGCCCGTTGCTGACCCTGGCGGCGGCCCGCCTGTGCGGCTACGGCGACGATGGTGGCATGCGTCACGTGGACCTCGCCGCCTGCGTGGAGTTCATCCACACCGCGACCCTGCTGCACGACGACGTCGTGGATGAAAGCGCGCTCCGCCGCGGCCTGGCTTCGGCCAACGCCGTGTTCGGCAACAAGGCCTCGGTCCTCGTCGGCGACTTCCTCTTCGCCCGCGCCTTCCAGCTCATGGTCGCCGACGGCTCCCTCCGCGTGCTCGGCATCCTCTCTCACGCCGCCGCGACCATCGCGGAAGGGGAGGTGCTGCAACTCGCCACTCAGAACGATCTCACCACCGATGAGGATCGCTACCTCGACGTCATCAAAGGCAAGACCGCCGCCTTGTTCGCAGCCGCCTGCCGAATCGGCGCCGTGATCCGCGACCGCCCGGCAGCCGAGGAAGACGCCCTCGCCACCTACGGCATGGCCTTGGGCATGGCGTTCCAATTGGTCGACGACGCCCTGGATTACGCTGCCGATCAGGCCAAACTGGGCAAAACCGTCGGCGACGACTTCCGGGAGGGCAAGGTGACCCTACCGGTCCTGGTCGCCTATCACGCCGGCGACGCCGACGAAAAAATCTTCTGGCAACGCACGATCGAGGCATCGGAACAGACCGATGCCGATCTGGATCGCGCGCTGTCGCTGATGCAACGCCACGATGCCATCCGCGCGACCATCGCCCGGGCCGCCACCTTCGCCCGAGCCGCGAAACACGCGTTGGCGATTTTCCCCCCCAGCCCGCTCCGGCAGGCCCTGATGGATGTCGCCGACTACACCGTTCACCGAGGCCGTTAAGCAACAACGTCATGGCCGGGCTTGTCCCGGCCACCTATCCCGGCACCGGTGCGTGGGCGGTGGGCCCTATCAAGCAACAACGTCATGGCCGGGCTTGTCCCGGCCACCTATCCCGGCACCGGTGCTTGGGCGGTGGGCCCTATCAAGCAACAACGTCATGGCCGGGCTTGTCCCGGCCACCTATCCCGGCACCGGTGCG
>CAIRCM010000143.1 GCA_903877125.1 uncultured Acetobacteraceae bacterium | reverse complement strand
CTTTCCGCGCAGGATTCGTCCAAAACTCGCCACGATGTGACAACATCGTGTCTTCGCTTTGTCCTTTCCTGCACGAAAACGCGCTCAGCAGCCCTCAACGACCAGTTTTTCAGCAGCCTGCTAGAGCGTGATCGCCAGAGGTGGAATAACACGGCGGCGTGAATCACGCGATCAAACAAAGACTTATAGAGCACGATTGGGTCAACTTGACCCGATCGTGCGCTAGGCGCCGATTGTTCGCTCGGCACCGCGTCCCCATATCGTTTTCAGGCGAAACAACGGTGGGGGCTGAGTGTGAGGATCGGGGTACCGAAAGAGATCAAGACCCACGAATACCGTGTCGGTCTGACGCCGGCTGGGGTGCGGGAGTTGACCCTGCATGGCCACGCCGTGATGGTCGAACATGGCGCCGGCGCGGGCATCGGCAGCGGCGACGATGCCTATCGCGCGGCCGGGGCCTCGATTTTGCCGAGCGCGGAAGCGGTGTTCGCGGACGCCGAGATGATCGTGAAGGTGAAGGAGCCACAGCCGGCCGAAATCGCCCGGCTGCGCTCCGGACAGATACTGTTCACGTATCTTCACCTCGCCGCCGACAAAGCGCAGACGCTGGGGCTGCTGGGCAGTGGGGCGACGTGCATCGCCTACGAGACGGTGACCGACAGCTTCGGGACGCTGCCGCTGTTGGCGCCGATGAGCGAGGTCGCGGGACGGATGGCGGTACAGGTCGGCGCGCATTGCCTGGAACGCGAGCAGGGCGGGGCCGGGATTCTGTTGGGCGGCGTGCCGGGCGTGCCGCCGGCGAAAGTGGTGGTGCTGGGCGGCGGGGTGTCCGGCACCCATGCGGCGCGGATGGCGGTAGGGCTGGAGGCATCGGTCACCATCATCGATCGGTCGCTTCGGCGATTGAACGAACTCGATCTGCAATTTGGCGCCCGGGCCACGACCCAATTCGCGACCGCCGAGGCGATCGAGCACAACGTGCTGGCCGCCGACCTGGTGATCGGCGCAGTGCTGGTGCCTGGGGCCGCGGCGCCGAAACTGGTGACGCGGGAGATGGTGCGGCGCATGCGGCCCGGATCGGTGCTGGTGGACATCGCGATCGATCAGGGCGGCTGCTTCGAAACCTCCCGCCGAACGACGCACGCGGCACCGACCTATGTGGAGGAAGGGGTGGTCCATTATTGCGTGACCAATATGCCGGGCGCAGTCGCTCGGACCTCGACGTTGGCGCTGACCAACGCGACGCTGCCGTTCGTGCTGGCGTTGGCCGAGAAGGGTTATCGACGGGCGCTGGCCGATGACCCGCATTTACGTGCCGGTCTGAACATCCATGCGGGACGGGTCACGCACGATGCGGTCGCACGGGCTTTGGGTCTGCCGCACGTGCCAGCGTTGGAGGCGCTGGCTTAACATGCCGCGTGCCGGGATCGGCGCCCACGGCATTGTTCCGTGGGACGGGGGGGATTACTTCCCGGCCGGCGAGGGCGGCGGCGGGATCAGGCCGACCACGCGATGCGGGTGCGGGTGGCGCGGGATTTCGGCCACTTCGACGTAATGGCGGGTCGGGCGATGGGGTGCCGCGGCGGCTTGGCGCAGATCGTGCGGCGGCGGGTTCATCGCCGGGGCCGGGGCGGTCGTCGGGTTGGCGTTGGCGACGACGGTGCCGGTGTCCGGACGGTCGTAGATGAAGCCATAGGTTGGATAGACGGATCCGAACTCGCCGCCACGGCCCAGACCGACGCGCACGGCCGTCCAGTCGTTGGCTTCGGACACATCGACGACGGGGATGGCTTCGGACACGCCGCCGCGCATCGTCGCGCCGGGCCAGTTGGCCTGATCGATCAGCACTTCGCGGGGGTTGACCACGCGAGCGACCACGGCGACGTGGCCCAGGCTCATGCGGCCGTTGGCGCGGAAGGTCAGCACGCTGCCGGGTTCGGGGGTGGCGCCACGTGCGTAGCGGCCGGCGGCGTTATCCCACCACTGATAAGCATTTCCGGACAGAAGGATGCCCGATTCCGCTCGGGCGAAAGGCACGCAGGACATACCGCCGTAGGAGCGGGCGATACGGCTATATCCGTGGGTCCGGCCCGCCGGGTGTGACATATGCACAACACCGTGCCAATTTGTCACAGTGCGGGCTTGCGGTGCGCCCGGGCGGTGCTGCATTGTCGCGGTGTTGGCTTGCGCGGATGCGGTAAAGAAAGAGCCTGCAAGAAGTAGGGTGGCTCCCGCGAGGGCCATTTTCGACCCGGTTTTGTTTTGACGCATACGCTGTATCCCCTAAGAGGTCGTCCAGACGACGGTTGCGGTAGCAGCAGGGTTGCAAAGCTGACAACCCTCGCGGTGCACGAATTGTACCGGGATGTTGCAACTCGCACGCCAACCCCTGTGGATAACCCGCCAAAACGGGAATTTGATCCTAAATCAACGAATTGTGAAGAAATTGGGGCGCGGGAATCCCTGGAAATGTGATCCGGGTCACTGCGTGGTGCGGGGGCCAGGGCGCTCTATGGACAATCCGTGCTAATCAGCCCCGCGAATTGGCGGAAAGGGGAGCATGAGCATGGCGTCGCAAGAGGGGCATATCGTCCAGATCGGCCCGATTTCGGTGGCAAATCACCTGCCGTTCGTCCTGATCGCCGGCCCCTGCCAGATCGAATCCCGTGCCCATGCACTGGAGATGGCCGATGCCTTGTTGGGCATTTCGCGCCGCACCGGGGTTCCGATCGTCTACAAATCGAGCTTCGACAAGGCGAACCGGACCAGCGCAAGCGCCGCGCGCGGAGTCGGCATACAGGAGGGACTGGCAATCCTGGCCGAGGTCCGATCGGTGACGGGCATGCCGGTGCTGACCGACGTGCACACCGCGGAGCAATGCGCGCCGGCGGCCGAGGCGGTGGATGTGCTGCAAATTCCGGCCTTCCTGTGCCGACAGACCGACCTGTTGCTCGCGGCCGGGGCAACCGGCAAGCCGATCAACGTGAAGAAGGGGCAGTTCCTCGCGCCTTGGGACATGAAGAACGTCGCGGCCAAGATCGCCAGCACGGGCAACGGCAACATTCTGCTGTGCGAGCGCGGGGCGAGCTTCGGCTACAACACGCTGGTCAGCGACATGCGGTCGCTGCCGATCATGGCCGAGACCGGCTATCCGGTGGTGTTCGACGCCACCCACTCGGTCCAACAGCCTGGCGGCCAGGGCACGTCGAGCGGGGGGGAGCGGCGGTTCGCGCCGATCCTGGCGCGGGCGGCATTGGCGGTGGGTGTGGCGGCGGTGTTCATCGAGACGCATCAGGACCCGGACAATGCGCCGAGCGACGGTCCGAATATGATCCCGCTGCCGCAGATGGAAGCGTTGGTCAGCCGGCTCGCGGCGTTCGACCGGCTGGCGAAGGGGGGC
The DNA here is from genome assembly GCA_903877125.1 of uncultured Acetobacteraceae bacterium. Classification (GTDB taxonomy): domain Bacteria; phylum Pseudomonadota; class Alphaproteobacteria; order Acetobacterales; family Acetobacteraceae; genus Rhodopila. The sequence continues at coordinate 47,022 of CAIRCM010000143.1, read as the reverse complement.
TGAGGATGATGCATCGCGGACTGGTGAAGACCGGGCTGGGGCATATTCATTACCGGACCGCGGGATCTGGGCCGGCGGTGATGCTTTTTCACATCAACCAGCAATCCTCGGCGCTGATGATCGAACTGATCGAGGCGCTGGCGCCGCGGTTCCAGGTCGTGGCGATGGACTACCCCAGCCATGGGCATTCCGATCCGATGGCAGGGCAGCCGGACTATAATGATTACGTCGGTTGCGCGGCGCATGTGCTGGATGCACTGGGAATCGCGAAGGCCTCGGTCATGGGCGAAGCGGTGGGCGCGGGCGTGGCGGTGCATTTCGCCAATACGCTGCACCACCGGACGGAGCGCGTGGTGCTGCTGAACTGCCCGTTCTCGCCGGAACGGGGGCGGACGCATGAGCATGTGCGGGAGCTGCAAGGCGGGCTGCGGCCGGACGATGAGTCGGGCTTTCCCCTGACGCGCACCATCAGCTTCATGGAAACGGTGGACCCGAGCCACGCGCCGATGGCCCCGTCCCAGTCCTGGATGGACCGGATCAACACCGCTCGGATGGAAGTCGGCCGCAACGGCTGGCAGGCGGTGACGGCGCTGGCGAATTACGACCTGGACGATGGGCTCCGGCGGCTAACCCAGCCGGCGCTGATCCTGTTGGGCGAGCATTTTCATTATGCGAAATTTGCGTCCGAGATGATTAAGCGCTCCCGCGACGTCCGAGCCGAGGTTCTGGCGGGGGCGCGATTCTGCATCAGTTGGGAACGCGCTGGGGAGATTGCCGAAAAGGCGGGACCGTTCCTGCTGGGGGCGGCGTGAATGTGGGCGGCTCCCGGCGATGGGCGGGGCATGCGGACGCTTTGGACGGATGCGCCGGACGCGATGTTTCGCCTTGCCAAAGCGTTTCGCGAGGGGCTGGTCAGCGAGGAGGAATGCGATGACCTGCGGCATTTCATCGAGCGTGGCTGGCTGATCTGGCGCAACGCGATCCCGGCGGCGCTGGTCGACGCGTTCGTGCGGGACATTCACGGGCTGCACCGGCATCCCGGCAAGTTTGCTCGGACCGACCACGCCAATCCCGGCAAACCCAACCGTACGGCGCACGACCGGGCGCCGAACCGCTACGAGAGTTTCTTCGACCTCTACGTCAATCTGGCTTCGTCCCGGGCGGTCTGCCTGCACCCGCGCATCTGCCGGTTCCTGTCGCTGGTGTTCGGCACGCCGCCGATCGCGATGCAGCAACTGCTGTTCCAGCGGAGCAACGCGCATGGTGTGCATCAGGACACTTCGGTGGTGGCGGTGGAGGACCCGCTGCTGCTGGCGGCAAGCTGGATCGCGCTACAGGATGTGACCGAGGGCAGCGGCGAACTGGCGTTCTACGACCGCAGCCATACGTTGCCGCATTTCCTGTTCGCGGATGGGTCGAAGCGCATGCCCCGGACGGGGGCGGACCGAGCGGGGTATGAGGCGGCGCTGCGGGAGGCGTGCGAGCGGGCCGGGATGGAATACCACCGGTTTCTGGCGAAGAAGGGCGATGTCTTTTTCTGGTCGGCGGATCTGGTGCATCGAAGCCATCCCCTTTCGTTGCCGCCCGATACGCCTCGGCTGTCCTGCGTCACGCACTACCACCCGACCACGACGCAGCCGTTCTGGTTCCGCTTTCATCCCGAACACCGGACGGTTCGCGGGTTTGAGGGGCGCGGGGGGTATGCGAGTGCGTATTATCGGCTGTCGGATGAAACCGATGGGATGGCCTCGCCGTACTCCTCGGAACTGGCGTAAACCTGGGCGATCGGGCTGGATTCCCTCTTGGCGAAGTGCGTGCCCGCGCGTAATGCTGCAACGCAATATTCATCGGAGACGCGATCCATGGCCCGTACGAGCGCATTTGGCCTCAGCATCGACAGCACGCTGTTCGATTTCGTGAATGCCGAGGCGTTGCCGGGGACGGGGGTGAGCGAGGACGATTTCTGGCGGGGCTATGCGGGACTGCTGGCCGATCTGGCGCCGCGCTGCTCGGCGTTGCTGGCGAAGCGTGCGGATTTGCAGTCCAAGATCGATGCGTGGCACCTGGCCAACAAGGGCAAGCCGGCGGACATGGCCGGATACACGGGCTTCCTGCGTGATATCGGCTATCTGGTGGACGAACCCGCCGATTTTCAGGTCGGCACGGAGAACGTCGATCCGGAAATCGCGCGCCTCGCCGGGCCGCAACTGGTGGTGCCGGTGACCAACGCCCGTTACGCGCTGAACGCGGCGAATGCGCGGTGGGGGAGCCTTTACGACGCGCTGTATGGCACCGATGCGATCCCGGAGGATGGTGGGGCGACGCGTTCCGGCGGGTTCAACAAGGTACGCGGGGACAAGGTGGTCGCGCGTGCCCGGGTCTTTTTGAACGAGGCGGCACCGCTGGTTGCTGGCGGGCATGAAGACGCGGCGGGCTATGCGATCGTGGATGGGGCGTTGTCGGTGACGCTGAAGGGCGGTGGATCGACGGGGTTGAAGGACCCGGCGCAGTGCGTGGGATACCGGGGAGAGGCCGCGAGCCCATCGACGATCCTGCTGCGACACCATGGCATCCATATGGAGATCGTCATCGACCGGTCCCACCCGATCGGCAAGGACGATCCGGCGGGCGTGGCCGACGTGGTGATGGAAGCGGCCTTGACGACCATTCAGGATTGCGAGGATTCCATCGCCGCGGTCGACGCCGAGGACAAGGTGGTCGCGTACCGCAACTGGCTTGGGCTGATGAAGGGCGATCTGGCGGATACGTTCGAGAAGGGCGGGCGATCGATGACCCGCAAGCTGAACGAGGACCGGTCGTATACCAAGCCCTCCGGCGGTACGCTGTGGCTGTCGGGGCGCAGCCTTATGCTGATCCGCAACGTCGGACATCATATGTATACGGATGCGGTGCTTGACGCCTCCGGTGCCGAGACGCCCGAGGGGTTCCTGGACGCGATGGTGACGTCGCTGATCGCGATGCACGATCTGAAGTCCAAAGGGCCGATCCGGAACAGCCGAGCGGGGTCGGTCTATATTGTTAAGCCGAAGATGCACGGGCCGGAGGAGGTTGCGCTCACCAACGACCTGTTTGGGCGGGTCGAGGCGGTGCTGGGGCTGGCGGCTTGCACGTTGAAGATGGGTATCATGGATGAGGAACGGCGGACGTCCGCCAATCTTAAGGCCTGTATCCATGCGGCGGCGTCGCGGGTGGTGTTCATCAATACCGGGTTCCTGGACCGGACCGGTGATGAGATGCACACCTCGATGGAAGCGGGGCCGATGATCCGCAAAAACGAGATGCGGAACACCGCCTGGATCAAGGCCTACGAGGACCAGAACGTCGATATCGGGCTGCATGCCGGACTGCTCGGGCGCGCGCAGATCGGCAAAGGGATGTGGGCGGCGCCGGACCGGATGGCGGATATGCTGGTGCAGAAGGTGGGGCATCCGATGGCCGGGGCGAGTACGGCGTGGGTCCCCTCCCCCACCGCGGCGACGCTGCATGCGCTGCATTATCATCAGGTGGATGTCTCCGAACGGCAGAAGGCGCTGATGTCGCGGGTTCGGGCACCGCTGGGAGATCTGCTGACGATCCCGGTGGCAGATGGGGTGAACTGGTCGGCTGAGGATGTGCAGCAGGAGCTGGACAACAACTGCCAGGGCATTCTGGGCTATGTCGTGCGGTGGATCGACCAGGGGGTTGGGTGCTCGAAGGTGCCGGATATCCACGATGTCGGACTGATGGAGGATCGGGCGACGCTGCGGATTTCGGCGCAGCATGTCGCGAACTGGCTGCACCATGGGGTGACGGACCAGGCGCAGGTGATGGCGACGCTGAAGCGGATGGCTTTGGTCGTGGACGGCCAGAACGCGGGGGATCCGGCTTACACGCCGATGGCGCCGGGGTTCGAAGGGGTGGCATTCAAGGCCGCGTGCGATCTGGTGTTCGAGGGGCGGGCGCAGCCGAACGGGTATACCGAGTTCGTGCTGCACCGGCGGCGGCGGGAAGCGAAGGCAAGGTAGGTCTGGCCTTTTGCGCGCCCAGCTCCGCGGTTTCCCGCGGACCACACATCGTCCTCGCGCTTTTGACCGGCCCCACGTGCTCGGCGCGACGCCTCGTCGCCGGGTTCGGCAGCGTTCGTGCTCCATAAATCTTGGTTTGATCGCGTGATTCACGTCGCTGTGTGGTTCCACCTCTGGCGATAACGCTCTGTCATCCAGCACGACGCAAGCCATGGATCGGAAGTATTCCGTGAGGTAGTTCATTGTTTTGGCGTTTTTGAGCTTGGAATCCGGCGATTTTCGTAGCGTCCGGACGTGAATTTATTGTGATTCGAAATCACATCCATTTTGTTTGCCGCCCGCGCCAAAACGTATCATCGATGCACTGTGTCGTTTCACAGGAGCACAATACATGGCAATCACAGGCGTTCTCGCGAACAGTGTTTCGGCAAGCACAGGCGGCAATATCGTGGCATATCTGGGTGCTGGTTCGGCGATGACCCATTTCTTCGGTCCTTCATCGATCTGGGGCCACCCGGCGCTGCAAAGCTTTTCGACCCAAAGCGACAATGACAGCACCCAGCCCGGCGCCAATGTCTTCGTGTCGCAGTTCACTGACAATCACGGCAAGCACAACGTGAACAACATCGGTCAGTTCGCCACGCTGTGCACCAACATCACGTACCAGATCATCGCCGTCGACGGTGGCAGCGGCAGTGCGCTGTGCATTACCGAATTCTTCGGCTGAGCAGCGGAAAGGACAATCCCATGGCAATGAATCAGGTCGTCGGCACGTACGACAAGTGGAGCATGGTCGTCATTTACGATCCCAAAACGGGTGGAATCGCGCACATGCATCAGGCCATCACGACGCGCGGCGGCGCGCATCCGGACTCGCAGGCGCTGGAGCAACTTGCTGCCGAGCACGCGGCGATGCGACGGAAGGCGCCGATGACGGGGATGGCATATCTGCATGTCGATCCGGCCCAGATGGATCACGAGGCGTATTATACCAGCCCGTATAAACTTTGACGTACCGGCCGACCGAATCACGTCATGCCAGCGAATGCCGGTATCCACGCCTTGCGCGGCTGGGACTTCCGAAAGGCGTGGATACCGGCATTCGCCGGCATGACGGGTGGGCATCCGCCACGAGTCAATCATTGCGCGGGCTGGTATTATTCGGTCGATGTGGCGAAGAAATCGCTGGTTCGGATGGATCGTCCGAAGGCTGGCTAGAGCTTGATCGCCAGAGGTGGAATCACACGGCGGCGTGAATCACGCGATCAAACAAAGACGGATAGAGCACGATTGGGTCAACTTGATCCGATCGTGCTCTAGCAGGCTGCTGAAAAACTGGGTCGGTCGGGCTGCCGGCGCCGTTCCGCGCAGGATTCGTCCAAAACTCGCCACGATGGGACACCATCGTGTCTTCGCTTTGTCCTTTCCTGCACGAAAATTCGCTCAGCAGCCCTCAACGACCAGTTTTTCAGCAGCCTGCTAGTCGCATCGGCGTGAGCACGCGCCTGTGTCAGGACCGGGCACTGGCGCGCGCGGTCGGTTCGGTCGCCGGGAGGACACGTACCACCGGTCTTTCGTGGCGACGCATCAGGAAGAGCAACAGCAAGGGTGGGCCGACCACCAGGCTCATGAGGCGGAAATCGGCGTTGAAGGCGATGATCCGGGCCTGATGATCGATCATGCCGTCGAGCAGCGCAGCACCGTGGTGGGTCAGCGGGTCGAGCACGCGCCCGACTTGGTTGTTTCCCTGAAGCAACCGATCGAAGGGTGTGATGCCGGCGGCGATATCGGCGTGATTCGTCTGGGTACCTCGCACCAGGAGGAAGGACGTGATGGACACGCCCGCCGCCTGGCCGAGGGAGCGGCAGAGCGACTGGAGGGAGGTCGCGTAGCCCCGGAATTGGGCGGGCAGCGTGGTGAAGGCGACGACGGTCATCGGGTTGAAGGTAAAGCCGATGCCGAACCCCTGCAGCAGCAGGGCCAACATCATGGTCTCGCGGGGGACGTCGGGAGTCCAGGCGCTCATGGAATACAGCGACAGGCCGAGGGTCAGGAGTCCGACGGCCATCAGCTTGCGGTGGTCGAACCGGTTGGACAGACGGCTGGCGACCAGCATGCCGATCATGGTGCCAATGCCGCGCGGTGCCATCGACACCCCGGCGGTTTCGACCGGATATCCGGCGAGGCTTTCCAGGTACGGTGCCATCAGGGCGGAACTGGCCAACATCACGGTCGCGGTGAAGAAGACCATGGCCACGCCGCAGACGAAATTGCGATCCTTGAACAGGTCGGGGGGCAGGAAGGGCCGCTGCGCTGTGAACATGTGGATCGTGAAAAGATACAGGCCGAGGATGGCCAGGGTTGCCTCGACGATGATTTCCGGGGCGGCGAACCAGTCCAGCTTCTCGCCGCGGTCGAGCATCAACTGGAAGGCGGCGATGCCGGTGGCCAGGATGAGGAAGCCGGTCCAGTCGAATTTCAGTTCGCTGCGCGCCTTGTTTTTCGGGAGGAACAGCGCCAGACCGGTGATCGCGAGGAGGCCGAAGGGCAGATTGACGTAGAAAACGTAGCGCCAGTTGTAGACCTCGGTCAGGTAGCCGCCGAGGGTTGGCCCCATGATCGGCCCGACCATCACTCCCATGCCGAAGATGGCCATGGCCTGAGCGCGTTTTTCGAAGGGGTAGATGTCCAGCATGGTCGCCTGCGAGAGCGGGACGAGAGCGGCGCCGCAGACACCCTGGAGGAAGCGGAAGCAGACCATCTGGGGCAGCGATTCCGCCGCGCCGCACAGCATGGATGCGATGACGAAACCGGACATGCAGGCGATGTGCAGGTTCTTGCGGCCGAAGCGGGTGGCCATCCAGCCGACCGGGGCGGTCATGATGGCCGCGGCAATCACGTAGGAGGTAAGGACCCAGGTGATCTCATCGGCGCTGGTGGCGAGGGTGCCCTGCATATAGGGCAACGAGACGTTGGCGATCGAGGAATCCAGCGCCTGCATGAGGTTGCCCATCATCACGCTGAGGGTGATGAGGGTGCGGTGCGGGACTTGTGGCGCGGTGGCGGACATCGGGGGATGTCAGGGCCGCGCCTGACCGGGTGGGGGCCGGTGCTTTGGCGGGGTTGAGCGGGGGGACATGTTCCTCGGTTGAGTTGTTTGGCGGCATCGTGGCGCGGTGTGGGGGGTTGCGCCATGGGGGCGCTAGGCGGGCCGCGTGGATGGCGGCATGCGCCGACGTGCCGTCGCAGCTACGCCGGCCGGTCGGATTTAACCGGGGCCAGCCCGTAATGACCACGCAGAGTTTCCGCTTCGTACTCAGAGCGGAACAGACCTTTGCGGCGGAGAAGCGGAACGACCTCGGCTGTGAAAATTTCCAGCATGCTGGGCAGGACCGGGGGCATGAGGTTGAAGCCGTCGGCGGCGCCATCGACGAACCACGCGGCGATGAGGTCGGCGATCTGTTCCGGTGTGCCGGCGGTGACGTAGTGGCCTCGGGCGCCGGCCATGTAGCCGAGGAGCTGGCGGAGGGTGGGTTTTTCGCGGCGGACGAGGCCGACGATGACCTCGGTGCGGCTACGGGCGGCCTCGACCGAGGCGGGGTCGGGGAAGTCCTCGGGCGAGAGCGGCTTGTCGAGCGGCAGATGGGAGAAATCGTGGCCGCCGAAGCGGCCGGACAGGCGCTTGCGGCCGACCTCGGGGTCGGAGAGGTCGTTCAGTTCGCGAGACAGGCGGGCGACCTCGGCCTCGGTGGCGCCGATGACGGGGCTCAGGCCGGGGAGGATCAGGATCTGGCTGGGGTCGCGGCCTCCGGCGATGGCGAGGTGTTTGAGGTCTCGGTAGAAGTCGATGGCGGTGGCTTTTTCCATCTGGGCGGTGAAGACGGCCTCGGCATGACGGGCGGCGAAGGCGCGACCGGTTTCGGAGGAACCGGCCTGGACGAAGACGGGGCGGCCTTGCGGGCCCCGTGGCACGTTGAGCGGGCCGGTCACCTGATAGTACCGGCCATGGTGGTCGATGGGGCGGATCGATCCGGGTTTGGCGTATTGCCCGGCGGCACGGTCGTCGATCACCGCGTCGTCGTCCCAACTGGCCCAGAGGGCTTTGACGACCGCCATGTATTCCTCGGCCCGTTCGTATCGTTCCGCGTGGCTCAGCGGGCCGGTGCCGCCGAAATTGCCGGAAGCGGTGGCGAGCCAGGTGGTGACGATGTTCCAACCGACGCGGCCGTTGGTGATGTGGTCGAGCGAGGCGAACTGGCGGGCGAGATTGTAGGGTTCGGTATAGGTCGTGGAGCAGGTGGCGATCAGGCCGATGCGGCTGGTGGCGCCGGCGAGCGCGGCCAGTGTCGTGACCGGTTCCAGCCAGTTGCGCGGGGCGGAGGCGATGTCGTCATTGGCCGCGAGGGTATCGGCGAGAAAGACGGAATCGAAACAGCCCTGCTCCGCGGTTTTGGCCAGATCGGTGAAATATCGAATGTCGGTCAGCTTGAGGGGGGAGGAATCCGGGTGGCGCCAAGCGGCCTCGTGATGGCCACGGCCGTGGATGAAAAGGTTGAGATGAAGTTGGCGGGCCATGGTCAGTACTGCACCGACATGCCGATGCCGCCGTCGACGGCCAGCGCCTGACCGGTGATGGCGGCGGCGAGCGGGCTGGCGAAGAGGAGGACGAGGGGGACGATGTCCTCGGGCGTGGGGACGCGGCCGATGGGGAAGGTGTCGCCGACCTCGGCCTCGGCTGCCTCGATGGAGATATTGGAGGAGGCGGCGCGACGTTCCATGCGGCCGATGTGGCGGTCGGTGCGGGTGAGGCTGGGGTGGATGATGTTGGCGACGATGCCGTCGCGGGCGACCTCCTCGGCGAGGTGGCGGGTGAAGTTGGCCAATGCGGCGTTGCCGATGCCTTGCGGCAGACCTGAAGGCGCGCCGGGGCGGTGGCGGCCGACGGTGCGGGCGGAGGAGCCGCCGATGTTGACGACCCGCCCTGCCCCGGCCTTCTTCAGCGCGGGCAGCGCGGCGCGGGTGCAGCGGATGGCGCCCATGGTTTTGCCCATGAACCGCTCCATGACCTGGGGATCGGTCATGTCTTCCAGCGAGCCTGGGGTGCCGTCGACGTTGGTGGAGGCATTGTTGATCAGGACGTCGAGGCCGCCGAAATGGGCGATGGCGCGTTCGACGACGGCGCGGCAGTCGTCGGGTTGGAAGAGGTCGGCCTGGAACCCGATTGTGCCCCCGCCGATTTCGGCGGCGGCGGCTTCCAGGCGAGCCTGATCGCGGCCGCAGATGGCGACGCGGGCACCCTCGGCGACGAAGCCCTTGGCGATGGCGAGGCCGATGCCGCGGCTGCCACCGGTGACGAGGACGGCGGCGTTGCGAAGTTTCAGGTCCATTTGGTTCCCTCCTGCGATGGGCGCAGTGTTTCGCGAAGCGGGTCACGGCGCAATCGGGGAGGGTTGGGAATCAGCTATCGCGTGGCCACCATGTCGCGGTTCCGCCGGGTTCCGCTCGGACGAACAAGACCTGCGGTGGAAGCGTCGGTGAGGGGCGCCGCCGGTGACGACCTCCGGATGCGCGGCTTCGTAGCGTTGGCCTTGTTACATTTTGTTTGGCCGGCCGGTTCGGGCGGCTTGTGCAATGGTGGGCGAACATGATGAGACCGGCGCCGGGCTGGGCGACGATGTGTCCCCCGGGGTGTCCCCCGGGGTGTCCCCCGGGGTGTCCCCGGGGGCACGAAGCCCGATAAAACCGCGGGGACTGGCGCAGGTGATCGGGGCGACGGCCTCGCCGGCAGCCTGCTAGTGCAAGGCGCCGGCCCCACCGGCAGGGAACAACAGCGCGATTTGCGAACGGTTGGTCATGATCGCCCCGGCCCGGCGTAAGTCGGCCATGCCCCGGCAGACGGTTTCCAGCGCGAGGCCCAGATAGTCGGCGATGTCCGTCAGTTTCATCGGCAGGACGAATTCCCTGGCGCCGGCGGGGGCGAGGCGGGCGTGCATTTCGCGGAGGAAGCTCATGATCCGTTCGCCCGCGGTGCCGCGGCCGAGGACGGCGAGGCGGTTGCGGGCGGCGCGGAGTTGGGCGGCCATGTATTGGCGCAAATGGGCGTCGAATTTGGGGTCTCGGCCGGCATGGGCCTCGATCGCGGTGCGGCGGAGGCGGCGCAGCACGACGTCGGACACCGCGGAGACGGCGAAGGACTGGCCGCCCAGCGCCTCGTAGCCCAGGAGATCGCCAGCGAAGTGGAACTCGCCGATCAGGCGGCGGCCGTCTTCCAGCACCATCGCGGTGCGGACGCAGCCGGAGACGATCTGCCAGCAATATTCCGAGGCCTCGCCCTGCGCGACGATGTCTTCGTTGCGGCGCTTGCGCACGATCATACCGGATGCGGCGAGCGGGTCGAGCCAGTGCGGCGCGGCGGCGGCAGATCGCAGCGCGATCCCGGATAGCGGCGGGACAGGGTTGCGCGCGATGGGTGTCGCGGCATAGGTACTGTGCATGGACTGCTCCTTCGGCTGCGGACTTCGCGGACCGATTCAGCAGTTCGAGCGTCGCCGCGACATTCGCTGCATCGCGTACGTGGAAACACCTATGGACCGTTATGGGCACCCAGCGGCGATCGTGCACCTTGTCGACGATGACGACGGGGTCAGGGATTCCATGCAATTTCTGCTGGAAGCGGAGGGGTTCGCGGTGCGCGCCTATCCGGGGGCGCAGGCGATGCTGGATGCGGTTTTGCCGCCGGCCGGCTGCGTGGTGATCGACCTGCATATGCCGGGAATCGACGGGTTGCAGCTTCAGGCGATGCTGAACGCGCGCGGGTGCGCGTTGCCGGTGGTGGTGATGACGGGTTTCGCCGAGGTTTCCTCGGCGGTGCGGGCGATGAAAGCCGGCGCGGTGGATTTTCTGGAGAAGCCGTGCCAGCCGGCCGACATTCTGGCGGTGGTACGACGGTCGCTGGATCAAAATCGTCAGACGTTGGACGCCTTGGCGGCGACCGAGGATGCCGAGCGGCGGATCGCCGGGCTGACGCCAAGAGAACACGAAGTCATGACGTTGCTGACGGCAGGCCATTCGACGAAGGAAATTGCTCGGGTGCTGGGTGCCAGTCCGCGCACGATCGATGTGCATCGTGCGCGGGTGTTTCAGAAGCTGCGGGTGGATTCGCTTCCCGAACTGGTGCGTTTGGCAATGGCGGCGCAGCGGAGCGGGGATGAGCGGATCGGAGGATGTCGATCACGCGCTGCTGCGGGCGATGCTGGACATCGTGCCGGATGGGCTGGTGACGATCGACACCAAGGGGATCGTGCAGTCGTTCAACCCGTCGGCGGAGCGTGTGTTCGGGTATTCCGCGGGCGAAATCGTCGGGCAAAACGTCAGTGTGCTGATGCCCGATCGATATGGCCAGGCGCATGACGGTTTCATCGATCATTATGTCCGAACAGGCGAGCGGCGGATCATAGGGATCGGACGCATCGTTCTTGGGCGGCGAAAGGATGGCTCGACTTTTCCGATGGAGCTGCAGATCGGCGAGGTCAAAAGCGCCGGCGCCCATCTGTTCGTGGGGTTCGTGCGCGATCTGACCACGCGGCTGGAGCACGACCGGCGGGTGGCGGAATTGCAGGCCGAAGTGCTGCATTTGTCGCGGTTGAGCGATCTGGGACACATGGCCTCGGCCATCGCGCATGAGGTGAACCAGCCGCTGGCGGCGATCGGCAACTACATGGGCGGCATCCGGCGGCTGATGAGCGACGATCTGCCGCCCCGTCTGCGGCAGGCGATCGAGCGGGTGAGCGAGCAGGCCGACCGCGCCCGGGACATCATCCGGGGCATGCGGGCGCTCGGGCGCAAAGGGGAGCGGCCGCGCCATGCGGAGGACCTGGAGGCGTTGATCCGGGAAGCCAGCGCATTGTCGCTGGTGGGCACCAACGGGACCGTGGGTCTGGCGCTGCGTGTGGCGCCGGAGGCGACGCGTGCGGCCGTCGACAAGGTGCAGATTCAGCAGGTGCTGCTGAATCTGATCCGCAACGCGGTCGAGGCGATGAACGGGGCAGCGGGCAGTCAGGTGACGATCGTGGCATCGCGGGCGGATGGGCGGATCGAGCTCGCGGTATCGGACAACGGGCCGGGATTTTCAGACGAGGTACGGGACCGGCTGTTCATGCCGTTCGCCACGACCAAACCCGATGGCCTGGGCGTGGGTCTGTCGATTTGCCGGACGATCGTGGAATCGCATGGTGGGACGCTGACCGCGGAATCGCCGCCGGAGGGTGGGGCGCTGTTCAGGTTCTCGGTTCCCGCGGCGGAAGACTGATCCAGGTCAAAGACTGCGTGGGACGCGGGCGGTTAGCGTGGGGTCTCCCAGGCCATCGCGGAGGGGCCTGGGCCGGCATTGGTGGCCCGGACAAGCCAGGCCATGACGGGACAGTGCGCTGGGCCATGACGGAGGGGCCGGCTTTTTGCGGGGGGCGGATGGTCGAGGAGCGGTGGAAAACGGTTGCGATCGTCGACGATGACACAGCGGTCTTGGAGTCGTTCCAATTCATGCTGGAGATGGCCGGCTTCCCGGTTGCCGCCTACCGGTCCGCCAAGGCATTCCTCCGGGATGCGGGGATGTCGCCGCGTTGCCTGATCGTCGATCTGAACATGCCGTGCATGACCGGGCTGGAGCTCGCGGCGCGGCTGCGGGCAGAGGGCAACGCGGTGCCGGTGCTGTTGGTTTCATCGTCGCCGTCGCCGGCTTCGATCGCCCGAGCGTTGGAGATCGGGCTGAGCGGTATCATGGAAAAGCCGTTGCGAGAGGACGAGGTCACCGCATTCATCCGGTCCTGCGGGCCCGGGCCGGACCGGTCCGCTATTTCGCCTCCGGGCACTGGCCGTCGCTGACCAGGGCGGCCTGGGCGAGCTTGGCGAAGCAGGCGTTGGAATAGGTTTGGCGGGTGCCACCCTTCTCGGCGCAGACGGGGTTGTACTGTTCCGAACAGACCTCCGGGCGGCGGGGTTGGGTGGGGTCGTCGGCGGCGCGGGCGGCGACGGGGACGATCAGCGCGGCGAGGGCGATCAGACTGAGGCGCTTGTTCATGGCCGGTACTCCACTGTTATCAGACGCCTGTTGGGACCGGGGGGCAAGCTGACGCCTGGGTGCGGCGGAATTGCGGCTGCGCTTGCCGGGGGGGCCAATCTGCTGTTTGTGGCACCTTTCACCACCGTCTGACAAAGGTCCGCCACCGATGAATGCCTTCGCCGATGCGATCGGTCCCGCCAATGTGCTCACCGACGCCGAGGATATCGCCCCCTATGCCGTGGATTGGCGCGGGTCATACCGCGGCGTGCCGGAAGCGGTGCTGCGGCCCGGCTCGACCGCGGAAGTGTCGGAGATCGTGCGGCGTTGCGCGGCCGAGGGGCTGGCGATCGTGCCGGCGGGGGGGCGCACGGGATTGTCGGGCGGCGCGGTGCCGCAGGCGAACGGGCCCCGGTCCGTCGTGCTGTCGCTGGAGCGGATGAACCGGATTCGGGACCTCGATACGCGGGATTTCTCGTTGGTCGCGGAGGCTGGATGCGTGGTGCAGACAGTGCAGCAGGCGGCGGCGGAGGCCGGGCGCCTGTTTCCGATCCAATGGGGGGCGCAAGGGACCGCTCAGATCGGGGGAATGCTGTCGACCAATGCCGGGGGCATCCGGACCTTGAAGTGGGGCAATGCTCGGGAATTGGTGCTGGGGCTGGAGGTGGTGCTGCCGGACGGGCGGGTGCTGGACGATCTGCGGCGGGTGCGGAAGGACAATTCCTGCTACGCGCTGCGGCATATGTTCATTGGCGGCGAGGGCACGTTGGGGATCATCACGGCGGCGGCGTTGCGGTTGCAGCCGGCGTTGAAACGGGTGGAGACGGCGTTTGTCGCGGTTCCGTCCCCCGATGCGGCGCTGTCGCTGTTCGGGCGGGTCATGGAGAGCGGGGCGGAGGTGATCGCGTTCGAGCTGTGCCAGCGCATCTGCATGGAAATGGCAGCGAAGCATGGCGTGGGACTGCGAATGCCACTGCCGTTGGAAAGCCCGTGGTTCGTGATGCTGGAGATGTCGGCGTCCCACGCCAGCGTGCCGTTGCGGGAAATCCTGGAAGACACGCTGGGAGCGGCGATGGAGGCCGGGGAGGTAACCGATGCCGCCATTGCCGAGAGCGACGCGCGCGGTTGGGTATCTGGAAGATCCGGGAGGATTATCCGGAATGCTCACGCAAGGATGGGCCGGCGATCGGGACGGACACATCGGTGCCGGTTTCCGCGGTGCCCGAGTTTCTGCGGGTGGCGGAGCGGGAGATGCTCGCTCGTTGGCCAGAGGGACGGATGTCGGCGATCGGGCATGCGGGGGATGGGAACATCCACGTCTCGTTCCATGCGCCGCCGGGGATGGACCGGCCGGCCTGGGTCGCTCGGGCCGGGGGAATGGAGTCGTTGGTGAACGCGATTGCCGTTTCGCTGGGTGGGAGTTTCTCGGCCGAGCATGGGATTGGGCAGTCGAAACGGCATGCGATGGCGGCCCATAAGGATGGGATCGCAATGGATGTCATGCGGATGTTGAAGGGCGCGTTGGATCCGGATGGGCGGATGAATCCGGGGAAGGTTTTGCCGTAGAGGGGTTACGGATGCGGCCCCCAGGGCGCGGCGGTCAGCAATTTCACCTCCTGCGAGATCACCAGGGGGCGGAATTTGCTGGCGAACCCTTCGACGAAATCGGTGTTTGAAAAAACCGACGCCCAGTGCGCCCGACGGTCCGCATCGTCATCGAATTTCCAGAGATGGACGAGCTGGTTGATCATACCGGTGTCGGCTTGGAAATAGCCGACGAGTTTCTTGTCCTGGCCGCCTTTCTGAAGCGCGGGATAGCCGAGTTCCTGGTACAGCTTCACCGCTTCCCCCATCTTGCCGACGACCAGGGTGTAGGTGCGCATCTCGTAAACGGCCATGGGTTTCCTCCTTTGGCGATGGTGGCCTAGATTATGGCCAGCCTCATAATAACCGCAAGGAGACGCGCCGATGAGCCGCTACGACACCACCGCACCCATCCGTTATCCCGATCCGGACATCATCGTTCTGGATTCCCGGTTCCAGCACATGGTGCTGGGGCACGCGGCGATCGAACGGATCGCGACGGGATTCCGGTTTACCGAGGGGCCGGCCTATTACGGCGACGGGCAATATCTGCTGTTCTCCGACATTCCCAACAACGCCCTGTTGCGCTGGGACGAAATCACCGGGCAGGTGGCGACGCTGCGGAATCCCGCCGGGTATCCGGACGGGAATACGCGGGACCGGGAGGGGCGGCTGATCACGTGCGAGCTGGGCAGCCGGACGCTGACGCGGACCAATCATGACGGAACGGTGACGGTTCTGGCCTCGCATTTCGAGGGTGTGCAACTGACCGGGCCGAACGATGTCGTGGTGAAGTCGGACGGGACGATCTGGTTCAGCGACAATGGGGCGGGGATCCGGGGGAATTATCTGGGCGACAAGGCGACACCGGAATTGCCGTATCGGGTTTATAAGCTCGATCCCAAGACCGGGGCGATGAGTATCGCTGTCGGGGATATGGCTCGTCCGAATGGGCTGGCATTTTCGCCGAACGAGGACCGGCTTTACGTGGTGGATACGCCGGCGGGTCCGAAGGTCACGTATGTCTACGATATCGTGGATGGCAAGGCGGTGAACGGTCGGATCTTCTTCGATGCGCAGCCGGGGTATACGGATGGGATCCGGGTGGATACCGAGGGCAATCTGTGGTGCGGCTTCTCGGGCGGGCCTGGGGAGGACGGGGTCGCGGTGTTCGCGCCGGACGGCACGATGATCGGGCGGATTCTGTTGC
This sequence comes from uncultured Acetobacteraceae bacterium, assembly GCA_903877125.1. Classification (GTDB taxonomy): domain Bacteria; phylum Pseudomonadota; class Alphaproteobacteria; order Acetobacterales; family Acetobacteraceae; genus Rhodopila. The sequence goes on along the minus strand of CAIRCM010000143.1, from coordinate 31,148 downwards.
CGGAACGGTGCGCGAACGTTGCGTTTGGCGGGCGGAAGCGGAACCGGCTGTTCATGACGGCTTCGCAGTCGGTTTATGCGCTTTACGTGGAAGCGCAGGGGTGCCCGGGGGGGTAGGGTGGTTCCATTATTGCCATGGCGGGCGCGGGTTGGGTTCTTCCGCGCCGCCCCTTTCCCCCCTTACCGCCGGCGACTATGGCAACGCACAAAATTAAACGAGTCGGCCGACCACTCCCAAATCGTCATGGCCCGGACGAGCCGGGCCACGACGATGTAACGAGACCGCCGCGACTTGGAGCGGTAATTTTTGCGCGTTGCCTAACCGTGGGCACCATCACACCAATCCGACGCCTATGGGTTTCGAACAGCTTTCCTGCCCCTGCTACGCCAGCAACCGAGCGTCGCGCCGCTGCCGTCCACGGACCAAATCCACCGCCTTCCTATCGAACGAGACGTAGGTGTCCGCGCCCAGGCGCTCGCCTTCATAGGCGATCACGCCATCGGCGAAGTCGCCACCGGCCTCTAGTACCGTCAATCCCGCCTCCACGGCGGGCCGGTCGACAGAAACGTTATCAGAACAAATAAGCCGTTTGAAGGTATCAACGATACCCTGCGGCGGGATCCGGTAACTCCGGGATAGAACCCACGCCAACTCGCACAATGTGGGAAGCGTCAGCGCGACCAGTTCCGCGTTCGCCAGTTCGGTTTGCGCGACTTCGCTCTGGTGTGGATCGTCACCGGTGATAGCTCTCACCAGAACGTTGGTGTCGGCAGTGATCCTCATTGGCTTCCCGCCCAACCTTCAGCGATCACTTGGTTCATCTCATCAATGGATACGACCGAAGCGTTATCGCGCTTCAACGCATTGAACACATCCGATATGCGGCCGGAAGCACCTCGCGCCCTGACTTCAATACGGCCGTCCGGGAGCTTTTCAAGGTTGACCTTCTCGCCCGGCTTCACACCCAAATGCGCCAGGATGTCCTTGCGGAGGGTGACTTGGCCCTTGGCGGTGACGGTAAGGGTCAACATGGCGATGCCTTTGCAGTTGCCCTGATAATGTAAGGTGGATTTACCTTACATTCAAGCAGTCCCCTCGAACGCCGGCAACGCCCTACCCTACCCCACCAGATTCCGCGGCACATCCTTGAACGGCTTGTCCGTGTCCCCCGTCCGCTCGCGCGGCATTTTCAGCACGCGTTCGCTGATGATGTTGCGCTGGATTTCGTCCGTGCCGCCGGCGATCGACGTGGCGGGGACGGAGACCAGGATTTCCGCGATCACGCCGTTCATCGGGCTGTCATCGCCGGTCAGCAGCGCATCCGCCCCGGAAATCTGCGTGTGCACCCGCGCCGCCGCTCGGGCGATATTGCTGGAAACGAGCTTGCCGAGGGAGCCCTCGGGTCCCTGCGGGCGCCCTTGCTCCTGCGCGGTACGGGCGCGGCGGGCCGTCCATTCGGCGGCCTTGGACATCGTCATCAGCTTGGCGATTTCCTGGCGCACGACGGGGTCGGCGATCTTGCCGGTTTCCTTCGCACGCGGAATGACCAGGTCAACGCGGCCGGCACGCTGCGGGTACCACCGATAGGGCTCCATCGTGGTGGCGATTTCGGCCCGTTCTTCCTCATAGGCGCGTTCGGGACGGGTGGAACCTTTGCCCCAGGTACGCAGGCCGTCGGCGCCGCGGCGTTCGTGCATCAGGGTGGTGGTGGTGACAGCCCAGCCGTTGCCGACCTCGGAGACCAGGAATTCGGGTTCGACCGTGGCGTCGGTGATGAAGACCTGATTGAAGGAGGCGTGGCCATTCATCTGGCGCAACGGATGCACCGAGATTCCGGGCTGTTTCATGTCGATAATAAAATAGGACAGGCCGGCGTGCTTTTTGGCATCCCAGTCGGTGCGGGCGAGCAACAGGCCCCAATGGGCCTTGTGCGCGCTGGTGGTCCAGACCTTCTGGCCGTTCACGATCCACTGGTTGCCCTTCATTTCGGCGCGCGTGACAGCGCCCGCGACATCCGAACCGCTGCCGGGTTCGGAGAAGAGCTGGCACCAGGTGTCCTCCCCGGTCATGATACGCAACAGGAATTTTTCCTTGTGCATATCGGTGCCGTGGGCGAGGATGGTGGCGGCGGCGAGGACGCGGATGCCGGCCTCGGCGGGGCCGATGGCCTGGATTCGGGCGAATTCCTCCTTCACCACGGGCACGAGGCCGACGGGCAGGTCGCGACCGTACCAGCGGGACGGCCAGTGCGGGTTGCCCCAGCCGGATTCGGCGAGTTTATGGCGCCATTCCACCAGCCCGAGGTTCGGGTCCCAGTTCGCTTCGAGCCATGCGCGGCATTCGGCGCGGACGGTGTCTTCGTTCAATTCGGTCATCGTTCCGCTCCCGCTCATGCCGCCCAGTGCTTCATCATGTTCTCGCGATGATAAAATGCATCGCCGAAGAGAACATCCGAGCTCTTTGCGCGTTTGTACCAAAGATGGGTGTCATTGTCCCAGGTGAAGCCGATGCCGCCATGGATTTGGATCGCATGGGTCGCGGTCTGGGAATAGGCGTCGGACGCGCAGGCTTTGGCGAGGGAGGCGGTGACGGCGATGTCCTCGTCTCCATCATCGAGCGCGGCGGCGGCGAAATAGGCGGCGGATTTCGCCAGTTCCACGTCCAGCAGCATGTCGGCGGCTTTGTGCTTCATCGACTGGAAGGAAGCGATCGGCTTGCCGAACTGCATGCGCATCATCGAATAGGCCAGGGCGTCCTCGCGCAGCCGTTCGGCGCCGCCGGCCATTTCGTTGCTGAGACAGACTGCGGCTTCGATCATGAGGCGATCGTAGGTGCCTTCGGCGGAGCCGAGGAAGGTGGCTTCGACGTCGCTGAATTCCAGGCGGGCGAGTTTGCGGGTCTGGTCCATGGTTTTCAGCAGGCGGCGGGTGAGGCCGGCAGCGTTGCCGTCGACGGTGTAGAAGGCGAGGCCCGAGGGGCCGCGGGCGAGCACGACGATCAGGTCCGCGGTGTGGCCGTCCAGGACAAAACTTTTATGCCCGTTCAGCCGCGCGGTGGCGGATGCCGTCAGGGTGCAGGATGCGCCGTCCCAGGAGCCGCTATCCTCGGCGCTGGCCAGGGTAGCGATGGTGTCGCCGGCGGCGATGCCGGGCAGGAGCGCGGCTTTGCGTTCGTCGGAGCCGGCCAGAAGGATCGCACCGGCGGCGAGCACGGTGGTGGCGAAATAGGGCGCGCAGACGAGGGCGCGGCCCATTTCCTCCAGCACGATGCAGAGCTCGCCGAAGCCGAAGCCGTGGCCGCCGTATTCCTCGGGGATGCGCACGGCGGTGAGGCCGAGTTCGGCGTTCAGGGCTTTCCACCCTGCCCTCTCCCAGCCCGCGTCGAGTTCCATCAGGCGACGGGTTTCCTTGATCGGTGCACGATCCGCCAGGAAGCGGCGGAGGTTGGAGCGGAATTCTTCCTGCTCGCTGGAAAAACTGAATTTCATCGATGGTCCCTCTCTCGGCCTGAGTTTAGCGTGGGCGGGACGAAAATCTACCGCATGCCCTGCGCGCCGTTGACCTGCATGACCTGCGCGGTCATCCAGTTCGCCGCGGGGGAGGCGATGAAGACGACAACACGGGCGATTTCCTCGGGCTGTGCCATGCGGCCGAAGGGGATGTTGTTGAGGGTGTTGTTGTAGAGCGTGGGGTTGTCGGACTTGCGCTTTTCCCAGGACCCGCCGGGGAATTCGACCGATCCGGGGGCGATGCAGTTCACCCGGATGCGGTTGCGTTTAGCGAATTCCACCGCTTTGGTGCGGGTGAAATGGATCACCGCCGCCTTGGACGCACCATAGGCGGGGTTGCGCACGGCGGGGTTGATGCCGGAGCCAGAGGCGATGTTGATGATCGCCGGCGCGCTGCTCTTTTCCAGGAATGGCAGGGCTTCGCGGGTGGCGCGGACGGTGGCGAGGAGGTCGACGGACAGGCTGGTTTCCCAGCTTGCCTCATCGTCCGACGGGCCGAAGCCGGAGGCATTGTTGATCAGGATGTCGATACCGCCGCCGAGCGCGAGGGCGGCGGCGGGGATGTAGGACTGGATGGCGGCGTTATCGCCGAGGTCGCAGGACGCGGCATGCACGATCCCGCCCAGGGCGGCGATTTCCGCGCGGGCGGCTTCCAGCGATTCGGGGTTGCGAGCGCAGATGGACACGGCGCAGCCCTCGGCCGCGAAGCCCAGTGCGATCGCTTTGCCGATGCCGCGGCTGCCGCCGGCGACGACCACGCGCAGCCCTTTGAGACCCAGTTCCATGTTTCGTTCCCTCGTCTATGGTGCGTGCGGGATGCGCCAAGCTTCGCTGGCAGCCAACATTGGGGGAAATCGGGATGACGGCAACCTTGGCGCTGGGCCGGTTCGTGGCGGAGTCAAAATGGGGCGATCTGCCGGAGGGACTGAGGCATCAGGGGCGGCGCTCGCTGTTGAACTCGGTGGGCTGCGCGCTGGGGGTGGCTCGGTCTCAACCGGTCGAAATGGCGGTGCGGACGTTGTTGCCGTTACGCGGGGCGGAGCGGGTTTCGTTGCTGGGGCGGGCAGAGCGGCTGGACGTGCTGGGGGCGGCGTTCGTCAATGCGATCGGGGCCAATCTGCTCGATTACGACGACACGCATCTGCGGACGGTGATCCACCCGGCGGCGCCGGTTTTGCCGGTGGTGCTGGGGTTGGCGGAGGCTCGGGGCCTGTCGGGGGCGGCGGCGCTGCACGCGTTCATTCTGGGGATGGAAGTGGCTTGCCGGATCGGCAATGCCGTCTCCCCGGCGCATTATGCGCGGGGGTGGCATATCACCTCGACCTGCGGGATTTTCGGGGCGGCGGCGGCGAAATTGTTGGGGCTGGATGCTGGGCAGACGGCGCATGCGATCGGGATTGCTTCGTCGGAATCGGCGGGGACGGTCGAGAACCTGCCCAGCGCGGGGAAGAATGTCAGCGTGGGCAATGCCGCCCGAAATGGGTTGTTCGCGGCTCTGCTGGCGCAGCAAGGCTATACGGCGGCGCCATCGGCGCTGGAGGGTCCGCTCGGATGGGCTCGGGCGATGGGCGATGTGCCGGTGGTTTCGGAGATCGTGGGCGAGTTGGGGACGCGGTGGGAGGCTGGGTTGAACACCTATAAGCCATACCCGAGCGGGATTGTGATGCACGCGGTTGTCGATGCGTGTTTGGCGCTGCGGCGGGAGCATGGGTTACGCGCGGAAGATATTTCCGAAGTTGTGGTTTCGGGGGAGCAGTTGTTGCTGGATCGTGGGGATCGGGCGGTAACGGGGGAGCGGGATTCTCGGGTCAGCATTCATCACTGTGCGGCGGTGGCATTTTTGTTCGGAAAGGCGGGCCTGACTGAGTTCGAGGATACGACGGTGCACGATCCCGCGGTTGTTGCGTTTCGGGGGCGGTGCCGCGCGGTGTTGGACAGCGCCAGTCCCCGGGGGGCGGCGACGGCTGCGGTGCGGACGACGGATGGGCGGACGCTGAGCGCGACCGTGCTGCATGCGAAAGGGAGTCTGGAGGCACCGTTGTCGGATGCGGAGATCGAGGCGAAGGTGCGGGATTCGGCCGGGCATGGGGGATTTGCCGGGGCGGTGGACGAGGTGATTTCGTTGGCTTGGGCGGTTGATACGGCACCGTCGGTTGTGGGGTTGATGGCGGCGGCACGGGCGGGTGGGTAAGGTCTATCGGGCGGCTTTTTCCGTGCGCAGCGCATCGATTTCAGCGTCGGAAAATCCAACTTCCTTCAGCACTTCGGCCGTGTGTTCGCCCAGCAAGGGGACGGGGCGGCGAATGTTCGCGGGGGTGTCGGCGAATTTGGTGGATGGGCGGGCGAGGCGGAGCGCACCCTGGGTGGGATGGTCCACCACGGGGAACATCCCGACCGCCTTCAAATGCGGCTGTTCGGTGACCTCCGTCATGCGGGTGAAGGACGTGTGGGGGACGTCGATGCGGAGCAGCAGTTCCTCCCATTCCGCGGTCGTGCGGGTCAAAGCGATCTCGCGCATTTTCTCGTAGACGACGTCGATGTTCTGGGCACGGCGGACGGGGTCGTTGATGCCCAGTTCCTCGGTCAGTTCGGGGCGGCCAACGGCCTCGAAGAACGCGTTCCAGTTCGCGGCGGAGTAAGGCAGCATGGTCATCCAGCCGTCCTTGGTGCGGGCGGGTTTGCGGTGGCGCATGCGCTTGTAGACGGGCGGGCCGATGGGCGGTTCGAAGCTCAGGCCACCCATCATTTCGACGCTGTTGAAGGCGGTCAGGGTTTCCAGCATCGGGACCTCGACCAACTGCCCTTCGCCGCTGCGTTCGCGTTGGAACAGCGCGGCGCAGACGGCGGAGACCATGGCCATGCCGGTCAGCTTGTCGGCGGCGAGGCTGGCAACGAATTGCGGCTCGTCGTCGGAACCGATGGCGGAGGCGAAGCCGCTGGCGGCCTGGATGATTTCATCGAAGGCCGGGCGGGCGCGCCAGGGGCCGTCCTGGCCGAAACCGGTGGCGACGGCATAGATCAAACGTGGATTCAGCGCCTTGCACGCCTCGTACCCGAAGCCGAGACGGCCCATACCGGCCGGCCGGATATTCGTCACGATCGCATCCGCCGTGGGTATCAGGCGGCGGAGGGCCTCCTTCCCGCCCTCGGTTTTCAGGTCCAGCGCAACCGAGCGCTTGTTGCGGTTGAGTTGGAGGAAGTTGGAAGCCATGCCGCGATTGCGGAACAGGCCGGAGTTGCGGGCGGTGTCGCCGTTCAGGCCCTCGATCTTGATCACGTCCGCGCCCCAGTCGCCCAGCGTCTGCGTGGCAAAGGGTCCAAGGACGACTGTGGTGAGGTCGAGAATTCTGATGCCCTTGAGTGGGCCGGTTGCTTCGGTCATGCTTTCCGCCACGTTTCCGGTTAACGCCCAACAGAATAGGCGGGCCGGATATGGGAGGAAACAGCATGGCCGAGGAAGCCTTCGACTACATCGTCACCGGGGCCGGTTCGGCCGGCTGCTGCGTCGCCGCTCGGCTGAGCGAGTCCGGACGCTATCGGGTGTTGCTGCTGGAAGCCGGGCCGCCCGACACCAATCGCTGGATCCATGTGCCCATGGGGTTTTCGCGCGTATTCGCCGACCCCAAGGTGAACTGGATGTACGATTCCGAACCGGAAGAGCAACTGAACGGCCGCAAAATGTATTCGCCGCGGGGGAAGGTGCTGGGCGGGACGAGTTCGATCAACGGCATGGTTTATATGCGGGGCAACCATGCAGATTACGACGAATGGCGGCAGCGGGGATGTACCGGTTGGGATTACGACTCGGTGCTGCCTTACTTCAAGAAGGCGGAAAACCGACTGAAGGGGGAAGACACGTATCACGGGGTCGGCGGGCCGTTGACCGTGACCGACCGGGAGCCGGGGCACGAACTGACGGATGCGGTCATCGCGGGAATGGTGGAGTACGGACTGCCGCGCAATCCCGACGTGAATGGGGCGACGCAAGAGGGTGCCGGGCATTTTCAAGCGACGACCGGCAACAGCAAGCGCTGGAGCACGGCGACCGCGTATCTGGCGCCGGCTCGGGCGCGCGGAAACCTGGTGGTGCGGCCGAATTCGATGGCAACGCGGATCGTGATCGAGAACGGGCGCGCGGTTGGGGTGGAATACCGGGAGAATGGGGTGCCTCGGACGTCGCGGGCACGCGGGGAGGTGGTGGTTTGCGGCGGGGTATTTAACTCGCCGCAACTGTTGCAACTGTCGGGCATTGGGCCGGGTGCGTTGCTGCAATCGTTCGGGATCGAGGTTTTACGGGATATGCCCGCGGTTGGGTCGCATATGCAGGATCATTTCTACGTGCGGCATGCCTATCGCAGCACGCCGGGCGTGACAATGAACGATCTGGCGAACTCCCTGCCCCGCCAAGCGATGGCCTATGCGCGCTATCTCCTGGCCAAATCGGGACCTTTGGCTTCGAACGGGGTGCCCGCGGGTGGTTTCGCGCGCAGCGATTCGCGGTTGGAGCGGCCGGATTTGCAGTTCAATTTCTCGCCGTTCTCCTATGCGCTTCGTGGGCCGAAGGGGGCGATCGCGCATAAATTTCCCGGGTTCAGTCTGAGTGCAATTCATTTGAAACCCGATGCTCGGGGATCGGTGATGCTGAAGAGCGCGGATCCGTTGGCGGCACCAGCGATCAAATTCAACTTCTTGCAGACTCAGTACGATCTCCAGGCCATGATCACGGCGATGCGGATGGTGCGGGCGTTCACGCAGCAGCCGTCGCTGGCGAAATATGTGGTGGAGGAGATCATTCCGGGCTTCCGGGTACAGACCGACGCGGATTTCGAAAAGGCTATTCGGGAGAACGCCATCTCCAACCTGCATCCTGTCGGCTCGTGCCGGATGGGGCCGGAGGGGAGCGATGCGGTGGTGGACCCTCGGCTACGGGTTTATGGCGTGGCGGGGTTGCGGGTGATCGATGCGTCGGTGATGCCGAGCGTGCCGGCGGGGAATACGAATGCTCCGACGATCATGGTGGCGGAGAAGGGGGCGGCGATGATGTTGGAGGATGCCGGGTGATCAGCTTCCGTCCTTGCCCCACATATTCTCCCACACGAGATCCTTCCAGCTCGCCGGCTTGGTTTTGAGCGTTCCAGCCTCGAACATGAAGTCAGCGCCTTTCTGGAAACCCTTGGGGGTGGAGCTGTAGCGCATGATTTTCGGATTCGTGACCATCGCCTCGATCCACGCGAGATCGCGCTTCTGGGGTTCGTGCGCGACATAGATCTGGGCTGCTTCATGCGGGTTGGATTTGATGAAGGCGAACGCGTCCTCCATCGCCGCGGCCGTGGCGGCGTATAATTTCGGACTGGCCTCGTGGAACTTGGCCGCGACGTAAAGCGCGGAGATGGACGACCCAGCCTCGATATAATCTTCCGAGTTCATCACCAGATGCACTTTGCCGGATTCCAGCATCTCATCGGCGAATGGCGTGATGGCCAACTGGCTGCGCACCGCGCCCTGGCCGCTGAGCACGATCGCCATGCCGTCGGGGTTGGACATGGGGACGAGGTTGGAGTCGAATTTAAACCGCTGGTCCCAGCCATATTCCTTCGCGGCCGCCATCTGCATCGCCAGCGCCTGCGCCGTCACCTTCAACGCGCTGATGGCGATACGATCGTTGGGTCCGATGTCCTTGATGGTCCGCAGATGCGGGTCGTTGGACAGCAGCAGAATGGGTCCGCCGGACAGCGGGGTCATGATCCGAATTTTGCCCTTGGTCTTGTCCCACAGCACGAAGGCCGGGCCGAACCCGCCCATCGCCAGATCGGCATCGCCCGACAGGATCAGGTCGCTGCTGGCGGGACCGCTGGCCATGTGGGTCAGCGTAACCTTGACCTCGCCCAACCCGGCGGCCGCGGCGCGCTGCTGGATCAGCCCACGGTCCACGGCGACATAGACCGGCAGATAACCCAGGCCGTAGGGCATCACGATGCGCACTTCGTTGGCTTCCGCGCGCACTCGCGGCGCGTAGGCCAAAGCCAGGAGCACCAGCAGCGAAATCAGCAACTTCATCATGACTGTCCATCCGTGTTGGCGATTTTGCGGGCTAACAGGTCGTCGATTGTTTCGGGGCCCAGGCCGGCCTCGGCAAGGACTTCGCGGGTATGCTGCCCGAGCCGGGGGGCGAAACGACCGGCGAGCGGGGGGACGGTTTCGGACCAGGTGCTGGGTTCGCGCATGATGCGGATACGGCCCTCGGACGGGTGATCGACCCAATGGAAGAAGTTGGCATCGTGGAGGTGCGGGTCCTCCATCAGGGATTCCAGCGTGTGCGGCACCATGCAGGGGATGTCGTTTTCCTGCAGCAGGGCCAGCCATTCGGCGTTGGTGCGGGTTTTCACCTCGTCCGCGATCATGTCGTAGAGCGCGTCGATATTCGCGGTGCGGGCGCCGATGTCGGCGAAGCGCGGGTCGTTTTCCAGCAGGTGACCTTTACCGACGGCTTCGAAAAAGCGTTTCCACTGGCCGTCGTTGTAGGGGAGCACGGCGATGAAACCGTCCTTGCTGGCATAGGGACGGCGACTGCGCGAGAGGGTGCGGGGATAGCCGGCGGGGCTGGTCGGCGGGTCGAAGGTCTGGCCCTGCATGTGTTCGGACAACACGAACTGGGCCATGGTCTCGAACATCGGGACCTCGATCATCTGGCCCTGGCCGGTGCGGGCCTGGCACAGGAGGCCTGCGAGCAGGGCGTTCGCCGCGGCCCCCCCGACGATCCGGTCGATGGCGGCCATCGGGATGAAGCGGGGTTCGCCGGTGGACCGTTGCAACAGGGTTGGGATGGCGGAGGCCGCTTGGATCAGGTCGTCATAGGCCGGGCGGCCGGCATAGCGCCCGGCGCTGCCGTAACCGACCATGCTGAGGTAGACGATTTTCGGATTGATCTTGCGGATCGACTCGTAGTCCAGGCCAAGGCGCGCGAGGGCGGCCTGCCGGATGTTGGAGGCCAGCGCGTCGACGCCGGGGATCAGCTTGAGGATGGCGTCCCGCGCCTCGGGCTGCTTGAGGTCGAGGGCGATCGAACGCTTGCCGCGGCCGTTGTGCTGGAAGGTGCCGCTCATGCCGCGATGTTTGGGGACGCCGGTGTAACGGGAGGAGTCGCCGCCTGGTGCCTCGACCTTGATCACGTCGGCGCCGAAATCCGCGAGAATACGGGTGCACCACGGGCCCATCTGCACCGTGGTGAGGTCGAGCAAACGAATACCGGCGAGCGGGCCACTCATGAAGACGCATCCTCTATCGTTGGCGGGATTATCGGCCTAGACGCGGCTGTGCGCCAGCCTCAGGCATGGTTTTTCCACCAGCCGCCAACTCGCGTAGCCAAGGGCCGCGGCGATCGCGAGGGCGAGGGCGCTGAGAAGCCACGGATCGATCGTTCGGTCATGCCAGATGATCAGCGTCTGCACCGGCCAACCGTAGAGGTAGATGCCGTAGGAAATGTCGTCGCTGCGTGTGAGGGGGCCGAGGTGGATGATTGGCGCCTGAAAGGCGAACCAGAAGATGAGGTAGCCGCCGCATACGGCGAAGGCGGGTTCGGCCAAGTGCCAGAAGGCCATCGCGGGGATCAGGGCGGCGATGGCGATGGCGGCGCCGAGGCCGTGGAGCTTTATCCGCTCCCGAAACAGGAAATACACCGCACCGACGGCGAAGATCATGAAAAACCGCGTGTCCTTGGCCAAGGTCGGCAAAGCCGGTTCGTGGACCTGATGCCCGCCGGTCACGGCGCCGGCGATTCCGATGCACAGCAGGACCGCGGCGGCGATGGCGATGACGGGCCGGAACCGGGGTTGGAGGAAGCCCAACAGGCCGAACGCGGCAACCGCCAGGTAACATTCGAACTCGAACCGGATGGTCCAGAGGGAGGCGTTCAGGGATGGCTGCGGCAGGCCGGGGAAGACCCCGATCACCTTCGGCGGCAACAGGGTCGCCATCTGGCTCAACAGCTTTCCGATCCCGGCGACGGACCAGACCCCTGCGCCACCGACGAACGGCGCGACGATCAAGGCACACAGGAGAAAGGCGACGGCATAGCCCGGGAAAATACGGGCGATGCGCTTCTTCAAGTATTCCAGGACCGATGACGTGCGGAGGAAGCTCTGGGTGATGAGGTACCCGCTGATCAGAAAGAACCCATCGACCGCGACATCGCCGCCGGTCAGGGTGCCAAACATCGCGGTGAAAATTGCGCGCGAGCGGGTCCCATCCACCAGCTCCGGCGAATGAGACACGATGACCAAAGACGCGAAAAACAATCTGAGCAGGTTGAAATTATTGTCCCGGTTGGGGGACGAGGCCGAGGGTTGCGACATGGCCGCATGATCGCCTGGACGGCGGGGCGGTTCAAGGCCGCGTTGACGACGGTGCCGCGTCCTGAGACCCTGCGCCACCTTCAGGAGTGACCCCATGCCTCGCCTTCGCTTCGGCGCCTTCCTTGCCCCGCACCACCCCATCGGCGAACACCCGATGCTGCAATTCCAGCGCGACATCGCCCTCGTCGAGCAGCTCGACAAGCTCGGTTACGATGAGTTCTGGTGCGGTGAGCATCATTCGTCGGGCTGGGAGATGATCGCCTCGCCGGAGATGTTCCTGGCCGCGGCGGCGCAGCGGACGGCGCGGATCAAGCTGGCGACGGGCGTTGTGTCCCTGCCCTATCATCACCCGTTCCATGTCGCGCAACGCATGGTGCAACTGGATTACATGAGCGGCGGGCGCGCGATCTTCGGATCGGGGCCCGGGGCACTGGCGTCGGATGCGCATACGCTGGGCGTCGATCCCATGCTGCTGCGCGACCGGCAGGATGAGGCGATTACCGTGATCCGGCGGCTGTTCGCCGGGGAACGGGTGACGGTGAAATCGGACTGGTTCCAGATGAACGACGCGGCGTTGCAACTGCTGCCGTTGCAGGAGGAAATGCCGTTCGCCGTGGCGTCCCAGATCAGCCCGTCCGGCATGACGCTGGCGGGGAAACATGGGATCGGCATCATCTCCATCGGCTCGCTGTCGGAAGAGGGTTTGAATGCCTTGCCGACGCAATGGGGCTTTGCCGAGGCGGCGGCGAAGAAGCACGGCCAGACGGTGGACCGAGCGAACTGGCGGGTGCTGCTGTCGTGGCATATCGCGGAGACGCGGGAGAAGGCGCGTGAACAGGCGCGCGACGGGCTGCTGCGGCACCATAACGAATACATCACCGCGACCTTGCAGCGCCCCGGCGCGAGGCCATTCAAGGACGGCGATTCGGCGGTGGACGCGATGGCGTTTTCCAAGGGTGCGGCGGCAACGATCGGCACGCCGGACGATCTGGTCGCGCGCCTCAAGGAGGTGATCGACGTCAGCGGCGGTTTCGGCACGGTCGTCGGGTTCGTGCACGACTGGGCCAACCCGGAGAATACCGCGCGGAGCTGGGATATGGTGGCGCGCTATGTCATTCCCGAGATCAACGGGTATATGGCGGGGCTGCGCAAATCCCGCGAGTTCGTCGCCAACAACCGGGAATATTTCGATCGGGCGCGGCAGGCGGTGATGGCGAAGATCAACGAGAACGAGGCGGCGACGGCGGCGTTGTCGGTGACGAAATCGCCGATGCTGGCGGCATCGTCCAGCAACGTTCCCGATTTCGCCGCGCTGCGAAAGGCCGGCGAGTGAAGCACCTCCGGTTCGGTGCATTGTGTTTGGGGGCGATGTTGCTCGCCCCCTTGACCGGCCGTGCACAGGACAACCCTCCGCCGCCCTACAAGCCGGGCGTCGGAGACCTGATGACGATGACGGTACAGCCCCGGCACACCAAGCTGGGGCTGGCGGGGCAATTGGGGAACTGGGCCTACGCGGAATACGAGCAACACGAGTTGCAGGAAGCGTTCGACCGGATCGCCCGCGTATCGCCCAAATGGCGCAATTATCCGATCGCCGAGTTGCTGCCGGCGATGACCAAAGGCCCGATGGGGGCTGTGGCGGAAGCAATTCAGGCCGGAGATGTTGGGCGGTTCAACAAGGCGTACCGGGCGCTGACGGATGCCTGCAACGCATGCCATAGCGGCACGAACCGCGCGATGGTGGTTATTCAGCCGCCGAGCGGGACGCCGTTTCCGGATCAGGATTTCCGGCCCCGGCATTGACATCGCGGCACTTCGCTCCTGGAGTCTCGGGGAGGAAACACCAAGCGGACGTGCCAGCATGCGGGACAGGGTCGACGTAGTCATCATCGGAGCCGGTGCGTCCGGCGGTGCGGTGGCGTGGAGCCTCGCGGAAACCAAGATGCGCATCGTCGTGCTGGAGCAGGGCGATTGGCCCAAATCCTCTGAATTCCCCGCGACCGGGCGGGATTGGGAGTCGCGGCATTTCAGCGACATGGCGATCAGCCCGAACCGGCGCGGACGGGATGTGGATTACCCGATTTCCGAGGAAAACTCGCCGATCAAAGTCGCCAATTACTGCGGCGTCGGCGGCGGGACGACACTGTACGCCGGACATTATCCGCGGTTTCATCCGTCGGATTTCCGGGTGAAGTCGCTGGATGGCGTCGGCGATGACTGGCCGATCGACTACCGGACGCTGGAGCCGTTCTATGCCGAGAACGACCGGATGACTGGTGTTTCCGGGCTGGCGGGCGATCCCGCTTACCCGCCAAAGCAGCCGGCGATGCCGCCCTTGCCGCTGGGCGTATCGGGCCAGGCGCTGGCGAAGGGGCTGAACAAGCTGGGCTGGCACTGGTGGCCATCGGACAGCGCCATCGCGACGCAGGATTACGAGGGGCGGGCGAAGTGCATCAACCTGGGGCATTGCACGTCCGGTTGCGCGCAGGGGGCCAAGGCCAGCACCGACATCACCTATCTGCCGCTTGCCGTTCGCGCGGGGGTGGAAGTGCGGACGCGTGCTCGGGTCCGGGAAATCACGGTTGACGCCGATGGGATGGCGTCCGGCGTGGTTTATTACGATGCCGAGGGGAAGGAAGTGTTCCAGCCGGCCGAAGTGGTAATCATGGCTTGCAACGGGGTGGGAACGCCGCGGATTCTGTTGAACTCGAAATCAGGTCGATTTCCGAACGGGATCGCCAATTCCAGCGGACTGGTCGGCAAGAACCTGATGTTTCATCCGTATGCCCAGATTTACGGGTATTTCGAGCAGGAAATGGACGGGCATCGCGGCCCGGGGGACTGCATCTGGAGCAAGGAATTCTACGAAACCGACCGGTCCCGAGGGTTCGTGCGCGGCTGGACGTATGAGTTTACCCGTGGGCAAGGGCCGATCATGGCGGCGCTGCAAGGATCGTCGAACGGGCGGATACCCTGGGGTTCGGGACATCATGCCGGGTTCCGCCGGGTGTTCGGCCATCGCGCGGGCATGGTGGCAATCTGCGAAGACCTGCCGGAAGAACACAACACCGTCACGCTCGACCCGGTGCTGAAGGATTCCAACGGGATTCCGGCACCGAAAATCGATTACACGTTGAGCGCGAACAGCCGACGGATGCTGGATTACGCGGTCGAACGCGGCGCGGAGATTTTGCGCGCGGCTGGAGCCTACGATGTGGGGTTCGAGAAGCCGCTGGGACATGGCGGCTGGCACCTGATGGGCACGGCACGCATGGGCCGCGATCCGGAACGCTCCGTGGTCAACGAATGGGGCCGCAGCCACGATGTGAAGAACCTGTTCGTGGTGGATGGGAGCCTGTTCGTGACCTCGGCCGGGGTGAACCCGACCTGCACGATCCAGGCGCTGGCCCTTTACGTCGCGGACAGCATCAAGCAACGCTTGGCAACGCTGTTCGACTGAGGAGGAAATCGCGCCATGACGCCCTACCAGCAGAAGATCGAAGGCCCGAACGCCTGGACCAGCCAAGAGATCGGCGGCAAGGCGGGACTGACACAACCGCTGACGCCAGCACAGTTGGCCGCGTTCGATGCGGCGCTGCGGCGCACCCGGCATCTGAAGCCGCAGGAAACCACCGCCGCCGATTTCGATCATCCGGAAATCATCGCGCTGGCCAAAGGACTGGACCGGACGATCCGGCATGGCCGCGGTGCGGTGCTGCTGTCCGGCATCACACCGGCAACCCATTCCGAAGAGGATATGGAGCGGGTGTACTGGGGCCTCGGTTGCCGGTTGGGATATCCGGTTGAACAGAGCGCGCTGGGCGACCGGCTGGGGCATGTGCGGCACGTGAAGGACGATCCCGTCGCGCGCGGTTATCGCAGCAACGAGGAACTGACCCCGCACACCGATTCATACCGCATGGTGGGGCTGATGTGCCTGCAACGCAGCGAAACCGGGGGCTTCAGCCGGATCGTCAGCAGCATGGCGATCCATAACGAAATCCTGGCGACGCGCCCGGATCTGCTCGCGCCATTGTACGAGGGATATTATTATGCGGTCGCGGAGGCTCGGTTTACTTCCGAACCCGTTACCAATTTCAAAATCCCCATATTCTGCTGCATCGACGGCATCGTCAGCTGCGGCATATCCCGCAGCTTCATGCACGAAGCCGCTCGGCTGCGCGGCGAGGAATTGCCGGAAAAGCTGCTGGAAGCACTGGATTATTTCGATGCGATGGCGGAGCGGGACGATCTGCGGGCGAAATTCCTGCTGGAACCGGGGGAGATGATGCTATGGCATAACTTCCAGATGCTGCACGCGCGCGATTCGTATCAGGATTCGGCAGCACATACCCGGCATCTGCTGCGATTGTGGCTGCGGATCGAGAATGACCGCCCGATCGCCGACGCGATTATGCAGCGCGCGGCGATCTATGAACGGATCTATCAGGAGCGGCGGGCGCGGGCCGCCGCCTGATCAGTCGCGCTTGTAACGGTAGTAGAACCGGTCCGGACCGTCCGACGTCACCAGCCCAACCGTCGGCGCGGGAAAGTGGATCGGCATGATCAGCGTCGGCGTGTCCGCGACCGAAGCGAGGAAGGAACGGCGGGAGGCAATCGCCTCCTTCGGCGCCCAGTCCACGCCGGGGCACCAGTCGGGTTCGCGGCACTGGATATTGTGGTGCATCATGTCGCCGGTCACGACCGCCCGCTGCCCGCGGGAAAAGATATTGACGCAGCAATGGTGCGGCGAATGGCCCGGCGTCGGCGTCAGGGTCACGGTGTCATCCAGCGCGTAGTCGTCATCGACCAGCAGCGCCTGCCCGGCTTCGACGATCGGCAGGCAGTTGTCGCGGAACACCGTGCCGGGCGGGTTGTTGCCGGCTTTGTGCTCGGCCTCCCACACCGCGTATTCCTTCTTGTGGAAGATGTATTTGGCGTTCGGGAAAGTCGGCACCCAGCGGCCGTCCTTCAGTGTGGTGTTCCAGCCGGTGTGGTCGATGTGCAGATGGGTGCAGAAGACGTAGTCCACGGATTCGAAGGTGACGCCGAGGGCGAAAAGCTCCTTCCGCCAGCGTTCCTTGCCGGGGAAATCGAACGGCGCGGGGTGACCTTTGTCCTCCCCGGTGCAGGTATCGACCAGGATGGTGTGTTTCGGGGTCCGCACGACGAAGGTCTGGTAGGTGACGACGATCATGCCAAGGGCGGCGTCGAAGACCTCGGGTTCCATGGACGGCAAATGTTTGTCCCAGACTTCCTGGGAGAACATCGGAAAAAACTGCGCGGGAAAGCGCCAGGGGCCTTCCCGTTCGATCACCGCATCGATGGTGATGTCGCCGATTCTGACCTGTCGCATGGCTTCTCCCTCCCGGTTGTCAGGAGGGAGAAGCTATCGCGGTTACGGCGATACGACAATCGGCGTCAGATCCTGGAACCAGCTCTGGGCCTGGATGAAGCCCTTGAGTTTGGGCGACAGGGCGCGGGGGTTGAGGTCGTGCGCCACCCAGATCATCAGCGCGTCCTCGCTCATGGTTTCGTGCAGTTTGGTGAGCAGGGCCATACGCTTGGCATCGTCGAATTCGTTGAATATCTGGGTGACCAGCGCCTCGGTTTCCGGGGTGGAGAAATGGCCCCAATTGCCGCCGATGGGGGCCCATTGCCCGGTCCAGACATGACGGACGATGCCGTTGAAGGGATCGACCAGATTGCGACTGATGTTGACGCCGTCGAAGTCGGGGAATTTGTCGACGCCGCCGCGGGAAACATTCAACAACGCGTTCCAGTCCATCGACGTCAGCGTGGTTTGAAAGCCCACCGCGTCCAATTGGGCTTTGACCAGTTCGTTCATCGGCAGCGGCTGCATCTGACCGGAGCCGGAGGTCGAGATCGCGAGATTTATCTTGCAGGGGTAACAGCCGGCCTCTTTCAGTAGCGCGGTCGCCTTGGCAGGATCGTATGCGTATTTAACCGGGTGGCCGTAGTACGGCATGCCCGGGGGGGCGGTGGTGTAGCCGGCGATGGCGGTACCGCCAAGCAACTCGACGACGTCGTCTCGGTTGATGGCATAGTTGGCGGCGCGGCGGATGCGGATGTCCGTCATGGGCCCCTTCACGAAATTGAGCTGATACGCCCAATTGTGCGGGTAGGTGTTGGTGATGACGTTCATGCCGGCGGCTTTGAGTCGGGGAATGGCGTCGGGCGTCGGGGCCTCGATGAAATTCACCTGACCCGACAGCAGGGCAGCGGTGCGGGTTGCCGCTTCAGGCATGGGGATCAGCACGAGATGGTCGTGTTTGGGGATGCGGGATTTATCCCAATAGTCCGTATTGGCATCGAGTTCCAGGCGTTCGTGCGCAACCATGTGGTGATAGCGGTACGGGCCGGTACCGGACGGGGAAAACATCAGTGCGTTGTTGTTGTATTTCAGCCGCTCGGCGTTGCAGGGGCTGATCAGCATGATCTGCGGGAGGAGATAGGGAAACAGCGAGTGCACCCGATCCATGTTGAAGGCGACGGTATGATCGTCGATCTTGTCGACGCTTTGCACATTGCCAGCGTAGGTGCGGCCGAGGGCGAACTGAAACGCATCGAACTGCGGCGCCGTTTTGTCGAGGATGCGGCGGAAATTCCAGACGACGTCATCGGCGGTGAAGGGGCAGCCATCATGCCATTTCACCCCCTCCCGCAGGGTGAAGATCCAGCGCTTCTGGTTCTCGGGATCGATATGCCAGGCGGTAGCGAGACCGGGCCGGATATCCGAGGCCTTGTCGGAACGGGAGAGATCGAAAAGGACGAGCGCGTCGTAGAGGGAATAGCCGACGAAGCGCACACCCTCGCTGCCTTGGTCGGGAATACCGGTGGTGATGGGGATATCGCCGGCGGTCATCGCCACCGTGACGGTGGTGTCAGCCCAGGCAGGCGCGGTCAGACCGATCGACAGGGCAATCGCGGCCAAGGTTTTCTTCATCGCCGAAGTTCCTATTTGTTACGAAGAACGTGAATGACCTGGTCGGTATCCATGACGTCGCCGAAGGTCAGGTAGAATGCGGTCAGCGATGCGGCGTGCTCTTCCGGCGTGGAAGCGGCGTTCGCGTCGCTGACCATGACCACCCGGAAATTCGACATCATCGCGTCGCGGGCAGAGGATTCGCAGCAGATGTTGGTCACCGTCCCGGTGATCAACACCGTATCGAACCCGCGGGCTCGGAGACGTTCCGGCAGGTCGGACGCACCGGGCAGGAATGCACTGAAACGGTACTTCTTCAGGATTTCATCGCCGGTTTGGACATCGAGTTCGGGCCAGAGGGCGTGCCCCGGCGTGTCCTCCGACATGGCCGCGGCGCGTTTTGCACGAGCGGCTGGGGTGGCCATGTCCTGCATGACGGACCATTCAACCTCGCAACGGGCGTCGAAGGTGTTCTTGATCCAGAATACCCCGCCGCCGGTTTCGCGCACGGCGGCGGCGAGACGGTTCACGGCTGGGACGATTTCGCGGGCCGCGGGGCAGACGGCATGGCCGATCGCATCGTCCATGAAAGCGTATTGGAGGTCGATGACGACCAGGGCGGTGCGCTTGGGATTCAGATCGGCGAAGATATGTTCGGTGCCCCGGCGGGCAACGACGCGGTCTACGATCGGCTGGGGAAACATCATGTCATGCGAACTCCGGCGTTTTGGCGCTGACCTGGACACAGCGGGCCATTCGTCCGGGGGCGGGGTAGCGGGGTTCGGGCGGTGCGGTCAGACAGTCGCCCGATGCTTGGGCGCAGCGGGGGGCGAAGGCGCAGCCGGGCGGGAGTTGCCGCAGGTCGGGCGGGCTGCCGGGGATCGCATCGATGTCGCGGTCGCGGCTTTGGCCATGCACGGTGGAGGCCATGAGGCCCCGGGTGTAGGGGTGCAGCGGGTTGGCGAGGATGTCGGCGACCGGTCCTTCCTCGATGATGCGACCAGCATACATCACGGCGATACGGTCGGCGATTTCGCTGGCGACGCCGAGATCGTGGGTGACGAAAATCGTTCCCATGCCAAGGTCGGCCTGCAATTTCCGCAGCAGGATCAGCACCTGGATTTGCACCGTTGCGTCCAGCGCGGTGGTCGGCTCGTCGGCCAGCAGCAGACGCGGGCCGCAGGACAGGGCCATCGCGATCATGGCGCGCTGGCGCAACCCGCCGGACAGTTCGTGCGGGTAATTGTCCAGCCGTTGCGCAGCCGAGGGGATCTTCACCAGTTCCAGCAACTCCAAAGCGCGTGCCCTGGCGGCGGCCTTGGTCCCGCCCTTGTGACGCCGGATCGTTTCGACGATTTGGTCGCCTATCGTGTAGACGGGATCGAGCGCGGTCATCGGCTCCTGAAAAATCATCGAGACCAGACCGCCGCGCAGACGGCTCAGGCCCGCCGCGTCGAGCGCCAGGACGTCCTGACCATCCACCTTGATACTGCCGGAAATGCGGGCCTTGTTGGCCGGCAGCAGACGCATCAGGGCGCGCAGGGTGACGCTTTTCCCGGAACCGGATTCACCGAGGATGCACAGGACCTCCCCCGGTTGGACACTGAAGGTGACGCCGTTCACGGCATGGGCGGTCGATTCACGGGTCACGAAGCGAACGTTGAGGTCCTGGACTTCGACAAGCGGTGACGACATGTCAATTCACCTCCGTTGCGCGCGAGTGGCCGGAGGCGGGGTCGCGCATGTGGCAGGCTGCAATGTGGGAGTCCCGGTCGTTCCATTGACCGAGCACCGGCTGAACCTCGGCGCATACTGTTTCGGCGAATTGGCAACGGGTGCGGAAACGGCAGCCGGAGGGGGGATCGATGGGGCTGGGCGGGTCGCCGGTAAGTGGAGGTTCCTCGATCCGGTTGGCAGGGTCCATCGATGGGCGGGACGCCAGCAAGGCCACGGTGTAGGGGTGTTTGGGACGGGAGAAAATTTCGTTGACTGGACCGAGTTCGACGACGGCACCGAGGTACATCACCAGCACGCGGTCGCTGATGTAACGGACGACGCTGAGGTCGTGGCTGATGAAGAGATAGGTGAGGTTGAAATTCTCCTTCAGGGCACGCAACAGATTCAGGACCTGCGCTTCGACGGATTTATCCAGGGCCGACACCGCTTCATCCAAAATCACCATGCGCGGTTCGATCGCCAGCGCTCGGGCAATGTTCACACGCTGCTTTTGGCCGCCGGACAATTCGTGCGGGTAGCGCGGACCGAACAGATCGGGTTTCAAACCGACCTTGACGAGGACATCGCGGGCGATGCGGCTGGATTCCGCTTTGGTTTTGCCGTGGACGTGCGGGCCGAAGGCGATGGAATCGCGCACCGGCATGCGGGGATTGAGCGAAGATGCGCTGTCCTGAAACACCATCTGCACCTGACGGCGGAGGGCGTTGACGCTGATGCCGCGCATTTCGCCGACGGGGTCGCCGTCGAACACCAATTCTCCGCTGTCGGGTTCGATCAGATGGAGCAGCAGGCGGGCCAGCGTGGATTTTCCACAGCCGCTTTCGCCCACGATACCCAGGGTCTCGCCCTTATGGATGGTGAACGATACGCCATCGACCGCGCGCACGGTGGCGCCGGGGGCGCCGCCTTTGACCTTGAAGTGTTTGCGCAGATCTTTGGCAATCAGGAGCGGCTGGGCGGGACCGCCGCGATCGGAGAGATTTTCCATCGTCATAGCCTCACATCCATGGCCGAGCGGATTCCGTCGCTGAGGAGATTGAAACTGACGGAGGCGATGAGGATCGCGACGCCAGGCAGCGCACAGATCGCGGGGTTGATGTAGATCGACTGGCGCAACGTGCTGAGCATCAGGCCCCAATCGGCGGTCGGGGGTTTCACGCCGAGGCCGAGGAAGGACAGTCCGGAGGCCAGCAGGATGCCGACGCTGACCAGCGACGATGCGTAAATGAAGACGGGACCGAGGACATTGCCCAGGATGTGGTAGCGCAGGATGGTCAATGTTCCCGCACCGGTGGCACGCGCGGCCTCCACGAAGTCCAGGTTTTTGACCTGCGCGGTGGCGGTTTCGGCGACGCGGCACATGGCGGGGGTGAAGACCATCGACAGCGCGATCATGCCGTTGGCCGCACCACCGCCCATGGCGCCGGAGATGGCCACTGCCAGCAGCACGGATGGGAAGGCGTAGAAGACGTCCATCGTGCGCATGATCGCGGTGTTCACCCGCCGGCCGCCGAAGCCGCCGATGACGCCGAGCGTGCCGCCGATGACGGTGGCGATGGCGACAGGAACGACACCCATGAGCAACGAGACCTGGCCGCCATAGAGCAGACGGGAGAGCAGATCGCGGCCAAGCTCGTCGGTGCCGAGCAGATGGCCTTTCCAGCCCATGGGCTTCAGCCGACCGATGATCGATTCCTTGTAGGGATCGAAGGGTGCCAGGACCGGTGCGAAGATCGCGGCCAGAATGATCGCGAGCACGACGCAGCCGAAGAAGACGGTGACCGGGTCGTAGCGCAGGCGGTAGAGCACGGAGCCCCAGTAGCCGCGCTGTTTCGGGGCTGCCTGTTCTTTCGCGGGGTGTTGAGGGAGGGTCATCGCGTTCGACATTGTCAGGTCCGCCGGATGCGCGGGTCGATCCACGATTGCATCAGATCGACCAGCAGGTTGGTGGCAACGAAAATCAAAGCGAGCATCAGAATCGTGCCCTGGAGAACCGGTACGTCCCGGTTGATAATGGCCTTGCTGAGCAGGAAGCCGCTGCCGGGCCAGGTGAACACGGTTTCAACCAGGATCGATCCACCCATGAGGTAGCCGAATTGCAGGCCCATCACCGCGAGCACCTGCGGCAGCGCATTCTTCAGGACGTGGCGGATGACCGCGGTTTCGCTCAGACCTTTGGCGCGCAAGGTGATGACGAAATCCTGATTCATCACCTCGGCCACCGCGGCGCGCGTTGTCCGAGCGATGATGCCGATTGGCACCATCGAGAGGGTGATGACCGGCAGCACGAGGTATCGCGCATCGGACCAGCGCAGGAAATTGAACTGGTCGGACCCGTTGGCGCCCATCCCGGTGGCGGGGAGCACCATCGCCTCCACCGCGAAGAAGATGACCAGGACGATACCGAACCAGTAATTCGGCAGGCTCACCCCGAGGACCGCCGACCCCGTCAGAACGCGATCGATCCATTTGCCGGGGAAACATCCGGCGATGGCGCCCATCGAGAAGCCAGTGGAGAAGGCAATGGGTACGGCGAACAAAGCGAGGACCGAGGTATTGTAGAGCGCGCCGGTGACCTCCAGAACCACGGGGCGGCGGGTCGCGATGGATTGGCCGAAATCGCCGACCATCACCCGGCCCAGCCATTTCAGGAACTGGATGGGCAACGGCTTATCGAAGCCATAGGCGGCCTTGACCATCGCGATGGTGTCGGCGGAAGCGTCTGACGGCAGAATGGTCTGGAGGGGATCGCCGGGCGCGAGATAGACCAGCGAAAAACAGACCACGCTGACGCCGAATGCGATCGGGACGGCATACATCAGACGGCGGAGAAAGAGGTTGATCATGGCATGACCTCGATCGGGGTGAGATCCTGGAACCAGTTTTGCGCCTGCACGAAACCCTTCAATTTCGGAGACAGTGCGCGGGGGTTCACGTCGTGCACCACGAAGATCATCAGGGCGCGATCGGCGTGAAGCTCGTTGAGTTTGATCAGGAGCTGCGTGCGTTTGCCGGCATCGAACTCATTCAGGATTTTGGCGACGAGGTCTTCGGCTTCCGGGTCCTCGAAGTGGCCCCAGTTGGCGCCGGCAGGGGACCAATGGAATTTCCAGACCGGTTTGATCAGGGCGGACATCGGGTCCAGCAGGGCGCGCGAGCCATTATAGCCGTCGATATCGGGATATTTCGGCACGCCGGAACGGGCGATCTCGATCAGGCTGTTCCAGTCCATGACTTTGAAGTCGATCTGGAATCCGGCCGCTTCGAGCTGCGACTTCAGCAACTCGTTCATCGGCAGCGGCTGCATCTGACCGGAGCCGGAGGTGGAGATGGCGAGGGTGAGTTTGCAGGGGAGGCAGCCGGCTTCCTTCAGTAGAGCTTTCGCCTTTTCCACGTTGTATTCGTAGCGGACGGGATGCCCGTACCAGGGCGAGGTCGGGGGCATCGTGGCATACGATTCAATTGCCAGACCGTTCAGCAGCTCGACGAACTCCGCCCGATTGAGCGCGTAGTTGGCAGCCCGCCGTACCCGGACGTCGGTCATCGGCCCTTTCACGAAATTCAGGATGAAGGGCCAGTTGTGAGGGTAGGTGTTGGTGATGATCTGCATGCCCGCCGCCTTCAGGCGAGGGATGGTGTCGGGCGACGGTGCCTCGATAAAATTAACCTGCCCCGTCATCAACGCCGCCGCTCGGGTTGCCGCCTCCGGCATCGGCAGCAGAACGAGTTTATCCTGTTTGGGAACGCGCTTGGGGTCCCAGTAATCCTTGTTGGGGAGCAGTTCGAGCCGCTCGTGCGGCACCATGCGGCTGAAACGATAGGGGCCGGTGCCGGAGGGGTCGTTGGCATAGGCGTTCCAGTCGTATTTCAGCGCCTCCGCCTTGCAGCGGCTGATCATCAAAATATAGGACATGGAATAAGGGAAGATGGATTCGACCACCTTGGTGTTAATGGCGACGGTATAGTCGTCTATTTTCTCGATCGATTCGAAATTCGTCGTGTAGGCGCGGGATAACGCCATCTGCTGGGTGAAGTATTGCGGCGCCTTGGAATCGGTGACGCGCGCCATGTTCCACACGACATCGTCGGCGGTGAAAGCGCATCCATCGTGGAACTTCACGCCCTGCCGCAGATGGAAAATCCAGCGGCGCTTGTTGTTCGGATCGATCTCCCAACTGGTGGCGAGGCCTGGCTTGATGTCGGACGGCTTGTCGAAGGACGACAGGTCCCACAGAGCGAGAGCGTCGTAGAGATTGTAGCCGACGAAGCGAAAGCCTTCGAACCCTTGGTCGGGGTTACCGGTGGTGACCGGGATGTCGCCGGCGGTCATGCCGACGGTGAGGACGGACGCGGCCTGGGCCGATGCGGCGACCCCGGCCGCGAGGAATGCGGCTGTCAGAAAGGTGGAAACTTGGCTCAATGGCATATGCGCTCTCCTGCACAAAAAAGCAGCGACGCGGATTATGGTCGCGACCTTTTGTGCGGTGCAGCATATTCATCTGACCGGTTGTCGTGCAAGTACTATATTATAGGACATTTTTTACTCTATTGCCCATTTTATATGTCTATTTTTGGGGCAATGAGGCGGGTCCGCATCGAGATGTCGCCGTCGGCGACATGAATGTCCTACCCCATGACATCTGACGGCCCGCCCGACGTAAGGAAAAGGATGACGTTCATCCGAAGCGCCCGCACCCCGGGGTCGGTGGTGCGGGTGGAGGTGCCCATCAACGGCATGGCGCCGGGATCCACCGGGTCGCCGCGGTGGGAAATGCCGAGGGGGTAACAGGACTCAGGCAGGTGCCCTGGCGAACAATCGCCTGAGACATCTCGCGACAAGCCATACGCTGAAACTACCCATGAGGACCGCGAAGACCGTCCGGTTGACCAGTTCCGACAGCGCAACACTGTTGGTAAGAACATCGGGACGATCGGGAACCCTCAGCAGCCGACCGGCATAATCGGGTGACGGGCCGAAGGCGCCAAACGAGACCTGCCTCGTCTGACCGCGGATGTCCTGATATCCGATAGTGCATTCATGAGCCAAAACAGCGCCCCACACCTTGCATCTTGCCGAGGTCACGGTCACCCCGGTCGCGGGAGCAAAGGCATCGCGATAGGTCCAATCGCTGACCAGCATGGGGTATTGAGCCGTGAACAAATACCAAATCGCGGCGCTGAACAGGACCACACCCAAAAGCGCCCGTACCCTGTCAGCCCCCCGAACTGTCGCCGCCATTTGCGCCCTTCGTCCCGTTAGATCGCGATTGCCCCACCGTCCACATGGATCTCGGAGCCCGTGATATACGACGACTCATCGGAGGCCAGGAACAAAATGGCGTGAGCGACTTCGTCCACCTCCCCCGGGCGGCGCATTGGAATGACATTCATGCGGCGCGCCCGGACCTCCGGTTCCGCTGTCCGACCCGACGTGCGCATCGGCGGCATGATACCAGGATGCACCGAGTTGCAGCGGATCCCATCCTTGGCATGCTGCACCGCGACCGACTTGGTCATCAGGCGGACCGCGGCTTTGGAGGCATTGTAGGCCATGTGAATCCCCTCCGACCCGATAATGCCAGCAATGGACGAAAGATTGACGATCGACCCGCCACCGGATTCCGCGATGGCCTTGATCCCGTATTTCAGCCCCAGGAACGTGCCGGTCGCGTTGATGCCCATGATCCGGTGCCACGCATCCGTGGAATAAAGGTCCTGCTCGGCGCTCCCGGATATGCCGGCGTTGTTGACCAGGATATTCAACTTGCCGAAGTGCCGCAGCGTGGTTTCGACCACGTCGGCCCAGTTGCCCTCATCGGTGACGTCCAGACGCTGAAACAGCGCGGCCGGCCCGATGGAATCCGCGACGAGCTTGCCCTCGTGTTCCAGCAGATCGCCAATGACGACCTTGGCGCCTTCGCGCGCGAACATGCGGGCGGTGGCGGCGCCCATGCCGGATGCGGCGCCGGAGATGATGGCGACTTTGCCTGCGAGCCTCATGGTTGTTTCCTCCGTTTTAGGACGCAACGCTGCCATAACGGCGGGGATGGTGGAAGCGTGCGGAACGGGTGCGTAGAAGCCCCTGCCCTGCTGGAGTTTAGGTATGTCGCTGTCCGCCGTCCTGTCGCGCCCCGTTCCCGAACGGTGGCGGGTGTTGGCCGGCATCGGGCTGATGTGCACGGCCGGCGCGATGTTCCCGTTCATGAACGCGTTCGCCAAGATATTGGGGCAGACCTACAGCACGCTGGAAGTGTCTTGGGCCCGGTTCTTTGGCCACGTGGTGTTCACCATGATCGCCTTCCTGCCCACCAGCGGCGTGCGCATGTTCATCACGCGCCAGCCAAAGATCCAGTTGGCGCGATCGATGATCCAATGTCTGTCGAACTGCCTGTTCGTCGCCGCCATCGTCTTCATCCCCCTGGCGGACGCCGCGGCGATCGGCATGCTCGGGCCGCTGATCGTGGCGCTGCTGGCCTGGCCGATGCTGGGGGAGCGCACATCGTTCGGCCACGCCATGGCGATCCTGGTCGGCTTCGTCGGGGTACTGATCGTGATCCGGCCCGGAAGCGCGGTGTTTCATCCATCGTCGTTGTTTCTGATCGGGAGTGCGACCTGTTTCGCATTGTACCAAATCCTGACGCGGATGGGCGCGGGCATCGATTCGACCGCCACGACGACGTTCTACAGTTCCGCGTTCGGGGCGGTGGCAATGCTGGTGGTGCTGCCGTTCGTGGGGCGGTTTCCGGTGAGTTTCCTCGATTTCGGCCTGTTCTGCATGCTGGGGATATTGGGCGGGGCGGGGCATTACTGCGTGGTGCGGGCGCTGGCTTACGCGCCGGCGAATATTATCGCGCCGTTTCAGTATTTTCAGCTGCTCGGGTCGGTCGGGGTCGGGTTCCTGATGTTTGGTCAGTTACCGGATCTGGCGACATGGATTGGGGCTGGCGTGGTTATCTCGGCGGGGTTGTGGTTGGGGTGGTCCCGGCGGCTTGGATAGGGCTGTCAGCTTGGCAGCGCTTGGCGGATCGCGTCGAGATAATCGATCAGGGTCGCATCCAACCGTTCGTACAGAAAGCGATTGAACGCTTCGGCGTCGTCGATCGCGGCGATATAGGCCGGACGATCGATCGGGCGGACCGACACCGGCGGGTAGCCGCCGCGGATCAGGACCAGGTTCATGAGCAGCCGAGCGGTGCGGCCGTTGCCGTCGTTGAAGGGATGGATGGCGGCGAGGCGGCGATGGGCGGCGAAGGCCGTATCGGGGGTGTCGGGGGCGGACCCCAGCCATTCGGCGAAGGCACCCATAAGCGCCGGCACCTCGGCGGGCTTGGGGAAGGCGCGGCGGCCGGTTTCGGTCAGAACGAACCGGCCCTGATCGGCATAGCGGCCGGCGATGTTGGGGTCGGCGCGCCTCAGTACCAGGCTGTGCAGGGTTCGGACGTCGAACTCGGTCAGTGGGGCAGTGTTTTTGGCGATCGCGCGGACGTAGAGGATGGCTTCGTGGTGGTCGATGGCTTCGAGGTGGTCCTTCAGCGGTTTGCCGCCGATCGCGATGCCCTTTTCGATAACCAATTGGGTCTCGGCCGCGGTGAGGGTGTTTCCCTCGATGGCGTTGGATGTGTAGGTGAGTTCGAGGTCGTAGACGTGTTCGAGGTTGCGCAGGCCGTTGGGGGCTAGCAGGCGAAGGCGTTCGAGTTCGGCTTTCTTGGTGGTGACAGATTGGCGCAGGGCGGACACGTTCGCAGATTCCACGTAGTGGATAAGGCGGGTTTCTAACACGGAGGAAGGGCGGAGGGCCACGGACCGGATGATTCCGGCTTGCAAAACTGCCGATCATGCTACCATGGACGGCGGACCAAGGAGCATCCCGGCATGGAACCCCAGATTATCGATGGAACCGCCGCCGAAGTTATCGCGCAGCTCGCTCGGCTTCCCGCCGCGGAGCATGTCCGCGCGATCGTCGGACGGCCGAGCCTCACCGCGATCGCGCGTAAGTTGCAGCAGACTGCCGCGACGAACGGCATGACCGACGCGGTTTACGACGAACTGATGGCGTCGCTGAAGCACGGCGGCTGATGCGGGTCGTCATCGATACGAACATTCTGGTCAGCTTCGCCATCCGCCCAAGCCGGGCTTTCGAATCGATATTCGACCGCATCGCCGCCGGTGGCATTCCCCTGGTTTCAGATGAGACGCTGGCGGAATTGTTGACCGTTTTAACACGGAAAAAATTTCGCAAGTATATCCCGCTCGACCAGAGTATCGACTACTGGGAGTGGTATGCGGGGATCTCGGAACTGGTCAGTGTGACCGAAACGGTCGTCGCCTGCCGCGATCCGAAGGACGACAAGTTCCTTTCGCTGGCCGTTTCCGGGCGTGCCGATTGCATCCTGGCGGGGGACGGGGACCTGCTCGATATCGGGCAGTTCCGGGGGATTCCGATTTACCGGCCAGCCGCGTTTATCCAAGCTTTCCCGCCGTGACGGACAGACCGCATAGCTGGAAACGGGCGGTCTTGCCGGCGCGATGACGCAACGTGTAGGGTATCGCCGGTCTCAACGGCCGGCCGGGACGATGAAAAAGCTTCAGGGGTTCATTTCCTACTCGCACGACGACAAGTCCATGTGCCGAGTGCTGCTTCAGCACTTCGCGCCGACGACCAGGGCTGGGGGCGTGGAGTTCTGGGCCGATCCCGACATCGTGGCGGGGGATCGGTTCCGGGAGAAGATCGACGCCCGTATCGCCCGCGCCGATTTCTTTGTCCTGCTGTTTTCGCCTTCGTTCAACAGCAGCAAATTCATCGAAAAGGTGGAATTGCCGGCCATTTTAGATCGGGCGAAAACAGACGCCACACCGATGTTTCCCATCCAGCTGAAAGCCTGCATTCCATTGCGCGAACTGCGCCCGTTTCAGATGGTGCCCAAGGGCCACCAGGACCGGGTCAAGCCGATCGACCAATGGGCTCCGCGCGGACGCGGTTTCGAGGAAGCGCATGGGCAACTGCTACAAGCGCTGGAACGTAAATTTCCGGGGTGGCAACCATGACCGCCCGGCCCGATGCGCTGCTCGTTGCCCTCGCCGACCTGGGAGCCCATGTCCAGGACATTCGGGAGATCGTTTCGGCGGTCAACAATGACGACTATGCCATGCCGAAGGACACCATCCTCAAAGCCCTGTCGGTCGCGGACGATCTGCTGAAGGTGCACCGCGAGTACCCGAACGAGGGCGTGGTCCGGGACCTCGACGGCCTATCGCGCGCGCTGCTTGGCGTGCAGGTCCCGGTCGGGCCCGCCGAGGACGCCGACCGGTCGTACGCGTTCCGCGAACTGAACGGCGCCTTGGGCCGGCTGCGTATCTCGGTCGACCAAGCGCGGCAGGAGGCGATGCTGTCCTACCCCGACATGCCGCGCATTCCCGGGCGCCAGGGCTTCGATCAGATCCCCGCGACGCGGGACGGGGTTCGGACGGTGCTGAGCCAGCTCGACGCGTTCGAGCGCGCGGTGCGCAACGTCGCCCGGGAAGCCCGCACGCGGCCGACGTTCCGCCGGCAGGGCGAACTGGTTGTGCTCTACGTCGACGACATGACGTTCCGGATCAATCTGAATCGTCTGCTTCTGACGGCGAACGACGTCACGGTGGATGTCGGCGCGTTGGTGAATGCGCTTGAAACGATCCTCGATCTGACGGACGATTTCCGGGCGAATGTCACCGACTGGTTCGGGCTGGTGACCGAGGAGCTGGTCCAGCGGGCCTGGGAGCTCGAGGCACCGCTGAAGCGTCTGACAGCGGGCGTGGCGGCCCTGGGCGGCATGATCGAGAAGGATCCCGAAGGTGGGTTCCCGACCGATCGCCCCGACATGGTCCTGATCCGCCCAGGCAGCTTCGTGATGGGCATCTCCGAGGAAGAAACCAAGGACCACGGGTTCGATTGGGACGACCACGCCCGCCCGCAACACAACGTCGCGATCCCCAGACTGTTCCTGCTCGGCCGCTATCCGGTCACGGTCGGGGAATACGCCGAGTTCGCCCAGGACACCGGCCGCACCCCGAAGCCACCGGAATTCCAGCAGAACGACCGGCATCCGGCGGTGAACGTGTCGTGGGACGATGCCGCGGCCTACTGCGAATGGCTGTCCGAGCGGACCGGGCTGCATTACCGTCTGCCGAGCGAGGCGGAGTGGGAATATGCGTGCCGCGCCGGCACGCCGACGGCGCGCTGGTGGGGCGATGCGTTCGATCCGAAGATGGCGAACAACAACGACAAGGGCACGAGGGAGGTCGATGCATTCCCGGCCAATCCCTGGGGATTGCACGACATGATCGGCAACGTCGAGGAGTGGTGTGCCGATCCCTGGCACGAAGACTACAAAGGCGCCCCGTCGGACGGTTCGGCGTGGACAACCGGCGGTAGCAACGACCTTCGCGTCGTGCGGGGCGGCTCCTGGGACGACACCGGCGGGGGCCACCGCTCCGGCGACCGCGGCAGGGACGGCGGGCGTTCCCTTCCCTGGGTTGGGTTCCGCCTCGCCAGGACGCTGTAGCATCTTTAATCTTAGACTTTTTACCTCTTTTGGGGGCGTGGGGGCGAATCCCCCCCTCGATTTTT
>CAIRCM010000142.1 GCA_903877125.1 uncultured Acetobacteraceae bacterium | reverse complement strand
TTCCAGAAATAGTTGAAGTTCTTGGGAGTCGGGAAAACCCCGTACTCCTTCTGCATCATCGTGAAGATGGGCAGACGTGAATCGACCCAGTTGAGGACTGGGTTCGCGATTTCGCTTTTATGCAGGCCGGCCATAGTTGATTCCCTGGAACTTGTCCCGTTGGGGGCGCGGGGCGGCTGGATCAGCCGATCTTGATCTTGGTGGTGGATTCGAAGGCGTAGGGCGGAACCGCCAGATTCAACGGGGCGGGCCCTTTCCGGATGCGGCCGGATGTATCGTATTGGCTGCCGTGGCAGGGGCAGAAGTAGCCGCCGTACTCACCGCGCGGATCCGACGGCTTGTTGCCCAGCGGAATGCACCCCAGGTGAGTACAAATCCCGACCAGCACCAGCCACTCGCTATGACCGTCCTTCACCCGCGATGCGTCGGATGCTGGATCCGGCAGTTCGGACAATGCGACAGCCTGGGCCGACTTGATTTCCTCGGGCGTGCGGTGCCGAACGAAAATCGGCTTGCCCTGCCAGGACACAACGATGCCCATATTCACCGCGATGGGAGCCAGATCGACCTCCACCGACGAAAGCGCGAGGACGTCTTTCGCCGGATTCATGGATGCGATCAGATCCCAGGCTATTCCGCCGCCCAATACCGCGGCACCGGCGCTGGCGATAAGCCCGAGCATGTCGCGCTTGCTCGGGTCGGCGGGGTGACCCCCATGGGAGTCTGTCGTGCTGGCGGCGGTCGATTCAGCCATCTTCCCCTCTGTGGTCCGTTCGGTCAGAAGCAGCGCGCGTCTAACCCCGAGCCAACCGTCTGGCCAGCCCGTACACTCTAAGTTACCGGGTGGGTTCTACCGGGCACACGCTGTGCCCGCAACAGACCCCTCCCGAACATGATGGCCATGGGCTACTCTGCCTCGGCCCCAGGAACAAGTATCCATCACCGTGAAATCGTCCGATTCAGCTACTCCGCCCACCCATGTTGCATTGAAGGTGCAGGCTCGCACCTGGTTCGAGACTCTGCGCGACCGAATCTGCGCTGCGTTCGAGGATATCGACGGCAGCGGCCGGTTCGAACGCACAGCATGGCAACGCCCGACCGACGACGGATCGGACGGCGGCGGCGGGGTCATGAGCGTGATGAAAGGGCGCGTCTTCGAAAAGGTCGGCGTCAACGTGTCGACCGTATCCGGCGAGTTCAGCCCCGATTTCCGATCCCAGATTCCCGGCGCCGAACAGGACCCAAGATTCTGGGCCAGCGGCATCAGCCTCGTGGCGCATATGCGCAGCCCCCGGGTCCCGGCGGCGCATTTCAACACCAGGATGCTGATCACCACCAAAGGCTGGTTCGGCGGGGGCGGCGATCTGACGCCCATGCGCCTCGACGCGCCCGAGGCAAAGGAGGACGCCATCAGCTTCCACGCTGCGTTCAAAGCCGCCTGCGATCGGCACGATCCATCCTACTACCCCGATTTCAAGGCGTGGTGCGACCGCTACTTCTTCCTGCCGCATCGCAATGAGCCGCGTGGCGCCGGCGGCATCTTCTTCGACCGCCTGGATACCGGCTCGGCTGAACGGGACTTCGATTTTGTCCGTGATGTGGGTGAGGCCTTCCTGACCGCCTATCCCGCGATCGTCCGCCGCCGCATGGATGAACCCTGGACGCCCGAAGAACGCGAACACCAACTGATCCGGCGCGGCCGTTATGTGGAGTTCAACCTGATCCACGACCGCGGCACCCTGTTCGGCCTGAAAACCGGCGGCAATGTCGACGCGATCCTCATGAGCCTGCCGCCCGAGGTGAAGTGGGCCTGAACGCGCTACGAATGCGCCAGTGCCCCGGCCTTCGACGGCGCCGGCTTCAGGTCGATCAGCGGCGTGCCGTCCACGCAGTCCATGCCGCGCACCAGAACCGTCGCGCCGTCGACCCCGACGAGCGCGACCATCGAAGACGCGATCGGGTTGGGCCGCACCGGTGAGCGCAGCGCGAATGTACCGGCGATGACCCCCCGCCGGCGCGGCGCCTGCACCACCAGGTCGCGGCGCGCCTGGTGCATCCAGTAGAGCACCTGCACCTCGGCCGGCGCTTCCAACCCGCGTAAGGCCTCGGCCCAACGGGGATCGATCTCGATGCGGCAGATCGGGCCATCCGGATCGACCCGCCTGGGGCAGTCGTCGCGGGTTTTCCACGGCGTGCGGATGCGGCCGATGAAATACACGCCGGCGTCGGTGCGATCCGGCAAAGCGACCGCGATCTCATGCGGACGGATATCGTCGCTCATCCTGTGTGCTCCCTGCGGCCGGGCAATCTAGCCCTGTGTCGCATTCCGGCAACAGTGGGCAGTCGAAGGCGGGTTTTCGTATATGTTAAATTAAATAACTATTGGCGCGAAAAACCGACTTGATTAGCTCCTAACCGTACTAACAGGAGCTGCTCGCACAATGACAAAATCGCCCGCCCAGGCCACCAGCAACCCGCGTATGGCCGCGATCCACACGTTCGGCCATCCGAACGCCGCCACACCCCGAACAAACTGGCCGGAACTCAATCGAAGCTCACCCGGTCTGGCACGCAGCATGACGTTGCCGCTGCCGGGTACGCCGGTCGGCCTATCCCTGGCGCAGGGTGCGTCCGGTGTGCTGATCGCCACCTGGTCGGCGCCGGCGGCAAGCGCCAGCCAGGGCGTCGCGACATCCTACAATCTGGCCTTCAGCCCTGCCGGTACGGCCACCTGGACGACCGTGCCGGGTGCCACGAGCCCGTTCAATATCACCGGCCTCACCGCTGGATCGGCTTACGACGTGCGGGTCGAAAGCATAAATGCGACGGGCCCTGGCCCCTGGTCGGCGACCGCGACACTTGCGACTGCAATCCCGGGCCCCTTCGCACCGAACGTGCCCTCGATCGTCAGCGTGGCCCCGGTGGCCGATGGTACGGTCACCAAGTTGGCGGTCGCATGGACCGCGCCGTCCGCTGACAGCACGCATGGTGCGGCAACCGGCTATAATCTCCGCTACAGCCCCTCGGGCGCCGGCACGTGGACGACTGTCACCGGTGTTTCCAGCCCCGCCACGATCACCGGCCTGAATGGCGGTACTGCATACGACGTCCAGGCGCAGGCAACCAATGCCGCCGCCAGCCCGAGCGCCTGGTCCGCGAGCACCACTGCCTCGACCTGGGGCGCGACGGTTGCGCCTGGCGGCTGGGTCCCCGCGAGCACCCAGACCCATGGCGCCGCCATCGCCCCGAATGGCGGTGCGAATCTGATCGCCGTGGCCGCCCCGACCGCGGTGACGGGCGGCGCGTTCGCCTGGTCTGCGAGCAACACGACGATGCCGACATCCGGACTGATCGGCGGTGGTGCCGATGGCGTGACCAACGGCTGGGGGCAATGGTTCAATGCTCCGGCGACGGCCGGGACGTACTATCTCTGGCTACTGGCGCAGGCCGGCGGCGGGGCGACCTCGGGCGCGCTGGTCACCGGCCCGATCGTCGTGTCCTAACCGGCCCGCCCGCCGGCTTCGGTGGTCATTCCCCCCAGCATCGCGGCATAATGCGGGGCATGACCGCCGAATCACCAATGATCCCTGTTTCCTGGGGCGAGCTGGCCGACAAGGTCTCGATCCTCGAGATTAAATGTGCCCGTCTCCGTTCCCCTGAGGCCATCGCGAACGCCGAACGGGAAAGGGCGGCGCTGATTGCCGTGCTCACCCCCGTTGCCGAACGCATCGCCGCCGAGCGCGCCGCTCTGACCGAGGTGAACCAGCGTCTCTGGGACATCGAGGATCGTATCCGCGAAAAGGAGGCCGCCCAGGATTTCGACGATGCTTTCGTTGCTCTGGCACGTTCCGTCTACCATGAAAACGACCATCGCGCCCGCATCAAACGGGCGATCAACGACCTGCTCGGCTCCGTGCTAGTGGAAGAAAAACAATACGCGCGGTATGAATAAGCCATGGATACGCCCGATATCGCCGAAAACATCCGACGCATCCGCGACCGTATCGCCAACGCCGCAATCGCCGCGGGGCGGCAGCCGGACGCGGTGACCCTGGTCGCGGTGTCGAAGACCAAGCCTCAGGACGCCGTGCTCGCCGCACTGGCCGCCGGGCAAACGGTATTCGGCGAAAACCGGGTGCAGGAAGCTGAAACCAAGTTCCCGCCCTTACGCGCCGCGCACAGCTTCAATCTTCATATCATTGGCGGGCTGCAGACCAACAAGGCCCGTGACGCGGTGCGTGTGGCCGACGTCATCGAAACGCTCGACCGCCCGCGTCTGGCCGATGCACTGGCGGCGGCGATGCAAAAGGAAGGTCGCCGGCCCAAACTGCTGATCGAGGTGAATACCGGCTCGGAGCCTCAGAAATCCGGCGTTTCCCGCGACGATGCCGATGGGTTCATCGGCGACTGCAAGGGGCGTTTCGGCGATTTGCTTGCGGGTCTGATGTGCGTGCCGCCGCACGGGGAAGACCCCCGTCCGCACTTCGATTGGCTGGCAAACCGTGCCGCGAAACATGGGCTGGCAACGCTATCGATGGGCATGTCGGCGGATTTCGAAATCGCCATCGCCGCAGGGGCGACCTGGGTCAGGGTCGGCAGCGCGATTTTCGGATCGCGATGAACGCGCATTGCGACATGACTGGGCAGGTTCCCAGCCATGTCGCGTGCATGATCAGCGAACGATCGGCGCGAACGGAACGTCGTTCATCAGATTATTGCGCTGGGCGATCAGGTAGCCGGCCTCGGCGTTCTTTTGCATGAACACCTGCCATTCCGGATCCGCCTGCATCGCGGCCCGCTTCGCGGCGCGGTCCGCGGCGTCCTTGTAAACCCAGATATGGATGTAGGTGTTCACCTCGCCGGATTCCGTGATCAGGTAGGCGAGCGGTTCGCCAAGGTGCCGCTTTTGAGCCTTCAGGCCATATTCCTGATACAGTGCCATCTGTTTGGCCATGGTACCCGGCTTCACGGTGTACGTGCGGTGGTCGACGAGCATATTGGATCTCCCTAAAACAAGACCGCGGATCGGCGGCGCCGCAGATTAAGCACGGATCAGCGCAAATGCCGAACCACGATCGCGGCCAACGCCTCGCACCCCACTTGATCATCGCCATCGAAACGGTTCAGTTCCGGGCTGTCCATATCCAGAACACCCAGCAATTGGCCGCCATCCAGCAGCGGGATCACCAGTTCGGAGCGCGACGCCGAATCGCAGGCGATATGACCAGGGAACGCGTCGACGTCCGGTACCAGGATCGACCGTCGATCCCCTGCTGCGGTGCCGCATACGCCCCGGCCAATCGGGATACGCACGCAGGCCGGCTTGCCCTGAAATGGACCCAGAACAAGCTGCTCGCCTCGCACGAAGTAGAAGCCAGCCCAGTTCAGGGTTGGCAGGCTGTGGTATATCGCGGCGGCGGCGTTCGCGGCGTTGGCGATCGGATCGGTTTCCCCAGCGAGGAGTGCTTCCAACTCCTGAGCAAGATCGCGATAGAGGCGCGCTTTATCCTCCGTCGCCCCATGTCCCGCGGACCAGGGCGCGGCGTGCGTTGCATCGTGCATGGTGTTACCTGGTCGCGCGAGGTGCCTTTTTGCGGGGACCAGCTTCGCCAGACGGCTTTGCCTTTGCGGCCTCCTTCATGATGCCGCGCAGATCGCGAATGAACGACGTACCCTTGGGTGTACGCTGTACCAGAACACTGCGGCGATCGGCAGGATCGGTCTTACGGCGGACCAGATCGAACTCCGCCAGACGGTCCAGCGCCCGGGTGATTGCCGGTTTGGAAACATCCAAGACCCCCGCCAAGCCTCGTACGGTCTGTGCGTCGGATTCCAGATAGCAGGTCAACAGTACCGCGAGTTGGCGAGCGGACAGATCGGGGCCATCACGCCGAACAAGCGCAACCACCGTGCCACGCAACGTGCCAACCAGATTTTCAGTCTCGTCACTGCCACTCATGTTGATTGTACCTTTCGATTGGACCGGCATCCTGCCAATTCGGAGTCCCCAACTGCCGGCGACCCGGGTTTCCGATTCTTCCCCTGGGCTGAACGTGTCCCGAAACGAAGCGGTATTCAACTAAATTCGTGTCCATGCCGAGTGGCGCCCGAACAACTTTGCGAGAATTTCGCCGCAAACCGAGGCTCGGCAATTTCGGTCGGATCAAGTCACGGTCCGGCCCGGCCATCGTGCGGTGGTGGATTGAAACGTTTCCGGTTGCTTTGACTCAAATCAACGCGCGGACCCGCCATGCGGGATTGAATCGCCCCGCACCAACTCTGGAGTGTCCCCATGACCACCGCCATATTGCCCGAAGACTGCCATCCGACGATCGAGATCACCGAACCGTCGAACGGCCACGTGATGCCGCTCGCCGTGGCGGTTGTTCTGTTCCTGCTGTCCGCCGTCGTGTCGGTCTGGATTGCCGGTCCGCCGCTGCACTGACCGCCGGGTTGGTCAGATCGCTACCCGTACCCCCAGTTCCACCACGCGGTCGCTGGGGATACGGAAGAACTCGGTGGCTGGCACGGCGTTGCGGGCCATGACCAGGAACAGCCATAACCGCCACCAGGGCATCTTCGGTGCCATGGCGGGGACAATGACTTCCCGCCCCAGGAAATAGCTCGCCTGCATCGGATCGAAGCCGATACTCGCCCCCAGCTCCTCCAATTCCCTCGGGATGTTGGGGCTTTCCATGAACCCGTAGCGTAGGACGACCCGGTTTACGCCCGGCGCCAGTTCCGAAACCGTCGCCCGCCGGGCAGGGAGGATTTCCGGGACGTCCTCGTTCTGCACCGTCACGAAGAGCACTTTCTCATGCAGTACTTTATTGTGCTTGAGGTTATGCAGCAGCGACGTCGGAACGTAATCGGGGTTGCCGGTTAGAAAGATCGCCAGCCCCGGCACCCGCACCGTACGGGACTGCGGCAGGCGCGCCAGAAACGGCGCCAAAGGCATGCTGTCCTGCTGCCAGCGGGCCAACATCAGGTCGCGACCGCGCTTCCACGATGTCATCAGAACGGTCAGGAAAATGCCCAGCGCCAGCGGTACCCAACCACCCTCCACCACTTTCAGCGTATTGGCGGAAAAGAAGACGCCGTCGATGACGAAGTAGCTGCCGAACACCGCGACGGCGGCGAGACGGGACCAGTGAAACTGTCGGCGGAAAACGACCATCGCCAGCACCGCGGTGCAGATGAACGTGCCGGTCACCGCGATGCCGTAAGCCGAGGCGAGATTGTCCGACGTCTTGAACGCCAGCACCAGGATCACCACGCCGACCAGCAATGCGCTATTGACCTGCGGGACGTAGATCTGCCCTTCCTCGGTCGTCGAGGTGTGGCGCACCGTCATACGGGGCAAAAAGCCCAACTGCATGCATTGGCGTGTCATCGAGTATGCGCCTGAAATGACCGCCTGGCTGGCGATCACCGTGGCAACGGTCGCCAGCGCCACCATCGGGTAGCGCGTCCAGGCGGGGCCGAGCAGAAAGAACGGATTCTCGGCGGCTCCGGGATCGTGGAGGACCAATGCGCCCTGGCCGAAATAATTCAGCACCAGACAGGGCAGCACCAGACCGATCCAGGCGTAGCGGATGGGTTTGGCCCCGAAGTGGCCCATGTCGGCGTAGAGCGCCTCCGCCCCTGTCACGCACAGCACGACGGCGCCGAGCACGATGAAGGACAGGCCCTTGTATTGGATGCACAACGCGACGGCATAAGTAGGTGAGATCGCCATCAGCACGTAGGGATATCGCACGACCTCGAGCAATCCCAAGACGCCGATGATCAGGAACCATACCGTCATCACCGGCCCGAACACCCGGCCAACCGAATGGGTACCGCGGTATTGCATTGCGAACAACAAAACGATGATCGCGACACTCAGGGGCAGTACGACCTCTTTCAGGTCCGGTGCGGAGACCTCCAACCCCTCGACCGCGGAAAGCACGGAAATGGCAGGTGTGATGATGCCGTCGCCGAAGAACAGGCAGGCGCCGGCGATACCCACGAGCGCCAGGGCCTGCCGCATTGCGGTGCCGGTCGCGACCCGCTGCGCCAGCGCCATCAGGGCGAGAATGCCACCTTCACCGCGGTTGTCGGCACTCATGACCAGCATCACGTATTTGATGGTGACAATCAGCGCCAAGGCCCAGAAGATCAGCGACAGAATACCCAGGACTTCCACGTTCGTGATGGCAACGCCTTTGAAAAGATCGAGGCTTGCCTTGAACGCGTAGAGTGGGCTGGTGCCGATGTCGCCGTAGACGACACCCAAAACTCCCAGCAGCATGCCAACCGAGAGTTTTCCTGTGCCTTGATGGCTAACCGCCGGCACGTCGCTCACCCGCGTACCCGTACGGCTGTCTCTGCGATGACGTCAGCCATGCGATCTCCTAAAAATACGGCAACCTTGTGGCAAGGCGGCGGACGCATACGCCGCCTGCCTGCAAGGTGCAATATGGGGGAGATCGTCGGAACTCAGGCCGCGTCTTCGCGCCGATCACGCACTTTGACGTAGGCCAATTTGGCATGGTCTTCGCAATAGGGTTTGCCGGGCTCCGAACGATCATCGCAGAACCGGAAGGTCTTCGTCCCGGGCTCCCCAATCGGCCAGCAGCAGGTCACGATACGGCCGTAAGGACGCGGCGCCGCAACCGGTTGCGGCCGTGGCGGCGCGACCAACACTGGGCGGGGCGCGGCAATTTTCGGCGGCATTGGCGGTGGTGGCGGCTCCACTACGACCTCCATCGGCGCCGGCTCTTCGGCTGGACCGCCGGAGCTTGCCAACGGTGGCAGCGTCGGTCCTTCGACCCGCCGGGGCTGAGCGACTTTACGATCTGCCAGAGGTTCGCTGCCTTCGCGCCGAATGGGTGACGGGCGTGCCGGCAGATCGAGCCGGTGCGCTTTTCCCACGATGGCATTCTTCGATACGCCAAGCCGGCGTCCGATCTCAGCTGTCGAGTGTCCTTCTGCCCAAAGGTCTCTCAGACGGCTGATGATCTCCTCGTTCCACCCCATCTTGTGGGCCCCCTTGCTGGTCTAACCACAAGATACGGTATAGACCCCACCGTGGGGGTCAACAACGAATCGAAGAACCCATACAAAAAGTTGTGGACAACTATTCGTCACACCACACGGTGTAGATTGAAGGAGAGCTTCAGCCCGGCCGGCGGCTACAGCAGCAAGCCCTTCCGAAGCAGCCCATGTACCCCTTTTTCGCCGTTCACCGTCTGCGTGACGTGAAAGTCCACGGCGAGGGAGCAGAACTGATAGGCCTGCTCCCGGGTCAGGTTGGTGCGCCCGACGATGAAGGCAATCATCTGCCGCAGCGCCT
This sequence comes from uncultured Acetobacteraceae bacterium, assembly GCA_903877125.1. Classification (GTDB taxonomy): domain Bacteria; phylum Pseudomonadota; class Alphaproteobacteria; order Acetobacterales; family Acetobacteraceae; genus Rhodopila. The sequence goes on along the minus strand of CAIRCM010000142.1, from coordinate 32,497 downwards.
GCTTCATCGCCTGATCCAAATCCTCGTGCATACCCATGCTGATGTAATGGGTCGGGGTTTCCGCCCGCGGATAGGTCAGTCCGGCGGCTTTGTGCAGCGTGAACGTGAAGGTGCCGGTCAGGCAGATCTCCAGCGCGTTGATGCACACCTCCCCGTCGCCCTGTACGCCGTGCCCGTCGCCGGCGGAAAACAGCGCGCCCTCGGCCCAGACAGGCAGGAACAAGGTCGAGCCTGCCGTCAGTTCCTTGTTATCGAGGTTGCCACCATGCTCGCGTGGCTGAATCGTGGAGATCGTGCCGTACGCGGGTGGCGGTGCGACGCCCATCACGCCGAAGAACGGCGCCAGTTTCAGTTCGGTGCCCCAAGGCAGCGTACAAACACCGCGCGCCCGATCGACCGGGATGTGCGACAGGTATTTTTCGGTGAAATCTTCAGGCAGCGTGCCCGCCAACGGCCGGAAGCCACAGTACCCCCAGTCGCACCCCACATCGATCTTATCGATGTGCACTTCCAGCATGTCGCCCGGCATGGCGCCCGCGATGGCCACCGGACCGGTCAGGATATGGCCAGGACCGCGCGGCGGTTTGGCGGCATGGATCGCCGCCAGTGCCGGAGGCACGGTCAATCCGGAGCCGGGTGGCGGCATGACCTCGGGCCCGCCGGAGACACACTCCATGACCACTGTATCGCCGGAAGCGACCGTGATCAGCGGCGGAAAGGCCGCATCGAACATGCCCCAACGGATGGTCTCGGGCGTTGAGGTGAGGCGATGCGTGGCCATGAATGTCCCCGTTCAGGAATGCGTGGTGGTGGTTTCGCGTTCCCGATTGGGCGTCTGCGTGCCGGGAAGCGTGCCGGTCGGCTTGCTGGCCCCAGCTTCCATCGACTCGTCGTCAGGCTCAGCCATGTTTTTCTTGAAGGATTTTATGCCCTTCGCGAAGTCACCCATCAGGCCGCTGACTTTGCCGCCGCCGAACAGCATCAGTATGACCAGCAGCGCGATCATCCAGTGCCAGATGCTCAAACCACCCATGAAACCTCCATAACGGCTTGGACGCATTCGTCCCCGCCCAGCCGTGCGGGCCACTCTATAGGCTTACCCGCGGGGGCTGCCAACGGATTGTATTGAGCGCTCGGTGCTAGCGGGGGGCTACCGGGAGGATTTGTTGATCGTGGCAATATCACGGCGCACCGTGCTGAAGACCTGATCGATCTCGCTCGCGGAGGGCAAATCGCCCTTGGGTGCACTAATATAGAACGTGATGCCTGCGATGGTGCCACGTCTCAAAACCCGCACGGGAAACAGCCCGACCGGGCCCGGATGAGGTCCGAACACGAGCACGGTATTGCAGATCGCCGGCAGGCGTCGCACGGCTTGGGTCAGTTCATCTGCTGACGCCACGAAACCGGGCACAGGCATGCCCACGACAGCGTTGTCGTTCAGCGCGGTCGGCAGCAGTATCATCGACGGATCGCCGGTCAGCCGGGCGCGTATTTGATCCGCGAGGACCTTCGTGTAGCCCCGCTGTGCCGGGGACGCATCAACGGAGGTCTGCGATATAAAAGCAACCTCCGGCCGCTGGCCGTTGACGCTCGGCAACCCCTGCGCCCAGGCACCGCGTAACGCCGGCAAAACAAAGCCACATAAGGCCACACGCCGCGCGATAACAGCGTTCATATAACCCCTTCGGTTTGCAGCCGATCCATTTCCGCGTCGTCCAATCCCAACAAGCCTTTATAGATTTCGTCGTTATGCCCACCGAGCGCCTCGCCAAGCCACTGGACGGCCCCCGGCGTTTCGCTGAGGCGGGGGACAAGGTTGGGCACCGCGAGTTCGCCCACCCGCGAATCTGCCATCCGCAGGATATTGCCGCGTGCGGCATAGTGCGGATCCTCGAAAATCTCATCGATCGCATAAACCGGGCCGCAGGGCACCTGGTTGGTTTCGCAGAGCTTCATCAGGTCCGAACGATCATAGGTCTCGGTCCACGCAGCCACGGTTTCATCGACCGCGGCCCGATCGCGCTCGCGGTGCGCCAAGACGCCCCAGGAAGCCGGGTCCGCCAGCTCGGGACGGCCCATCGCCTCGGCCAACCGGGCAAAAATTTTGTCGCTGGTGCAGGCGATCGCGATCCAGCGGCCGTCCTTGGTTGGGTAATGGCTGTGCGGTACGACATTGACGGTGCCGGGCCCCATGCGCTGCCGCACATAGCCCTTGTGCTGAAACGCCGGGGCGAGTTCGTCGAGGATGCGGAAAATTGGCTCATACAGCCCGATGTCCACCATCTGGCCGCGCCCGGTTTTCTCCCGTGCCTGCATCGCCAGGAGGGTGCCCATCGCGCCGTAGATACCTGCCATGTAATCCGGAATCGTCGCAGACCCCGGGGTGACCGGCGCGCGGTCGGGATAACCGGCGAGGAACGACAGCCCGCCGAAGGCATTGCCGATGCGGCCGAAACCCGGTCGATCCTTGTAGGGACCGGTTTGCCCATAGCCGGAAATCCGCACCATGATCAGCCGGGGATTGACCGCCGACAGCACGTCCCAGCCCAGGCCCCATTTCTCCATGGTGCCCGGCTGAAAATTTTCGATCAGCACGTCAGATTGCGCGACCAGCCGTTTCAGCAGCGCCACACCGTCCGGTTTCCGCAAATCCAGCGTGATGCACTTCTTGTTCCGGGATTCAGACAACCACGGCAGCGAATCCCCGCAATCCGTCATCGTGCCGAACCGTCGCGTGGCATCGCCAACCCCCGGCAGCTCGACCTTGATCACTTCGGCGCCGAATTCGCCCAACTGGGTCGCGGCAAACGGACCGGCCAGAAACGTCGCGATATCCAGCACCCGGCATCCTTGCAGCGCCTGAACGTCGATCATTGGATGCCTCCCCGCGACAGAACCTGCCGGGCGCGCTGCACGATGGGATAGTCGATGAACTGTCCATCGAGCTGGATGGATGCCAGGCCCTGCTTCTCGGCCTCGTCGAACGCCGCGATCACGCGACGCGCCTGGGCAATTGTCGCATCGTCCGGCGTGAAGGCCGCGTTCGTGACCGCCACCTGATCCGGATGGATGCACATCTTCCCCTGAAACCCGAGCGCCGCCGCCCGTTTGGCGGACTGAGCGAACCCCTCCGTGTCGCGCAAATCAGCCCATACCGTGTCCAGCGGCGGTTCCATCCCCGCCGCCCGGCAGGCCACCACGCAAGCAGCGCGGTGCGGCAACAGTTCGCTTTCGTCGCGAGACCAGATCATGCCCAGATCGAGCGTGAAATCCCCCGCACCGAAGGCCAGAGTCCGCGCCCTGCTACCCGCGCCGCAAATCAACGGCAGCGCCTGGATGCCCCGCGCGGTTTCGATGATCGGTATCAGATCGATCGCGCCGCGCCGCAGCCCGCGTTCCTGTTCCAACGATCCGATGACCCAATCCGCCGCTTTCAGTTCGTCGGCGGATTCGGTCTTCGGCAGAACGATCCCGTCCAGCCCGGCATGCACGATCGCCAGCAAGTCCGCGAAGCACCATTCCGTCGACAGCGCGTTGACCCGCACATACAACTTCCCGTGCCGGGGTGCCCCGAACGCAGCCACCACCTTGGCGCGTGTGGGCGGCTTCTCGGTGACGGCAACGGCGTCTTCCAGATCGAGGATGACGCCGTCCGCCGGCAGGGACAAAGCCTTTTCGACTCGCCGAGCGTGATTGCCCGGGGCGAACAGCAAGCTTCTCATTGCGCGGCCTTCCGAGCCATGTGGTAGTCCTTGGCGCGGGGGATGTGGAGCCCGAGGTTCTCCCGCAGGGTGCTGCCGCGATAGTCCTTCTGAAACAACCCACGCCGTTGCAGTTCGGGCACCAGCAGCCGCACCACGTCTTCATGGTTGCCCGGCATATGCGTGGCGGCGAGAACGAACCCGTCGCAGGCCGGTGCCACGAACCATTCCTCCATCTGATCGGCCACTTGCTTCGGCGTGCCGCAGAATACCTTGTGCTCCGCGATCGTGCCGCGCCCGGACACCTCCACGAAGTCCCGCACGGTGGGGTTCTTGCGGCCGGAATGCTGAATCACGCGCTCGCGGAACCCATGCCAGCTGAAACCGGCAAGCTCCTCGTCGGTAAACGGCTCGTCGTAGCCCTTCTTGCCGAAATCGTAGTTCAAGACTTCGGAGATCAGCACCAGTGCATCGACCGGTTTTGCTGTCGCTTCGATGATCGCGCGTTTTTCCTGCGCGGCAGCCTCCGATTCCGCGACGCAGACATAACAGGCCGGTGCCATATGCACCTTCGAGGGATCGCGTCCCGCCGCCGCGACCTGTTCCTTGAAGTTCTTGTAGGCGATCTTGCCGGCTTCCAGATTGTGATGGATGACGAAGACCAATTCGGCCCATTTCGCGGCAAAAGCCTGACCGCGACCGGATTGTCCGGCCTGAATCAAGACCGGATGCCCCTGCGGCGACCGCGGCACGCTGAACGGTCCGCGCGACTTGAAATATTTGCCGACATGATCGGCCCGGTGGACCATCGAGCCGTCAGCAAAGCGGTTGTTCGCCTTGTCGAGGATCAGCGCATCGTCGTCCCAGGTGTTCCAGTGGCTCATAACCACGTCCATGAACTCGTCCGCCCGATCGTACCGCGCGTCATGTTCCATATGCTCGGCGTGCCCGAAATTCGCCGCCTCCGCGCTGTTCAGCAGGTCACGATATTCCAGCCGACCCGGCCCTTGAGCATCAGGTCCATCGTCGCGAACACCCGCGCGACATGGTACGGCTCATAATAGGTCGTCGAATAGGTCGTGCCCAAGCCCAACTGGGACGTTGCCATGCCCATCGCCATCAACAGGGTGGAGGGGTCCATCTTCACCGCGCGCACCCCGGCGTTGATCGCCTCCAGATGGTTGCCGGTGTAAAGATCGGGCAGAGCCAGACGGTCATCGAAGAAGGCCAACTGGATTTTGCCGGCTTCCAGAATGCGGGCAATACGCTGGTAATATTCCGGGGTCAGAAAATCCAGCATCGTGGACGGATGCCGCCACGAACCCGGCAGGTTGGAACAGTTCTGTGCCTGCAGGAAGGCAACCAGGGTCATCATACGGTCGGTCATGGTGTGAGGTTCTTTCGCGTTTCAGATGGGTAGATCAACGTCCAACAGCGGAGCGTGCTGCTGGCAACCGTAGACATCCGTATCCCCGAATTCACCGGCGGGTACCAGGCGCGGGAAGGTCGCCTTGAAGGCGAAAGCCGCGTCGTACGGGGTGAACAGCACGTGCTCTTCCGGCACATTGTAAAGGCGCGAAAACAACGCTGGGCACAGCACCCCCGTTGCCTTCACTTTCCGATAGGTCTCGGCATCGTCGAAGACCACATCGACGGTCAATTCGAACGGGCCGGCGTTCTTGCTTTTGCACACGCGGGCGGCATCGCGGATCAGGGTCATGTCACACCGTCTCATATTCAATGGGGAACATCTCGCGAGGGTCCGTCACATCCGCGACATGATAGACACTGAAACGATAGACGGGTCCAACGTCGATGTCGGACGGCGAGAATGGAAACGCCATATTGCCCTCCCGACACAAACGTCCGGGAAAATCGGTGTGCAGCATGTTGGCACGGGCGACACCGAGGACGGCGGCGGCCATTTCGCGGGATTGGCGGCTGACGACTTCGATCACGAAACCGACCTCATGCGGCACCGCATCGCGCACCGGTTCGCGGGCTGCCATGACCCCATCGCGGCCGTAGACGCGAAAGCCCAGTTGATAGGTATCGGGTGTTGCGCCGAACGCCGCCGCTTTCGTCGCGACCTCCGACCGAACGGACTCCAGAAAATTATCCAATCGGCCGATCAACAGGGGATCACGTGTGCCGGCGATGCAGATGGCGCGATAGCCGGCCAGCTCCACCCCTTCCAGCTTGACAGTGTACTGGCTGGCAGGAGTCCATTTCATTCCGGATATGCGCACCGCCCTATCGCTGATCGCTTCGAACCGACAGTCCGAAGTGTCGAGCATGCCGCCTGGCTCGATATGATGAATCGGGCTTGAGTTTTCGTGCAGCGAATGGTTGGCGACCGAGAGCGGGGTGCAGCGCCGGATGGGATTCATCGGCTCGCATTCCATATGATCTTCGCGCACCGTGACGAATAGGGAATCGTGCCCTTTCGGGATGGAAGGGGTCGCCCCGCATTCCAGCATCTTGCCGGCGTACCATCCGGGTGCCGGCGGCAACTGCGCGCGGATGCACATCGCTGCCCATGGCGCGGGGTCGGAACTGCGGCCGGCCAGCACCACCTGCGCGCCGTTGTCCAACGCCTCGATGAACGGTTCGGGACCCATCATGCCGACAATTCGGGTCGAGCGGTCCACGACCGCGTCGGTCAAGGCCGGCTGATGCGCCAGCGGATGGATGCCACCCGTCGCGATCCGGCGCTTGATCTCCGCCGGCGTCTGCTCGGCGTGAATAAGTGCCATTTTGAAATGCAGGCCGTCTTCGCGAGCAATCTCGCGCGCCATGCCCGCCACCAGGTCGAGGTGCGGTTCCCCTCCCGCGCCACCGCAGGTGCCAATCACCAAAGGGATTTTGGCCTCAATCGCTGCCCGCAGCATCAGCCGCAGGTCGCGCTTTATCGCGATCGGCGAGCAGAACGGCACACCCGCACCAAGATAATGTGGCCCGGGATCGACGCTGCCACCATCGACACCGATCATGTCCGGCTGGCGCGCCATGCCGGCTTTCAGCGAAGCTTCGGGAAAGCCATAGCCCAGAATGGCGGTTGCCGAGAGCAGGCGAACTTCCTTGGCGGGCATGATGGGACAGTCTCCGGTTACGATTGCCCCACCATTACAACGTCCCGCCGGACGGGTCTAACCCGCGGCGCGCGCCAGTTCCCCCGCGTCCACCAAGGCTTCGACCTCCCAGGTCTTCGCCACCAGCTCCCGCGTCCGCGCCGCACCGATCACCGTTTCGGACATGTCGGAGAATTTCCGCTCCAGGTCGGCGTTGGTCATCGGATTGGTCGCGCTGCCGATGCAATGCTCGATCTTACACACATGCCGGGTACCGTCGTTCATGGTCAGCGTGACCTCGGTGCCATCGGACGGAATGGCGGGGTTCAGCACCGCTTCCACCTTGTCCTGAAACGCCATCAGCGCGGGTTCGCGCACCGCGGTTTCAGTGTCCATATCCTGGATGCGCGCGGTGCCGCGAATAAACGCCACTGCGACCCAGTGATGCAGGCTGACATGGGCCTGCAGCTCATCCTTGGGGTTGCGGTTGTTGCAAAGGGCCATCGTCCCCGGCGAGGCCTGAATATCGACACGTGCGATTTCGTTGGCAACGATGTGTTTTTCGCGCCTGAGTTGCAGACAGGCGTCGATAATCGGCTGGATAACGATCCCGCAAGGATAGGCCTTATAGGTATTGTTGAGCAGTTCGAACCGCGATCCCAACCCGCCTGCCAACGCATCCAGATCCGGCGTTTCGCAAAACACGGACAAAAACCCATATTTCCCTTCGAGCCCCACCGACGACGCGGTGAACCCCCGCTCGGCGAGAATGCCCGCGCGCAAACCGATTGGCGCCCCCTGCGCCGGCATCATCGAAGCCTGCATGCTGCCGTGCATCGCTCGAAATCCCGAGGCCTGAGACAACGCGATGCCCATCGCCCAACGCATGTGTTCCGTGTCGAGCTTCAACAGTTTGCCAACCGCCGCGACGGCGCCGAACCCGCCCGATATGCCGGTGCCGGACCATGCCATGGAACCCTTCGCCGGTGGCACGGACACGCCTTTGCACAGCCGGCATTCCAGCTCGACACCAAGCGCGAAAGCCGTGAGCAGGTCCACGCCCGAAACCGGTCGCAACTCGGCCAATGCCAGCACGGCCGCCGCCACCGGGCCGGCGGGATGGACAACCGCCTGCGCATGGGTATCGTCGAAGCTGTAAATGCTCGACGCGAACGCGTTGATCAGGGAGGCATGCAGGATATCGGCTTTGCGGCCACGGGCGAACAACGTCGCTTGCTGCGGCCCCGCGAAAGGCGCCAGCGTCTTGTCCGCGAGGTCCACGATCTCATGCCTCGCGCCGCCAATCGTACACCCGACGATATTGAAGAATGACCGTAACGCTTCATCCCGCACACGCTGGGGCAAATCCCCAGGCCTTGTCCCGACCACATAATCCGCAAGGCGGGCAGTGACTTCGCTCTCTTCAAATGCCATGGATCCGCTCCCCAGCAGCTTAAAGTGAACGGGTCGCGCCGCCATCGATATCGATGATGGAGCCTTGAATGAAATCTGCCTTATCGGATGCGAGAAAGGCCGTCAGCGCCCCCACTTCATCCGGACGACCAACGCGTGTTGTCCGGTGCGCTTCGAGCAAATGCCGGACGGCATCTTCCCGGGTCAGTGACTGCTCGCGCATCGTTCGTTCGACATTTCGGGTAAATCGATCTGTCTCGATCAACTCGGGGTTGATCGCATTTACCCGCACCCCATGCTCCACGCCGATGTCGGCCATCGCTTTGGTAAAGTTCAAGATCGCGACGTTGACGGATCCACCGATGGTGAATTCCGCCGAGCCGGCGCGGGATCCGATGCCGACAATATTGACCACCGATCCGCGGGATTCGCGCAGATGCGGCCACGCCGCTCGGGTCATTCTGACATAGCCGTGGAACTTCAAGGCGAAGCCATCCTGCCAATCGTCTTCGGTCAACGTGAAGAAATCGGCGCGTTTGGTCGCGCCCGCGTTGTTAACAATCAGATCGAGTCGCCCAAATGTTGCGACCGCCGCCGCGACAGCTTTGTCGCCTGAATTCGGCGCGCGCAAATCCGCCGTATGCACGTGCGTTTGCACATTCGACTGGTGGAGGTTGGCGGCAATCTCCCGCATTTTATCTTCGTCTCGGGCAACCAGACAAATATCCATACCCTCCCGCGCCAACGCCGCGCAAATCGCCGCGCCGATACCGCGACTCGCCCCAGTCACCAGCGCGACCTTGCCGCTCAAGCCGAGTTCCATACTGCGTTCCTCCTGACTTCTCTCGCTGCATATTGCTCGCAAATCCACCGGGCAGCAAATCTGTAGACAGTCTCCATAATTTCGTCCTATGCAGTCGTCCACCGTGATGCTGGTTGGTTCGAGGCACTCGGGCAAAGCAAATCTGTTGGGAAGCAAATAATGGCAGAAGACATCCTGGGCCTTACAGCCCAAATCGTCAGCGCGCACGTGCAGCGAAATGCCGTGGCCGTAGACGAAGTGGCGGCACTGATCCGTGAAGTACACACAACCCTGGCCGAGCTTGGCGGCGACCCCGCACCGTCGGCGACGAAAACGACGAAGGCGGCAGCAGCCGCCGAACCGGTCTCCGCCCCATCGTTACAACCTGCGGTACCGATCACGAAGTCCGTATTCAACGACCATATCATCTGCCTCGAAGATGGCAAGAAAATGACGATGTTGAAACGGCATTTGATGAACGAACACAACATGACGGTCGATCAATATCGTGCCAAATGGAACCTGCCGTCCAATTACCCTACGGTCGCACCGAGCTATGCCCTTACACGGTCCAATCTCGCGAAGAAGATGGGCTTGGGACGCGCGGCGCAGCCCAAGCGTGGCGGACGTAAGCCGGGCCGCCGCTCGGCCGACTGATTGGCTGACGGCCCTGATTGGGGTGAATCAGGGCCGTTGCGCCTCCTGTGTTATTTGCCTTTGAAGGTACGCGGCTTGCGCTTCTCTTTGAAGGCCAGCGCGGCCTCGTGAAAATCCTCACTGAGGTAGAGTTTTAGCGGCGCCATCTGAAATGCCGCTTCGCGTGTATATTGTGCCAGGGTGAACCTGCGGGTTCGCACAGTGGCACGCACCGAAAGCGGCGGATTCGCGGCCACTTGTTGTGCCAATTCCCACGCGACATCCATCACCTTGCCTTTCGGCGCCAGACGATTGATGACGTTCGCCGCATGGGCCTCCTCGGCGGTGAAATACCGGCCGGTCAGTACCACATCGTCCCCGAACGCGCCGGCATTGCGGAAGTGCATTTGTGCCCAGTGTTTCGCCGCGCCCAGGCCGCGCGATGTTTCTGTGATTTGTAGTTTCGTTCCTTTTTCCGCGACGATCAGATCGCAATCCAACATCATCCCGGTACCCAGCCCCAGCACATACCCGTGTACGGCGCAGATAACGGGTTTGTAATTGACGGACTGTGTCAATAGATCGCCGGAATTCGCACCATGCCCCTGCGGGCCGCCCAGACGCTCGAATTCCTCGCGGGACCGCAATTGCCGCTGCAACACGTCGGCCCCGCTGCAAAAAGCCCGACCGCGGCCGCACAGGATCGCCACCCACGCATCCGGATCGGCATCGAACCGGCGCATCGCCGCGATCAACTGGCGGACGACCTCATCGCTGACAGCGTTGAGTTTTTCCGGCCGGTTCATCGCGATCGTGACGATGTGGTCCTTGTATTCATAGTCTACGTATTGCCGTTCTGCTTCGTCCGCCACTTTATGTTCCCTCCGTACCTTGTCCTGTGGAATTTACTCGCTAGCCTGAGGGGACGCAAAATAAGGGGGACACGAGCGATGCCGTTGCTCTGCGAAAAACGCGGTCAGGTCGCCATCCTGACGCTCAGCCGGCCCGAGGCCCGAAACGCCTGGTGCGAGGCATACAACGAAGGATTTATCGAGCTTTTGCCCACGCTGGAGGCAGACAAGGATATCCGCTGCGTCATCCTGACAGGCGATCCCGCCGGCAACGCGTTCAGCGCCGGGGCCGACCTGAAGAACCCGATGACCCATGCGCACGCGTCGATGGCGGACTTCCTCGATGAGTTGCCTGAACGCCGCAGGCGCAGCGCGATCGCGCTGGTGACCGATTTCTCCAAACCGATCATCGCGGCGGTAAACGGCTACGCGATCGGCATCGGCTGCATCGTCACCTACTGCTGCGACATGATCGTCGCCTCGGAACGCGCGGAGTGGCGCCTGCCGCAAAGCCGCCTCGGCATCATGCCGGCGCAGGGTGGAGCGGTGCGGGTGGCCCGCTGGATCGGCAAGGGCCTCGCGTCCCGGCTCGCCTTCGGCTTCCCGTTGCCGGCCGAGGAAGCCTATCGCATCGGCCTCGCGCAATGGCTGGTACCGCCGGACAAGCTGATGGAGAAGGCGATGGAAGTCGCGCTGCACATCTGCGACCAACCACCGCTCGCGGTGCGGGTGACAAAAGAATCGCTGCGGTCCGGCCTGGACTCCCCGCTGCCCGAGGCTGTGCTCGCCGACCTCTACCGCTTCGCCGTGCTGGAAATGACCGAGGACCGGGCGGAAAGCCATCAAGCCTGGCGCGAGCGCCGCAAGCCGTCATTCAAAGGACGTTAATATGAGCCTTCCTCTTTCCGACGTCACCGTTCTGGATTTCGGCCAGATTTTCCAAGGCTCGTACGCCACGGTCCTGATGGCCAAGGGTGGCGCCAATGTCATCAAGATCGAACCGCCAGGGGGCGAGCCGTTGCGCAAGCGCACACCCCCTGGTGCGAAGACGACGATGTCCTTCGCCATGCTCAACGCCAACAAGCGCGCGATCACCCTCAATCTCAAAACCCAACGCGGCCTGGAGCTGTTGTTTGAGATGGTCAAACGCGCCGACGTCGTGCTGGAAAATTTCGGACCCGGCGCGATGGATCGCCTGGGCACCGGATGGGACGTGCTGCGTGCGATAAATCCAAGGCTGATCTATGCCTCGGGGACCGGGTTCGGCCTGAGCGGGCCGAGCCGCGACAATCTGGCAATGGATCTGACGGTACAGGCGGCGAGTGGTATCATGTCCGTTACTGGTTTCGCGGACGGCCCGCCGGTGCGCGCCGGCGTCACGGTCGCCGACTTCATGGGCGGTACCCATTTGTACGCCGGCATTCTGACAGCGCTGTACGAGCGCGATCGTTCCGGCGTGGGACGCCTGGTAGAGATCGCCATGCAGGAGGCGGTCTATTACACGTTGGCCGGGTCTCTGGAGCAGTATAACCGCACGGGCAAATTGCCGAAGCGAAGCGGCAACGGTGGCAACGGCGCGATCTCCCCCTATGGCGTTTATCCCGCGAAAGACGGTTTCGTCGCCATCCACACCGGCACCGAGGGCCATTGGCACAACATCCTCGACGCCGCCGGCCGCCCCGAACTCAAGGACGAGCCGCGCTTCCGAACCATGCACGACCGCGCCGCCCGGTCCGACGAGGTCAACGCCATCGTCGGAGCGTGGACCGGTGGTCTGACGAAGAACGAAGCTGTTGCGCAGGCCCAAAAATTCCGTATCCCACTCGCCCCGGTGCGGGACGTCGACGAAGTCATGCGCGATGAGCACATGCACGGCCGGGACGCGCTGCAATGGGTCGATCATCCCGACCTCGGCCATGTCGTGATGCCGACGACGCCGCTGCGGCTGCACGGGCTGGATGTCGCGCCGATGGTGCCCAGCCCCCGTGTCGGCCAGCACAACGAAGAAATCTACGGCGGCTGGCTGGGGCTGACGACCGAACAAATCGCCGTCCTGCAAGGCGAGGGAGTGATCTGAACGATGTCGAACACACCGCTCTCCGGTTACACGATCCTGGATTTTACCCAGTTCTACCAAGGCCCTTATGCGACCTTCATGGCGGCCAAGGCTGGCGCCGACGTCATCAAGATCGAACCGCCGGGCGGCGAAAGTCTCCGCCTGATGGCCCCGCCCGGCAAGGAAACCTCCATGCCGGTCGCGATGCTGAACGCCAACAAACGTGGCATCACCCTCAATCTGAAGACCGACAAGGGCAAGGACATCCTTCGTCGCCTCGTGCTGAAGGCCGATGCCCTCGTCGAGAACTACGCCCCCGGGGTGATGGACCGCCTTGGTGTCGGATTTTCCGTCCTGCATGCGATCAATCCGCGGATGGTCTACGCGTCCGCCACCGGTTTCGGGCTGTCCGGACCGGATCGCAACAACCTCGCCATGGATTTCACCGTCCAGGCCGCGTCCGGCGTCATGAGCACCACTGGCTACGCCGACGGCCCGCCCCTGCGCACCGGCGCACCCTACGTGGACATCCTCGGCGGCGCCCACCTCTATGGCGCACTGATGACCGGCCTGCTGGAACAGGCTCGCACCGGCGTCGGGCGCCTCGTCGAGGTCGCGATGGTCGAGGCGGTCTATCCCTGCCTCGCCACGGTCTTGGACCAATACCACCGCGCCGGCCGTAAAATCCCCGCCCGCACCGGCAACGCATTCGCCAATCACAACCGCGCACCCTACAACGTCTACGAGGCCGCTGACGGCCACGTCGCCATCATTCTGGTCACCGAAGCGCAGTGGAAGAACCTGCTGCGTGCCATGGGCCGCGAGGATCTGAACGACGACCCCCGCTTCGCCACCAACACCGCCCGTGTCGAGAACTATGAAGCGACGGAAGCTGTCGTCACCGCCTGGACCCGGGCGAATACCCGAGCCGCGATCTTCGCCGCCACCGGCCGCGAAAAAGTGCCCTGCGCGCCTGTCCGCGATATCGAGGAGGTCATGAACGACCCCCACATGCACGGCCGCGGCACGCTGGAATGGCTCGACCACTATGACTACGACTACCCGGTTGTCCTGCCGAACTCCGCGCTGCGGTTCCACGGCGCCGAAAAGGTTCCCACAACCCTCAGCCCCCATGTCGGCGAGCACAACCAAGCCATCTACGGCACTTGGCTCGGCATGTCCGCCAGCGACCTGGAGAGCCTGAAGGCCGAGGGCGTGATCTGAAAAGACCACTCCGGATCGCGATTGTCGGCGCGGGCGTCGGCGGGCTGGCGCACGGCATCCTGCTGTCGCGCCTTGGCCACGACGTCACGGTGATCGAACGCTTCGCCGAACCCAGGCCCTTAGGCTCCGGCCTCATGATCCAGCCCCCAGGCCTCGCCGCCCTCGACCGGCTCAACTTGCGCACCCCGCTGGAGGCGCTGGGGCACCGCATCACTTACCTGCACGGGATGACGGCACGCGGGCGCACGATCTTCGACCTGCGCTACACCGACCTGGACCCCGCATTATACGCTGTCGGCGTGCATCGCGCGGCACTGCACCGTGTCCTTTGGGACGCCTTCGAAACCTGCGGCGCCACGCTTTGTCTCGGCCATGAAGTATCAAACCCGACCGACCCGATGCTTACCACGTCCGACCTCGTCATCGACGCATCCGGCGCCCGCTCGGCGTTGCGTCCGTTCGTGTGCAACAAGCCACCCCGAGCCTTCGCATACGGCGCGGTCTGGGCATCGGTGCCCGATATAGGCATTTCCACCGAAACTCTATCACAACGATACATCGCCGCCCGAATCATGCTGGGCTACCTGCCCGTCGGCCTGCGCGCCCCAAACGACCAGCCTATGGCGGCGCTGTTCTGGAGCTTGCGCGCCAAAGACTACGCCAGATGGCACGCCGGCTTCGACGATTGGCGGAGGGAGGCGCGAACGCTCTGGCCCGATCTGGCGCCGGTGCTCGAAAGCCTCGATGGCCCGGACGCATTCACCCACGCGACCTACCTTCATTTCATCGAATCCCACCCCTGGCGCGGCAACCTGCTGCTCACCGGCGACGCTGCCCACACAACATCCCCGCAACTGGGGCAGGGAGCCAATCAGGCGCTGATCGATGCCGTGGTGCTGGCAGACGCACTGACCGCGAGCGACGACCTGCCTCAGGCCTTCCGTCTTTACGCCGGGGCACGGCACGATCATGTTCGGTTCTACCAATATGCCAGCCTGCTGCTGACGTCGTTCTTCCAATCGGACTCCCGGGTCTTGCCAGCGCTGCGCGATGCGTTCTTCCATCCGATGAAACGCGTCCCGCATTTGCACCGCGAAATGATCCGCACCCTCGCCGGCCTGAAAACCGGCCTGCTCGCAGCCAACACGCCTGATAAAATCGTAAACCGGAGGTTTCCAATATGAAACACGACCGCATCCGCCTCGAATTCCACGACAAAGTCGCCGTCTTGACGCTGAACGACCCCAGCGTGCTGAACGCGCTCGGCTATCTCCTGAAACAGGATATGACCGAGGCCTTGGACGCGGTCGACGCCTCCGACGCCCGCTGCCTCCTGATCACCGGCGCCGGCCGCGCCTTCTGCTCGGGTGCCAATCTGAACGACCCCAACCGCCCGCCACGCGACCGCGCCGCCGAACTGCGCGGTGAGGTCAAAAGCGACCTCGAAGCCTGGTACAACCCCACGCTCATCCGCTTGCGCAATATGGACATTCCGGTCGTGACCGCCATCAACGGCATCGCCGCCGGCGCGGGCATGAGCCTCGCCCTTTGCGGGGATATCAAGATCGCTGCGAAATCGGCGTCATTTCTGCAAGCCTTCGCCCGGATCGGTCTGGTCCAGGATGCAGGCTCGTCCTACGTCCTGCCGCGCCTGATCGGCATGGCGCGTGCGATGGAACTCGCTTTGCTCGCCGAACGCCTGCCCGCCGAAAAAGCGCTGGAATGGGGCATGATCAATCGCCTGGTCGATGACGCCGCGCTGATGCCGGAAGCCCTCGCGCTCGCCAATGCCCTGGCGAATGGCCCAAAATCCCTTGGCATGATCCGTCGGATGGCCTGGGCCAGCCTGGACAACACGCTGGAGCAGCAACTCGAACTGGAAGTCCGCGAACAGAAGCGCGCCGGCATGACCGAGGACCATGCTGAGGGGGTTGCCGCCTTCAAGGAGAAGCGACAGGCTAATTTCTCCGGCCGTTAGGGGGTGACGAATGCCGTTATAGCGCCATTTCCCGGGGCTGTCGGGCAGATACCCCAGGATGCGAGCCGACCGATCGGAGCGATGGGCTTTGACCCCAATCAGTTCACCCGTTTTTCCAACCCCTGCCAATACGGCTTCCGCAACTCCGACTTCAGAATCTTCCCCGCCCCGGACAACGGCAGAGCCTCATCCCGGATCATCACGCTCCGCGGACACTTGTAACCTGCGATCCGCTCATGGCACGACCGGATCAGTTCCTCCTCGGACACGGCCATCCCCTCCTTGAAACGGACGATCGCGTGCACCCGCTCGCCCCATTTATCGTCGGGCACGCCGATCACCGCGCATTCCGCTACGGAGGGATGGGCGTACAACGCCTCCTCGACCTCGGCCGAGTACACATTTTCTCCGCCGCTCACGATCATGTCCTTCACCCGGTCGACGATGTAGACGAACCCGTCCTCGTCCATGTAGCCGCCATCGCCGGTGTGCAGCCATCCGTTACGCAGTGTGTGCGCAGTCAGCTCGGGTTGTTTCCAATACCCCAACATAACCATCTTGCCGCGCCCACAGACCTCGCCCACCGTGCCACGCGGCACTTCCCGGTCGTTCTCGTCCATGATCGCGATTTCGCAATCCAGGACGCCTCGCCCGGCCGATTTCAAACGTTTCGACAGTTTCCCGTCGATCCAGAGCGCCTCCGGCGGCATCAGGGTCATCAGCGGCGACGCCTCGGACTGACCGTATGCCTGCGTGAACCGGACGTTCGGCATCACCTCCATTGCCCGCAGAATCACGGCTTCCGGCATCGGCGAGGCGCCGTACAGCATGTCCTTGAAACTCGACAGATCGCGTGTGGTCACATCCGGATGATGCACCGTCATGTTGATCATGGTCGGCACGATCAGCGACACCGTCACCCGATGCGTTTCGATCATGGCAAGAAAGGTGCCCGGATCGAACGGGGGCAGGAACACATGCCTGCCCCCGTTCGCGGTCACGATGAAAGTCATCGCGCCATCGGCGATGTGAAACATCGGGGCGGCGTGAATATAGCATGTCTCCGGAAGGAAGGGCACCGCGGTCGCGATATTGTTGGCATTGGACAGGACATTGTCGTGGCTGAGCATCACGCCTTTCGACCGGCCAGTCGTCCCGCCGGTATAGAAGATACCGGCGATATCGCTGTCGCGTCGTCCCGCGTCCCCGGCGGGCGCCGATCCGTCGATCAGCGCCTCATACGATATCTGCCTGTCCGGTGTCGGACCGTCCCCGATATGTATCACATGCCGCACCGCTGGCGTCTCCGGCAGAAACTTCGGCAGCACCGGCAGATAGGCGTCGTCCACCAGCAGCCCCGCGCAGCCGGAATCCGTCAGCCAGAACACGATTTCGGGCGGTGCCAGGCGGGTATTGATGGGCACGAACACGAAACCGCCCCAGCTAAGACCGAAGAAACTCTCCAGATACCGGTCGGAGTTCAGCGACAGAATCCCGATCCGGTCGCCCGGCACGAATCCTAACGCCGCGAGTCCGCCAGCGAGCCGAGCAACCCGATCCGCGAAGCTGATCCAGTCCTGCTGCCGGTCGCCGCAAATTGTCGCGGTTCCGCGCCCGTTGATCTGCACGGCGCGGCGCAGGAATTGGGTGATCTGTGACATGGCGTTCCTCTCTGTTTCCGCCAATTCACAGCGATTTCGGTGTCGTGCGCAACCGTGTTTATTGAACCAGCCACCAGGTGCCGAACGCCAGGGTGAGCACGGTCAGCGGGATGCCCACCCGGGCATAGGCCCAGCCACCGATCGCGACACCCCGGCGGGACGCCTTTTCGATCACGATCAAATTGGCGATCGAGCCCAGCATGGTGAAATTGCCCGCCAGGGTGGATGCCATTGCAACTGTCAGCCATGCCTTTGTCGGATCGGGCAGGCCGGCCACAAACGGTTGCAGCATCAGCACCGCCGGAACATTGCTCACCAGGTTGGCCAGCACGGCAGTCAGCAGGCTCAGCACCCAGGGTCGTGTCAGATGCAACCCCCCGGCCGCGGCCCGCACATCTCCTGTCAGAAGCGCGTGCTCGGCGCCGGCGACGATGATGAACAGACCCGAGAACATCAACAGCAGCGACCAGTCGATCTCGGCATAGACTCGCGTGCTGCGTATTCGACGGGTCAGCAGCAGCTGCCCGCCCACGACGATAGCAGCTTTGGCCGGCGGTTGACCGGCGAAAAACAATATCACCACCGCGACGGTCGCGAGCAGCGACCGCCCGACCAGCACCCGGTTGATCCGGGCTTCGGCGTGTCGGGCGGCCAACCGGCCGCCGGTCAGGAATTCGGCGGGATAGAGGACCACCAGCAGCGCGAAGGTCAGAAGTGCGCCCGCCAAAGCGATGGGCGTCAGGGCGGCCGCAAACTGTGTGTAGGGAATGCCCGACAGGCTGCCGATCATCATGTTTTGCGGGTTGCCGGTTATTGTCGCCACGGACCCGACGTTGGACGCCAAGGCGACCCCCAGCAAATACGGCACCGGATCGCGCCGCGCGCCCTTCGCCACGTCAGCGACCAGCGGCGCCAGCACCAGACAGATCGCGTCATTAACCAGAAACGCCGAGAACACCGCCGACACCGCGATCACCGCTGCCAGCAACGTGACAGGCCGACGCACCCGAACCACCACCCATGCGTTGGCCAGCGCGAAGAAGCCCGAGAGGCGCAGGTTGGCCACCACGATCATCATGCCCAACAACAGTGTGATCGTGTCGAGGTCGATCGCGCGATAGGCATCCTTCAGGGGTAACACCCCTGCCGCCACCATCAGTCCTGCCCCCACCAGCGCCACGCCCGCCCGGTCGATCGCCAGTCCTGGGATCTTTCCCATCGCGAGCGCGACATAGCTGCCAAGGAAAATCGCCGCGGCCGCCACCTGCTCCGACAGGATCGACGGCCATGCCGCGGCGATCCCGGCGAGCACCAGCAGCGCGCCCAAAGCGACCAGAGTCGTGGCGCGTGCCATGCCCGGCGGCTAGTGGTGCGGCCAAAGGCCAGGGGTTGCGACCTCGACCGAATTGTCGTCCGGATCGCGGAAAGACAGGCTCGTACCGCCCCGCGCCCAACGCAGGCGGCTTTCGACGGCGATGCCCAGCGATTTCAGATGCGCCGTCCAGGCTTCGAGTTCACCGAAGGGGATGCCGAAGCAGACATGCAACGGCCCGTCGCCATGATGCGGGGGGATGAAGCCGCCGTTGACCGGCGCCGGTTCCAACGTCGCACCACGTTGAAACAGCAGCAGGACCTGGCTGGCGGGCACGCCCATGGCGCACATGCGGGCATCGGCGAAAAACACCTCGAACCCGAACACACGCTCATAAAAGCGCCGCGCGCGGCCGAGGTCCTGCACATACAGCGACGTTTCGAGAACACCTGTGACTCGTGGCATCGGCAAACCCCGTCAAAACCGCTGCCCGCTGGCGTGCTGGCGACCTGCTACCGGATCAGTCCGGTCAGTGGGCTCGAAGGATCGGCCCCCATCCGCCGGGGCATCCGACCAGCGAGATGCGCCAAGCGTCCGGCCTGCACCGCATGCTTCATCGCCTTCGCCATCGTGACCGGGTTTTTCGCGTGCGCGATCGCCGAGTTCAGCAGCACCGCGTCGCAGCCCAGTTCCATCGCGATCACCGCGTCCGACGCCGTGCCGACCCCCGCGTCCACCACGAAGGGGACCTTCACATTTTCCATGATCATCGACAGCATTGCCGGGTTCTGTAACCCCAGGCCCGACCCGATCGGCGCGCCCAGCGGCATGATTGCCACGCAACCCATGTCTTCCAGCCGTTTCGCCGCAAGCGGATCGTCGGCGCAGTAGACCATGACTTCGAACCCGTCCTTGATCAGCTCCGCCGCTGCCTCGAAGGTGCCGGGCATGTCGGGGTAGAGCAGGGGTGCCGGCCCGAGCACCTCCAGCTTCACAAGGTTCCAACCGCCGGCTTCGCGGGCCAGACGAAGGGTGCGCACGGCCTCCCGCGCGGTGAAGCAACCGGCGGTATTGGGCAGATAGGTGAATTTCTTCGGGTCGACATAATCCTGAAGCATCGGCGCCTTGGGATCGGACAGGTTGACCCGGCGCACCGCGACGGTGACGATTTCCGCGCCGCTCGCCTCGATTGCCGCGCCGGTCTCCTCGAGATCCTTGTAACGGCCGGTGCCCACGATCAGGCGGGAGCGGAAGGTGCGACCGGCGACCGTCCAAGTATCCTCGCCCGTGATTGAACCGTCCACGTCAGCCTCCACCAATGAAATGCACGATTTCCAACGAGTCGCCGCTGGCCAGCCAGGTTTCCAGGTAGCGGGAGCGAGGCACGATCTCCTCGTTCAGTTCCACCGCCACCTTGCGCATGTCGAGTTCCAGCAGGATCAACAATCCCTGGACCGAAAGCGATCCCTTTTCCGGCGCGTCGAAGATTCGGCTTTCGCCATTCAGGGTCAGGGTCACGGTACTCGTCATGCCCACGATTATGGCCCTGGCCCGAACGCGCGGCAACCGGCACCCCCATCGGCACCCCGATTGGACCGGGACGCGGTGCTATGCTACGGGCTGCACCGATCTGACCCACCCCCGAATTTGCCGGAGGACTCCGCGTGAACCCCATCCCCACCGATCCGGATTCACTCCGCCGTCTCGGCCTCATCATGGCTGAAACCGGGATGACCGAACTGGAACTGTGCATCAAGGATGCCCGTATCAAGGTGGTGCGGGGCCATGCCGTGGCACCGGTTGCCGTGGTTGCCGCTCCGGCCTCCACACCTGCGCCCGCCGCCACGCCCGCGGCTGCAGAGGCTCCCGCTGCGATCGATGCGTCCCACCCCGGCGCCATCACCAGCCCCATGGTTGGCGTCGCCTATCTCTCGCCGGAACCCGGGTCCCCTTCCTTCGTCCATGTTGGGCAGCAGGTTTCCGCTGGGCAGACGGTCATGCTGATCGAGGCGATGAAAACCTTCAATCAGATCAAGGCGCCGAAATCGGGCACCGTGACACGGATCCTGGTCGAAAACAGCGCGCCGGTGGAATTCGGCGAAGTCCTGATGATCGTGGACTGATCCGTTGTTCCGCAAGATCCTGATCGCCAACCGGGGCGAGATCGCGCTGCGCATCCAGCGCGCCTGCCGGGAACTCGGCATCGCGACCGTGGCCGTGCATTCCACGGCCGATGCGACGGCGATGCATGTCCGCCTCGCGGATGAGGCGGTTTGCATCGGCCCGCCGTCGGCCAAGGAAAGCTATCTGAACGTCAGCGCGATTCTGACCGCGGCACACATCACCGGCGCCGACGCGATCCATCCCGGTTACGGATTTCTGTCGGAAAATGCCGGTTTTGCCGACATGGTTGAAGCTCATGGGATGACCTTCATCGGTCCGTCCGCCAACCATATCGCGATGATGGGCGACAAGATCGCCGCCAAGACCGCCATGGCCACGCTTGGCGTACCCCTCGTCCCTGGATCGGACGGCGCGGTGCCGGACATGGAAACCGCGCGGGCGGTAGCCGATAAGATCATGTACCCTGTGTTGATCAAGGCAGCGGCGGGCGGCGGTGGGCGCGGCATGCGTGTGGCCCGGTCCCCCGACGAGCTGGAGGACGCTTTTCGCGGCGCCCGTACCGAGGCCCGGGCGGCTTTTGGTAACGATGCCGTTTATATCGAGAAATATCTGGATCGTCCGAGGCATATCGAGCTGCAAATTCTCGCCGATTCGCACGGCAATGTCGTGCATTTCGGTGAACGCGACTGCTCCTTGCAGCGGCGGCATCAGAAGGTGCTGGAAGAAGCCGGTTCCCCCGCGCTTTCGCCGGCGCAACGCAACGATCTTGGTGCCACCGCGACCGCGGCGCTGCGGCAGCTCGGCTACCGGAATGCGGGGACGCTGGAGTTCCTGTACCAGGATGGGCAATTCGCCTTCATCGAGATGAATACCCGACTGCAGGTCGAACATCCGATCACTGAGATGGTGTGCGATGTCGACCTCGTCCGCGAACAGATCCGCGTGGCCGCCGGTGCGCAGCTAGGCTACGGCCAGTCCGACATCACCTTCTCGGGCCACGCGATCGAGTGCCGCATCAATGCGGAGGATCCCCTCACGTTCATGCCCACACCGGGCAAGGTGACATCCTACCACGCCCCCGGTGGGCTCGGGGTACGGATCGATAGCGCGTTGTATGCTGGCTATTTCGTGCCGCCGTACTACGACAGCATGGTAGCCAAGCTGATCGTGCACGCGCCGACTCGGACCGATGCGATCAACCGTATGCGCCGCGCGCTGGATGAATTCGCTGTCGAGGGGATCAAAACCACGATCCCCTTGCACCGGCGGATTGTCGATTCGGCGCAGTTTCAGGCTGGGGATTATACCATTCATTGGCTTGAGGGTTTCGTCGGAACCTAACCGATACCTATCGGATATCCATTTGCATTCCAGACAGCTATCGGATACCTGTCGGTCCTGACCGACAGGACACGAGGCCGTTATGCCCACCATCGTCTTCGCCAGCCCCAAAGGCGGCGCCGGAAAGTCTACCTCGGCCGTCCTTCTCGCGGCCGAATTGGCGGAGCGTGGCGCCACCGTCACCTTCATCGACGCCGATCCCAACAAGCCCGTCTCCCGCTGGGGCAGCCGCCCGGGCAAGCCTGAGAAATTGACGATCCTGGCGAATATCACCGAAGACACAATTATCGACACGATCGAACAGGCCGCCGTGGAGACCGCTTTCGTGGTGGTCGACCTCGAAGGCACGGCATCGATGATGGTCGGCTACGCGCTGTCCCGCGCCGATCTGGCGATTATTCCGACCCAGGGTTCCCAGCTTGACGCAGCGGAAGCGGTCAAGGCGATCGCGCTCATCCGTCGCCAGGAACGGGCTTTCGCCAAGGCCATTCCGCTCGCCGTCCTGTTCACCCGCACCAGCGCGGCGATCCGGCCGCGCACGCTGAAAAGCATCGAAGCGGAATTCCTCAGCGCCGGCATCCGCGTCTTCGGCACCCAGATCCATGAGCGGGAGGCGTATCGCGCCATCTTCGCCTTCGGCGGTACGCTGACGGGCCTCGATGATACGCAGGTGCCGAACATCGCCGCCGCCATGGCGAACGCCCGCGCTTTCGCTGCCGAGACGGTGGCGATCTTGAAGGAACCGCGGCCGGCAGCGGCGGAACGGAGGGTGGCGTGATGACCAGCGCGCGAGCGAGCATTTTCGACGCGGACGATCTCGACATCAGCGGTTTCGCGCCGAAGCCGGGGCCCGACTCCTCGGCGCCGGCGGCTGACCAGGTGCGCGCGATCACCGAAGCTGCCCATTTCCGCAGCCGCGAGCAGCCCGCGCCGGCGCCGGCGCCAGCGCCGAAACGGGTGCAGCGCCGCCATCGCACCGGCCGCAACGTGCAGTTCAACGTCAAAGCCTCGCAGGAAACCGTGGACGCGTTTTATGCGATCAGCGACGCCAAAGGCTGGGTCCTGGGCGAGACACTGGAACACGCTCTCGCGGCGCTGAAGCGCGAACTCGGCTAGCGCGTGCGGACGCTGCTGATCGTCTGGCATTCCCGCACCGGCGGGGCACGTCAGATGGCGGAGGCAGCACGCGACGGGGCGGCGAACGAACCAGCGGTGGAGGCGCGGCTGTTGCCCGCCGAAACCGCCGGACCCAGTGACCTGCTGGGGGCGGATGGATTTATCTTTTCCGGTCCGGAAAACTTGGCCGCCATTTCCGGACCGTTGAAGGATTTCTTCGATCGGACCTACTATCCGGTGCTGGGCCGCATTGAAGGCCGGCCGTATGCGGCCCTGATCTGCGCGGGCAGCGACGGCGACAACGCCGCGCGCCAGATTGCCCGCATCGCCACCGGATGGCGTCTGCGCCGGATCGCCGAACCAATCGTGGTATGCACGCACGCCCAGACGCCGGAGGCCATTTTGGCGCCCAAGACCCTTACGGCACCCGATATTGCCCGGTGCCGAGACGTCGGCGCGGCTTTCGCGGCCGGATTGGACGCGGGGATTTTTTAAGGGCACGCATTGCCCTATTTATGTGCACCTCCAACGGGTTGCGCGAAAATAAATCGACAACTGCCTGCTACCCGCCCAGTACGTTGTGGCACACTAGTTGCATACTTATCTGTCAGCGGCGCTACCCACAGCCCGCGTCGGAACGCAACAAGCCCGGAACCGGGAAACAGGACAGAGGCAAATGGCAATCACAGAACCAACGATATCACGCCGCGGATTGGCCCGCCTGGGTGCTGCCGCCGCTACGGTCGCAGCCATCGGCGCGGTCAAAACCGCCGCCGCCGCGGAAACGTCCGGCACCATCAAAGTCGGCATTCTGCACTCGCTCTCCGGCACAATGGCGATCAGCGAAACGACGCTGAAGGACGTCATGCTCATGCTCATCGAGCAGCAAAACGCCAAAGGCGGCCTGCTCGGCAAAAAACTGGAGGCCGTGGTTGTCGATCCCGCATCGAACTGGCCACTGTTCGCGGAAAAGGCCCGCCAGCTGATTTCGGTCGAAAAATGTGCCGCGACCTTCGGCTGCTGGACATCGGTGTCGCGCAAGTCCGTGCTGCCGGTCTTCGAGGAGCTGAACTCCATCCTGTTCTACCCAGTGCAGTACGAAGGGCAGGAATGCAGCCGTAACGTGTTCTACACCGGCGCGGCTCCGAATCAGCAGGCGATCCCGGCGGTCGATTACCTGATGAAGGAAAACAAGGTGAAGCGCTGGGTGCTGGCCGGCACCGACTATGTCTATCCGCGCACGACCAACCAGATTCTGGAAGCCTACCTGATCGCGAAGGGCGTCGCCAAAGACGACATCATGATCAACTACACGCCGTTCGGACATTCAGACTGGCAGAACATCGTCGCCTCGATCAAGAAATTCGGCTCCGCCGGTAAGAAAACCGCTGTCGTGTCGACCATCAACGGCGATGCGAACGTGCCGTTCTACAAGGAACTCGGCAACCAGGGCCTCAAGGCAACCGATATCCCGGTCGTTGCCTTCTCCGTCGGCGAAGAAGAACTCGCCGGCATCGATACCAAGCCGCTGCTCGGCCATCTCGCCGCGTGGAACTATTTCCAGAGCGTGGACACCTCGATCAACAAATCGTTCATCGACGCGTGGCACGCCTATACGAAGAAGCCGACCCGCACCACGAACGACCCCATGGAAGCCCACTTCATCGGCTTCAACATGTGGGTCAAAGCAGTGGAAGCCGCCGGCACCACCGACTCCAACGCGGTGATCGACGCCATGCTCGGCGTTTCGGTTCCGAACCTATCGGGCGGATATTCCGCCATGATGCCGAACCACCACATCACGAAGCCCGTGCTCATTGGCGAAATCCAGGCCGATGGACAGTTCAACATCGTGTCCCAGACGCCGGGCCTTGTGGTGGCCCAGGAGTGGTCGCCCTACGTCGCCGATACCAAGGACCTGATCGGCGATTGGCGGGCACCACTGCATTGCGGGGCCTTCAACGTGAAAACTGGCCATTGCACAGCCGGTAAGAAGGCCTAGGCGGTGGCGGGCGGCCGTCTCCTCCCCGGCCGCCCCCACTCTTTTTCGTGGACAATGTAATGCGCCGTCTCCTCGCCTTTCTGATGATCGCGGCCGTGTCCCTGGCGTCAGGCCCGTCGAAGGCCGACCCGGTGGACGACGCGGTCACCGCACTGTCGTCCGGCAGTTTCGATTCGGTGCATGAAGGCGTCGGTCAGCTCGTCGCTTCCGGCAGCCCACGCGCCGCCGCGATCATCGGGTCGCTGCAAAATGGGAAATTGTATTTCCGGCCCGATCATACGCTCTTTATCAAACAGGATGACGGCACATATGTCGGCGCGCTGACCGGCACACCGGCTGAGGCCGGCGCCGTCAAGCCCGTCAAGGTCAACAACGCGATCCGCGGGGCGATGGATGCCGCCCTGGGCGCACTCCGCCTTTTCTCGCCCGACGCTGCGACGCGCATGACCGCCGCTGAGGCGGTCTTCCACGCAGCCGACCCCGCCGCTCTCCCAGCGCTGACCAAGGCTCTGGAGAAAGAAGCCGACCCCGCGGTCAAAGTCCGCATGCAGCAGGCCCGAGCGGCCGTTGTACTGGCGTCACCGGATGGGGCGGAGGCGGATCGGGTCGCGGCCGTTGGTGTCCTGCGCGCGCGCGGCGACATAGATGCGCGCGGTTTCCTGGCTTCCCTGTCCGATCAACCCCCCGCGGTCGCTGCTGCCATCACCTCCGCACTCACCGCCATCGATCGTCTGGCTCAGATCTGGAGCGTCGGTCAGAGCATCTATTACGGCCTGAGCCTCGGCTCCGTATTGCTGCTCGCGGCAGCCGGTCTGGCCATCACCTTCGGCGTGATGGGCGTCATCAACATGGCACATGGCGAGATGGTGATGATCGGGGCCTACACGACCTTCGTGGTGCAGCAGTTCATGCGCGCGCATACGCCCGGCCTGTATGGCGCCAGTTTGCTGTTCGCCGTGCCGCTGGCGTTCATGGTCTCCGGTTCGATAGGCATCGTCATCGAGCGTACGTTGATCCGCTGGCTCTACGGCCGGCCGTTGGAGACCTTGCTCGCCACCTGGGGCCTCTCGCTGGTCCTGCAGCAGGCCGTGCGCACCATTTTCGGCGCCAACAACCAGGACGTGGACACACCGCCCTGGATGAGCGGGGCGACCGCGCTCGGCGGCCTGACCCTGACCTGGAACCGCATGTATATTATTCTGTTTTCCGCCGTGGTGCTCGCGGGGCTGATGGCCGCGCTGCGCTATACCTCGCTGGGTCTGCGGATGCGGGCGGTTACGCAGAACCGACGTATGGCCGCCGCGATGGGCATCCGCACGCCCTGGATCGATGCACTGACGTTCGGATTGGGGTCGGGCATCGCCGGCATGGCCGGGGTGGCGCTGTCGCAGATCGACAACGTGTCCCCGAACCTTGGTCAAAGCTACATCATCGACAGTTTCATGGTCGTCGTGTTCGGCGGCGTCGGGAACCTGTGGGGTACCACGCTGGGCGCGCTGACGCTGGGCATCGTCAACAAGTTCCTCGAACCCGTGGCTGGCGCGGTGGTCGCCAAAATCGTGGTGCTGGTCCTGCTGATACTGTTCATTCAAAGGCGGCCGCGGGGGATGTTCCCGCTCAAGGGTAGGGCGGTGGAGTCATGAAACTCGATCGCACCGCATACCTCACTTTGGCGTTGTCCCTCGGCGTCCCAGTTGCCTTGGCGTTGTTGAATCAGACCACCGAGGTCGGATCGGCATTGCATATTCCGACCTACGTCGTCGCGCTGGCTGGGAAATATCTGTGCTACGCGATGCTGGCCCTGGCGGTGGATCTGGTTTGGGGGTTCGCCGGCATTCTGTCCCTTGGCCATGCCGCTTTCTTCGCCCTGGGTGGTTACGCGATGGGCATGTACCTGATGCGCCAGATCGGCACCCGCGGCGTTTACGGCAATGCCGAACTGCCCGACTTCATGGTGTTCCTGGGATGGCATGAGTTGCCATGGTACTGGCAGGGCTCCCAGTGGTTCCCGTTCGCGGTGGCAATGGCGCTGATCGTGCCGGGCGTGCTGGCGATGGGTTTCGGCTGGCTCGCCTTCCGCTCCCGCGTGACCGGGGTCTACCTGTCGATCATCACGCAGGCGCTGACCTACGCGCTGCTGCTGGCATTCTTCCGCAACGACATGGGTTTCGGCGGCAACAACGGTATGACCGACTTCAAGGATATCCTTGGGCTCAATGTCCAGGCCGACAGCACGAGGTCGGCGCTGATGGTCATCTCCGCCTTGTGCCTGTGTGTGCAGTATCTAGTCGCCCGCTTCGTGGTCCAGTCCCGCTTCGGCAAGGTGCTGATCGCGGTGCGCAACACCGAATCCCGCACCCGTTTCCTCGGATACCGGCCGGAAGCCTACAAGCTGGTGGTTTGGACGCTGTCCGCCGTGATGGCCGGGATCGGGGGCGCGCTCTACGTGCCGCAAGTCGGCATCATCAATCCGAGCGAATTCGCCCCCGCGAACTCCATCGAGGCCGTGATCTGGGTCGCGGTCGGCGGGCGCGGCACGCTGAGCGGCGCCATTCTCGGCGCGGTCGCGGTGAATTTCGGCAAGACCTGGTTCACCGGCATGTTGCCCGACTACTGGCTCTACGCCCTCGGGGCATTGTTCATCTTCGTTACCCTGTTCCTGCCGAAGGGCATCATGGGTCTGTTCGCGAAGCGCGCCGCGAAACCCGTCGCGGTCCTGGAGGTCGCGGAATGACCGAGACCCAAACTCTCCCCGGCGACACCCTGCTCTACCTCGGTGGCGTGACGGTTTCTTTCGACGGTTTCCGCGCCCTGAACGCCTTGTCGCTGGTGCTGGAAAAAGGCGAGATGCGCGCGGTGATTGGGCCCAACGGCGCCGGCAAGACGACGATGATGGACGTGATCACCGGCAAAACCCGCCCGGACACGGGCAAGGTGATGTTCGGTGTCAATACCGATCTGACTCAGCTCGACGAACCCGCCATCGCGGCGCTTGGCATCGGGCGGAAATTTCAGAAGCCGACGGTGTTTGAGCCGCACACTGTCTGGGACAATATCCTGCTGGCACTGGCGGGCGACCGGAAACCTCGCTTTTCGCTATGGGCGAAGGAAACCGCTGAAGAACGGACGCGCATCGAGTCCGTGCTCGAAACCGTCCGCATGAAGGACCAGCGCCATCGTCTTGGCGGCGATCTGTCGCATGGCCAGAAGCAATGGCTGGAGATCGGCATGTTGCTCGCGCAGGAACCGCAACTGCTGCTGGTCGACGAACCCGTCGCGGGTATGACCGACGCCGAAACTGAGCAAACAGCCGAACTGCTGCGCGAGATCAACAAAACCCGCAGCGTCGTGGTGGTCGAGCACGACATGGCCTTCGTCCGTGCCTTGGACGTGAAGGTCACCGTGCTGCATGAGGGTTCGGTGTTGTCCGAAGGCTCCATCGACAACGTCAGCGCCGATCCCCGCGTGGTCGAAGTCTATCTGGGACGCTGATCATGTTGGAAGTCAACCGTATCGACCTGCACTACGGCGCCGCCATTGCCCTGCGTCAGGTATCCATCACCGCGAGTCCCGGCAGCGTTACCTGCATCCTCGGCCGGAATGGCGTCGGCAAGACATCGCTGCTGCGCGCCATCACCGGCGCGCATCCGATTTCCGCCGGATCGATCAAGTGGGAAGGTCAGGAAATCTCCCGTCTTCCGGTCTACGAGCGGGCCCGGCGCGGCATCGCCTGGGTACCGCAAGGACGCGACGTGTTCCCGCTGCTCACGGTGCGGGAAAACCTGGAAACCGGCTTCGCGGTGCTGCCGAGCCGCGACCGGAAAATTCCGGACGAGATCTTCGACCTGTTTCCGGTCTTGAAAACCATGCTCCGCCGGCGCGGCGGCGATCTGTCCGGTGGCCAGCAGCAGCAACTCGCGATTGCTCGGGCACTGATCATGAAACCGCGCCTGATCGTGCTGGATGAGCCGACCGAGGGCATCCAGCCCAGCATCATCAAGGATATCGGCCGGGTGATCGACCTGTTGCGCTCACGCGGGGAGATGGCCATCCTGCTGGTCGAGCAATATTTCGATTTTGCCCAAGCGCTGGCGCAGACGATCGCGGTCATGGACCGCGGCGACATCGTGCTGTCCGGCCGTCGGGAGGACCTTGACGAAGCCGATGTACGACGGCGCCTGTCTGTCTGAAGCTGGGTTCCAGCGCGCGGTTGGGGAACTGCGTGTGACGTTCAAGCGCCGGGGCGCGGACACGGTTCTGGACGATTTGCGGCAGGCCGGCTGTTTGAAGGCGCGCTTTCCTCGGCCGGTGACCGCGGGCTGGGCGGATGCGACGACGCTGAATACCTCGGGTGGCGTGGCCAGCGGCGACCGGCTGATTGCGAGTTTCGCGATCGGGAAAGACGCGCGGGCCACCATTTCCGCGCAGGCCGCCGAGCGGTTCTATCGAGCACCGCCGGGCGGACTTCCGTCGTTCGTGCGGACCCAAGTGGACGTCGAAGCCGGTGCGGCGATGGAGTGGCTGCCACAGGAGACGATCCTGTTCGACAATTGCGCGCTGGACCGGCGTTTGGAGATCAATTTGGCCCCGGATGCCTCCTTCCTGGGCGTTGAGTCCCTGATATTCGGCCGCGCGGCCATGGGTGAGCAGGTTACGAACGCTTGGCTGCGCGATCTAATCCACGTCCGCCGAGACGACCGTTGGCTGCTGCAAGACGCGATCCGTATGGACGGTGCCCTGCATGACATCCTGGCCAGGCCAGCCATCGCCGCCGGTGCACGCGCGATGGCCACGCTGCTGCATGTCGCGCCGGATGCCGAGGCATTTCTGACCCCGGTGCGCGATGTTCTTGCCGATCATGGCGCCGAAACAGGCGTTAGCGCATGGAACGGCATGCTGGTCGCGCGTATGCTGGCGCCCGACAGCGCACTGCTGCGCCAAGCCGTCGCGGCGGTGCTGAACATTATTCGGGCACCCCGCCCACTGCCCCGCGTTTGGATGTGTTGAGAAGGCTTTTCCATGAACCTGACCCCCCGCGAGAAGGACAAGCTGCTGATCAGCATGGCCGCGATCGTCGCGCGCCGCCGGCTGGAACGCGGCGTGAAATTGAACCATCCCGAGGCTGTCGCCCTGATCACCGATTTCGTGATCGAAGGCGCTCGGGATGGCCGTTCCGTGGCTGATCTGATGCAGGCCGGCGCCAAGGTGCTGACCCGGGATCAGGTGATGGATGGGATCGCCGAGATGATCCATGACGTGCAGGTGGAGGCGACGTTCCCGGATGGGACCAAGCTGGTGACTGTGCATGAGCCGATCAGATAAGGAGTACGTGCAATGATCCCCGGAGAACTCCTCCCCGAACCTGGCGACATCGAACTGAATGCCGGCCTACCGCGCACCACGCTGACCGTCGCCAACACCGGTGACCGCCCGATCCAGGTTGGCAGCCACTACCATTTCGCGGAAACCAACGGCGCGCTGTCGTTCGACCGCGCCGCCGCGCGAGGTCAGCGCCTGGATATCGCCGCCGGCACCGCCGTGCGTTTCGAACCCGGCCAGACCCGTGAGATCATCCTTATTCCCTATCGCGGGACGCGCCGTGTTTACGGGTTCCGGGGTATCGTGACCGGACCGCTGGATTAGCAGGACCGCGTCGCAACCATGAAAGTTTTCGTCTCCCACGGATCGCAGGATTCCTGGATTGCCCGCCAGATGGCACGGTGCATCGGGGAAGCAGGTGCGGAGGTGCTGATCGATGCTTACGACCTTGAATCCGGTGACGACGTTACGGAGCGCCTGTCCGGTCTCCTGGAACAAGCCACCGAGCTCGTGGTTCTATTCACACCGTTTTCCAGGAGCCGCGCCTGGGTTTGGATGGAAGTCGGCGTGATGCGGCTGAATAGAAAGCGCGTCGTACCAATTTTCCATGGTATGACGAAGCGCGATCTGGCTGAATCCGGTGGGGATGGCGCGTTGACGGGAACTGTCGAGCGCCAGCTCAACGATTTCGACACCTATCTCGTGGAACTGAAAGCGAGGATCGGTCATGCAAACGCCCGTTAAGGTATTCCTTTCCTATGCCCATCGCGACGGCGCGGTCGCCCGTGAGTTGGGCCGCGCGCTATTGGATTCCGGAATCGACGTCGACTTCGACACCGGCATTCCGATAGGTAGCGATTGGGGTAGTTACCTCCGCAGGGTGATGGGCGCCGCCGATGTCGTAATCATTTTGATGACCGCCGCCGCTCTCGGCAGCCCCGCCGTTATGTCGGAGGTCGGCGCCGCGATCGCTACTGGCAAGATCATTATCCCCATACTGGCAAACAGTAAGGGCATGCCTGCCGGGATGCCGGTCCAATTGCGCCGATGGAATTTCGTGAGGATCGGAAAACGCGACCTAACCGCCGTCGCGATGGAAATCAGGGACCGGCTACAGCAACATCAGCCCGCAACGGCGGCTTAAGAGGAACAGCATCATGGCCCGCATCACCCGAGCCGCGTATGCGGACATGTTCGGCCCCACCGTCGGGGACCGTGTGCGCCTCGCCGATACTGACCTGATTGTCGAAGTCGAAAGGGAT
The DNA here is from genome assembly GCA_903877125.1 of uncultured Acetobacteraceae bacterium. Taxonomy (GTDB): domain Bacteria; phylum Pseudomonadota; class Alphaproteobacteria; order Acetobacterales; family Acetobacteraceae; genus Rhodopila. Next base: position 625 of record CAIRCM010000142.1, on the reverse strand, counting down.
TTCACGCTCTACGGGGAGGAAGTGAAATTCGGTGGCGGCAAGGTCATCCGCGACGGCATGGGCCAGTCGCAATTTTCCCAGGCCCAAGGTGCCGTCGATACCGTCATCACCAACGCGCTGATCATCGATCATTGGGGCATCGTGAAGGCCGATGTCGCGATCCTGAACGGCCGCATCCACAAGATCGGCAAGGCCGGCAATCCCGACGTTCAGCCGAATGTCGATATCATCATAGGCCCCGGCACCGAAATCATTGCCGGCGAGGGGAAAATACTGACCGCCGGCGGGATCGACTCGCATATTCATTTCATCTGTCCGCAGCAGGTGGATGACGCAATCGCCTCCGGTATCACCACCCTGGTTGGCGGCGGCACCGGCCCCGCCACCGGCACCGCCGCGACCACCTGCACGCCGGGCCCCTGGCATCTCGCGCGCATGTTGCAAGCCGCCGAGGGACTGCCCGTCAACCTCGCCTTCGCCGGCAAGGGCAACGCATCGCAGCCCCAGGCGCTGGAGGAAATGCTGCGCGCCGGCGCATCCTGCCTGAAACTGCATGAAGACTGGGGCACCACCCCCGCCGCCATCGACAACTGCCTGTCCGTCGCCGACCGTTACGACGTCCAGG
>CAIRCM010000141.1 GCA_903877125.1 uncultured Acetobacteraceae bacterium | reverse complement strand
CCACGTGCGGGCGCCGGCGCGTGGGCGAGGTGCCCGCGGCCGGTGAGGCAGCGCCGATGGGGGTGACGCCAAGCGGCGTCAACTGGGGACGATGGGGGGTGGCGGTTCGCCGAACCGGCAGCCGAGCGCGATGCGCACGGTGGATGGGCGGAGGTCTCGCCAATTGATGTGCCAGGTGTCGGGGTCTCGGTCGCGTTCGCGCAGGAAGGATACCTCCCGCCGTTCGCGGACTTTGTACAGGCGGCTGAGACTGCCGCCGTAGTGGCTGAGGATTTTTTCGACGCGGCACCAGAAATCGCCCTCGCAGAGGCCGGGGGCGAGGCCGAGGTCCATACAGATATAGGTGATGGTGCGGCCGATTGGGCGGCGGCGGACCTCGGCGGCGAGTTCCTCGGGGGTGGGGATGCGGAATGCCCGGGGATCGTCTTGGTCCAGCACGGCCGGTTCCGGACGGCGTGGACGGCGCGGGGCGGAGGGCTTGGCCGGGGCCGGTTTCGCGGGCGGGCGGTGGTGCGGTTGGAGTTCGACGCGCTGCGGCCAGGCGAAGCGCAGGTTGCAGCCCCTGGCGGCGCGGGCGAGCAGGTACTCTTGCAGGGCGAGCGCGCGGAGCATGCCGCGCTGCACGCGGAGCCGGATGGTGGGGAGATCGTAGGTGCCGAAGAGGACGGCGCCGGTTGCGAATTCCGGGGCGTTGACACGGGTGCCGACGGTCGCGGCGAAGTGGCGGGCGTGGGTGATGAGGGTGGCGACGACGCGGAGAACAGCCCCGATACGCCCAGGGATGGGGCGGGGTTTGGTGGTAGGCGGGGTGGGTGGGGCTGTTGATGACATTGGGCGTGGTGGTAGCAGGATTAACGGAACAAATCAAGAACTTTTTTCCGTCTTCCGAAATGGGCACCCCGCCCGAGACGACAGGACGAGGCCCCCGAGGGCCCTGGCCGGGCGGATGGCTCGTCGTCGATTCGCGATTGCCTCGCCGGACCATTCCCGCCCCATTTCCGCTGGCGCCGATCCGGCGTAACGTTGGGCTGTCCACGTCCAAGGGAGACACGACCATGATTATCGAAATGCGGACCTATACCCTCAAGCCCGGCAACGTTGCCGAGGCGGAGAAGCGTTTTGGTGAAGCGCTGCCGGCGCGCGAGAAGCATTCCAAGCTCGCCGCGTTCTTTCATTCCGAGATCGGCCCGCTGAACCAGATCATCCACATCTGGACCTATGACAGCTTCGAACACCGCGCCGATGTACGGGCGGCGGCGTCGAAGGAGCCGGGTTGGCCGCCGAATATCCGGGAATTCGTGGACAGCCAGCAGAGCGAGGTTTTCATTCCCGCGCCGTTCTGCCCGCCGCTGACGCCGCGCAACATCGGGCCGCTGTTCGAAATCCGCCAGTACACGCTGGTCGCGGGCGCGATCCCCGGGCTGATCGAGCGCTGGTCGGAGAAGATCGAGGGGCGGCAGAAATTCTCCCCGCTGGTTGCCGGGATGTATTCGGAGTTCGGTGCGCTGAACAAATGGGTCCATATCTGGGCGTATAAGGATGCGGCCGAGCGGTTCAGCGTGCGCGCGGCGGCGGCGACGGGGCAGTGGCCGGCGCGCAACCCGCCGGGCGTTGTGGTGAAGCAGGAAACGCAGATCGTCGTCGCGGCGCCGTTCTCGCCGATCCGCTGATGTCCAGCACAGCCTCCCCGTTCGGCGGGGAGGCGAACTGGTTGCGATCGTGGGATTCGCAGGGGTTCCATCGCACCGGGACGCCGGGCGACCATGCCGGGGCCGACTGGCTTGGCGCCGAGGCTCGGGGGCTGGGCGCCGCGGTCGAAGAGGAAGTTTTCACGCTGGATCGCCTCGATCCCGGCGAGGCGTTCGTCGAGGTCGGGGGTCGCCGTATCGAGGGCGTGCCGGTGTTCGATGCACCGGCGACCGACGGGGTGAGCGGGCGGCTGGGGCACGAGATCGCGGTGGCCGCGCTGGCGCCCGGGGCGGTGTATACCGGGGAATACAGGGCGCTGCGGCGGGATGGTGGGCATGCCGGGCTGGTCATTCAATGCAGCGGCGGGCATCCGGGCCTCGCGCTTCTGAACGCGGAACAATTCAATACGCCGTATGGCGCGCCGGCGATCCATGTGGCGGAGCCCCTGCCCTCCGGCGCGATGGCCCATCTGGTGGTTCGAAGCGTGCGAGCGCGGGCGGCCGCTCGGAATATTGTCGTAACGATTAGGGGTCGCGATCCGTCTCGGGCACCGGTGGTGGTGATGACGCCGCGCAGTTCGTGGTGGCAGTCCACCGCCGAACGGGGTGGGGGCATTGTGTGCTGGCTGGAAACGTTACGGGCGCTGCTGGCGGCGCCGCCGGTTTGCGATGTGATTTTCACTGCCAACAGCGGACACGAGCTTGGCCATCTGGGCTTGGACGATTTCGTCGCTCGGCGGCCGGGCTGGGATGGGGCGGGCGGTGCGGTTTGGGTTCATTACGGGGCCAATATTGGGGCAGCCGGCGGGGCGCTGTCGGTGGTTTCGGCGGACGATGCGATGCGGGAGTGGATGCACGCGGCGCTGACCTCGGCCGGGCAGCCGCCGGATACGATGGCGCCGAAGACGTTGGTGCCGAGCGGGGAGACGCGGGATATCCATCGGGCCGGGGGGCGGTACGTGACGCTGGTGGGAACGAACCCGTGGTTCCATCTGCCGGACGACCGCTTTCCGCATAGCGTCGACGTGCCCGCCATCGCCCGGATCGCGGCGGGGGCGGCGCGGATGGTGGTGGGGTTGACGCGATGATGCTTGAAGCTGGGGAGGGAGCGTGCCATATGGGACGGATTGGAGGTTCATATGGATTATGTGATCGAGCCGATGAAGCCGAGCGGCGGGGTGCTGCGGGAAGCGCAGATGCCGATCTGGGGGTTGCAGACGGCGATATCCAAAGGGCTGTCGCGCGATGTGCTGCTGGAGGTGGCGCATGAAATCTGCATGGATCCGGTCGAGGCGAACAAGCTGGTGCATTCGATCGTGCCGAAATCCAGCCTCAACCGTCGTGGGACGCTGACCCCGGCGCAGGGCGAACAGACTGAACGGCTGCACCGGTTGTTTCAGTATGCGTGCCGGGTGTTCGGCGACGATGGCGATGCTCGGGCGTTTATGCGGCGCCCGCATCCTGAACTGGAAGGGCGGCGGCCGGTGGATGCGGCGCTGTCCGAACTTGGCGGGCGGGTCGTGGAAGGCATTCTCGACGCGCTGCAATTCGGGCTGCCGGTCTAGATGCGGCTTTGGCGGATCGGGAACGCGCTGTTCCCGGTCTGGAGCGCGGAGGGGGCGCGGCTGAAGGGTGGGCGGTGGAATTTGCCGGGCACGCCGGCGATCTATGCCGCGACGTCCTTCGCCTCGGCGGCGCTGGAGACGTTGGTGCATGCCAATATTGGGCGGGTGCCACGGAATGCCCGGTATGTAACGATCGACATTCCCGACGATGCGCCGGTAACGCGGCTGGGGGCGGAGGACGTGGCGGATTGGAACGCGATCCCCGCTGGGCCTTCGCGCGTTGCGGGGGATACGTGGATCAGGGGGCGGTCGGGGCTGGTGTTGCTGGTGCCGTCGGCGGTGACGTTGGGTCTGGACGACAACGCGGTGATCAATCCGTTGCATGCCGATTTCGCTCGGGTCGCGGTGAGCGAGGAAGCGCCGGTGCGGTGGGATGAGCGGTTGATCGTCAGGGGGTGATGGCGGGACGGTCTGGTTCGTTTTGCGTAGATCGGGGGAGAGCGGCGATCTGAACCGCGAACGCTGGGCGGCAGATCGTCCTGCAACTGCTGGCGCAACACCCCGACCACCCGCAATGGAAAAGCGATCTTGACTGGTTCGACAGCACCATCGCCGGCCTGGATCGATAAGAACTTCGTGTGTTTCGTGCCTTCGTGTTGAAAAAGCGAGGCTTCGACCATTCTCGGCCATCCGGTATCCACAACCCTGGATTGACAAACCTCGTGTCGACTCTCCAAATTATAAACCACGAAGCCACGAAGGACACTAAGATATGCCGCTTATCGACGCCGAGCCTTATTCCAGGCGGGTGATCGGCTGCGCCATTGAGGTCCACAGGACGCTCGGTCCCGGGCTGCTCGAATCCATTTACGAAGCCGCTCTTTGCCACGAGCTCGCCACCGTCGGCCTTGCTTTCGTTCGGCAGCGGAAACTGCCGGTCTTCTATAAAAGCCACAAGCTGGACTGCGAACTGCGCATGGACCTTGTGATCGAGGACGCCGTGATCGTCGAGATCAAATCCGTCCAGACCATCCTTCCACTGCACGAGGCGCAGTTGCTCACCTATCTGAAAGTCAGCGGCCTGCGCGCCGGCCTGCTGCTGAATTTCAATGAGGTCCGCCTGACCGACGGCATTCGCCGCCGCCTGCTGTAGCGATGGTGCTGCAGGATGTTTCGACAGGCCTCACCGACGACTTCGAGGTAGCGGATGACGGCGTCCTGGGTGATCGACGACTCCAGAAATCCGTCGAGGATCATATCAGCCGTATAGCCGCGGATACGCTCGACGGCATCGAGAATGTGCGCGAGATACGCGTCGATACGTCGGGCGTTTTGCGGGTGCGGCTCAAATCGGGACCGCATGCGCTGTAATCGCTTCTCGCAGCATCGCTGGCAGACCGAGCGCCGACACGACATCGACCGGGATGCCGAGGAGATTAGGCCCCGGCAACACGCACGCAAGCCACTTCGGCGTTCAGCTGTTGACCAGTACGTTTTCCGGCCGAGCCTCGATTTCACCGCGTTCGACGCGGAGCACCTGGCGGGTGAGCATTTCGTGCGTTGGGGCGGATACGCCGGCGGTGGCACCTTGGGCGGCGATGAAGCCGTTCATGAACTCGATTTCGGTGCGGCGGCGCTTTTCCATGTCCTGCGCCATCGACGGGCGCTGATAGTCGCTGCGCTCGGCCTGGCCGGCGCCGCCGGCAACCATGAGGTGGGAGATCTTGTCGTATGCGGTGCGATCGCCCTCCATCGCCTCGGCCAGCATTTCGGGCGGCAGGGCGCCGACGTTACCCAATTTGTAGCCGAGTTTCTGGCCGACGCGGACGGCCTCCCCGCCCAGTTGGATGCAGACGCGGCGCACGGCGTCATGGCCGTCGCGGGCGTTGCCGCCCATCCCGGTGGCGGCGGACACGCCATTGCGCATGCCGTTGACGCATAGTTTGGTCCAGCGCTCACCCCAGAGGTTGTCGGTCGCCTTGGAGGCGTCGACGCAGCTCATGATGTCGGCGATTTCCTCGGCGCGTTTGGTGATCTTGCCGCTGGGCTCGCCGATGTAGAACGATTTGATGTCGGCGCGCTTGGCATAGCCGCGCCGGATATGGCCGGGCTGATAGAGATCGACGCCCACGCCGCCGGTGACGATGCAGCCCAGGGTGCGGCCCCAGCCGACGACGCCGGCGACCCGTTCCTCATTGATGCAGTTCTGCATGGAAATGACGCAGCCGGAGGCCGAGAGGTATTGCGCGATCATCTGCGTCGCCCAGACGGTGTCGTAGGACTTGACGGAGATAAAGGCGATATCGACCGGCTTTTGTTTGGCGAGCTGCTGGACCTCGGTCAGATGGATGGCGTTGACCTTCACGGTCATGCGTTCTTCGGGCGTCATGCCGAAGATTTCCATGCCGTTGGCTTTCATGGTGTTCACGTGTTCGGGCCAGGGATCGATCAGGGTGACGTCGTGTCCCCCGGCGGTCAGATGCGTTCCGACATAGCCGCCCACGGCGCCGGCGCCGACCACCACGATTCTTTTGCCCATGCGTTTCGTCCCTTCGATTGCGCGCGTTGCGGGCGGTTTTACGGGACACGGGCGGATTGGACAATTGCCCCTGCCCGGGTCTAAAGCCCGCGCGCATCGCGCAGCGCTGAAGGACCGCCGTGACCTCACGTTCCATTTTGCCACGCCGCTTCGCCGCCGTGGGTCTGCTGCTCCTGCTCCTGGCCCCGGTATCCGCCTTTGCCCATGCGATCCTGGAGGAGAGCGTGCCGGCCGAAGGGGCGAGCGCGCCGGCCGGGTTGGTTGGCATCACGCTTCGCTACAACAGCCGGATCGACAAGACCCGGTCCCGGCTGGTGCTGACCGGCCCGGATCACGATCATACGACGCTGCCGATCATGCAGGCCGGTCTGCCCGACGTGTTGACCACGACGGTGGAGCTGAAGCCGGGGAATTACACGATCCGCTGGAACGTGCTGGCCACCGACGGCCATCTGACGCGCGGCGACGTGCATTTCTCGGTTGGGGGGCCTTGAACCGTTGGAACTCCTGATCGACGTTTTCGGCTACCTGTCCATCGTCGTGCATGGGCTGACGATTCTGGCGCAGTCCATCGCCATGGGCGGGGTGCTGTTCCTGGTGCTGCTCGCGCGTCCCCTGGTTGAACGGATCGGGGTGGATATCGCCGGGCGGGCGGCGCGGATCGCGGCCTGGGGTTCGGTCGCGCTGATCCTGGCGGAGGCCGCGACGGTCGGGCTGCAGGCGGCGGCGGTGACGGCTTCGATGGACATTTCGCTTACCGACGCACTGGGAGCCAATTTCGCCATTGCCGGGTTCATGAAGATCGGCGTCGTCCTGCTGATGGCGGTGCTGCTGTTCGGCCGGGGGGCTCGGGCACCGGCGGCGCCGCTGCTGCTGGGTGTGGTGCTGGAACTCGCCGCCGCGACGCTGACCACGCACGCGGCGGCGCGGCTCGACGATCGGGCACCGCTGCTGATCGCGGCATGGCTGCATCAGGCCGGGGCGGCGATCTGGATCGGCGGACTGCCGTGCTTTTTGATGGCGCTCGGGCGGTTAAGGGACGGTGCGGCGTTTCGGCTGGCTGGGGCGCGCTACTCGCGGATGTCGATGGCCGGTGTGGCCGCGATCGTGTTGAGCGGCGCGACCATGAGCGTGCTGTATATCGGCGACCTCCAGGGGGCCTACGGCACCGCCTATGGCGTGATGGTGGGCGCCAAGATCGCGATGTTCGCGATGCTGCTGGGCCTGGGCGCGGCGAACTTCTTCCTGGTGGAGCGGTTGCGGGCCAATCCGGCGACACCGGTGACGCGGTTGCGGCGGTTCGCCGAGGTCGAACTGGGCATCGGCGCCGCCATTTTCTTCGCCGCGGCGTCGTTGACCTCGGTCCCGCCGGCGGTCGACCTGACCAATGACCGCGTCACGTTGGCCGCAATCGTCGAGCGCAACACGCCGGTCTGGCCGCGGCTGCAAAGCCCCGATCACGATGCGCTGGCTTTGCCGGCGCTGCAGGCGAAGCTGGATGCGGAGGCCGTGGCGCGGCAGGCAACGCCGCAAATGGCCTTCGTTCCCGGTGCGGGGGAATTGCCGCCGCGCAATGCCAATGACATCGCCTGGTCGGAATACAATCATCACTGGGCCGGTCTGATCGTGGTTCTGGTCGGCCTGCTGGCGCTGGCGAACGAGGCCGGGATCGGTTGGGCCAAACACTGGCCGCTGGCGTTTTTGGGGCTGGCGATCTTTCTGTTTTTCCGCTCCGACCCCGAGACGTGGCCGATGGGGGATATCGGGTTCCTCGACAGTTTCCGCGATGTGGAGGTCGCGCAGCACCGGGGTTACGTGCTGCTGATCGTCATTTTCGCGTGGTTCGAATGGCGGGTGCGCACGGGCAACTGGACGAGCAAGGGGGCGAGTTACGTCTTTCCCCTGCTGTGCGCCGGCGGTGGGGTGCTGTTGCTGACGCACAGCCATGCGATCGCCAACATCAAGGATCAGTTGCTGATCGAACTGACTCACACGCCGCTCGCGCTGGCCGGGATTGTGGCGGGCTGGGCGCGGTGGCTGGAACTGCGGCTGGACCCGCGGGAGAACCCACGGGCGATCCGGGTCGCGGCATGGGTGTGGCCGAGCGCGATCCTGTTCTGCGGTTTTATTCTGATGTTGTATCGGGAAGCTTAAGGGCGACCGGTGGTTTCTGGTCAACGGTCAGATTCAAACACAGGTTTTACCGATGAAGGGCACATATTATACCAGACCGCGCAATGATTGACTCGTGGCGGATGCCCACCCGTCATGCCGGCGAATGCCGGTAGGTGGATTCACATTTGAAGTGCAACAGGTGCTGTAGGAGTACCTCGGCTGGGGTCTGGAAGCCAAGACATTTTCGTGGTGTGTTGTTACAGGTTTGAGCGATGGCGGCGATTTGGTGT
>CAIRCM010000140.1 GCA_903877125.1 uncultured Acetobacteraceae bacterium | reverse complement strand
GTTTCCGCTGATCCATGCGCTGGTGCTGGGCGTGCTGCTCAGCGCGCCGCGGGCGGGGTATCGGCTGATGCAGCAGAGCGGCAGTGCCGCGGTCGAGCGGCCGCCGGTGCTGCTGGTGGGCGCGGGCGAGGGGGCTGATCTGTTCATCCGCGCCGTGGCCGCCGATCGCGAGGCGCCGTTCACCATTGCCGGGCTGTTGTCCGCCGGCGTGGCGCAGACCGGGCGGCGGATCAACGGGCTGCCGATCCTGGGCAGCATTGCCGAGGCGCCGGCCATTCTCGCGCGGCTCAGGGCCACCGAATCCTTGCCGCGCACCCTCGTGATCACCGATCCCGACCTGCCAGGCCCGACGCTGGCCGGGCTGATGGAGGCCGCCGACCGCGAGGGCGTGCGGGTGGCCCGCGCGCCGCGGGTGACCACGTTGGGCGCGACCACGGCCGGCCTGGAACTGAAGCCAGTCGCCATCGAGGATCTGCTGAACCGCGCACAGGTACCGCTGGACCGCGAGGGCATGGCGCGGCTGATCCACGGCAAGCGGGTGATGGTCACCGGCGCCGGCGGCACGATCGGCTCCGAACTGGCGCGGCAGGTCGCCGCCCTCGGCCCCGCCGAACTGTTCCTGCTCGATGCCGGCGAATTCGCGCTGTGGCAGATCGATACCGAGCTGGGCGAATCCGCCATTTCCCGGCACGCCATCATCGCCGACGTGCGCGACGAAACCCGCATCCGCAGCCTGTTCGAAACCCTGCGGCCCGATCTGGTGTTCCACGCCGCCGCGCTGAAGCACGTGCCGCTGGTCGAGGCGAACCAGGCCGAGGGCCTGCTGACCAACGCCTTCGGCACCCGCGTCGTCGCCGATGCCGCCCGCGCGTCGGGCGTCGCCACCATGGTGCTGATCTCCACCGACAAGGCGGTGAACCCCTCCTCCGTGATGGGCGCCTCCAAGCGCGTGGCCGAGATGTACTGCCAGGGGCTGGACATGGCGGCCCGCGCCGCCGGCGGCATGCGCTGCATCACCGTGCGTTTCGGCAACGTGCTCGGCAGCACCGGCTCGGTGGTGCCGTTGTTCCAGCGCCAGCTCGCCCGCGGCGGCCCGCTGACCGTGACCCATCCCGACATGCAGCGCTACTTCATGACCGTGCGCGAAGCCGTGGGCCTCGTGCTCCAGGCCAGCGTCCTGCGCGTCGGCGACGTCGACCTGCCCCTTTCCCGAGACGGCGGCATCTTCGTGCTCGACATGGGCGAGCCCGTGAAAATCGTCGACCTTGCCCGCCAGATGATCCGCCTCGCCGGCCTGCGCCCCGAAGCCGAGGTCGAAATCCGCTTCACCGGCCTGCGCCCCGGCGAAAAACTCTACGAAGAACTGTTCCACGGCAAGGAACCCCCGGTGCCCACCGGGTACCCCGGCCTGCTCATGGCCTCCCCCCGCACCGCCGACCCCGCCATCGTCGGCCGAGCCCTCGACGAGATCGCCGCCGCCTGCCGGGGCGGCCAGCCCCGCCTCGCCCTCTCGTTGCTCGGCCGCCTCATCCCCGAATTCGAACACAACGCCGACGGCGCGTCCGGTGAGGCGCGGGCCTGATTCATACGGCAATAATTTGTGTCATGCCGCGTGCCGGCCCGACGGCTACATCTCCCGTGCCGACGCCTATTCTCCCATGAGGCTCCATGACCGATACCACCCGCGCACCGATCCCGTTTCTTGACCTGAAGGCCCAGCAGGCCCGCATCGCCACCGATCTGCGCCGCCGGCTCGATGCCGTGCTGGCGCATTGCCAGTTCGTACTCGGGCCAGAGGTCGCGGAACTCGAAACCGCCCTCGCCAAATTCTGCGGCGCCAAGCACTGCGTGTCCGTCAGCTCCGGCACCGACGCCCTGCAGATCGCCCTGATGGCCGAGGGCATCGGCCGCGGCGACGCCGTCTTCCTCCCCGCCTTCACCTATACCGCCACCGCCGAGGTCCCCCTCGTGCTCGGCGCCACCCCGGTCTTCGTCGATGTCGATCCAAGAACGTTCCAGATGGACCCCGCCCATCTGTCGCGGCGCATCGCCGAAACCCGCGCTGCCGGCAAGCTGAACCCCCGCGCCCTGATCGGCGTGGACCTGTTCGGCCAACCCGCCGACTGGCCCGCTTTGTCCCGGATCGCGGCCCGGGAGAAACTATTCACCCTCGACGACCTCGCCCAGAGCTTCGGCGGATCCCTGCACGGCAAAATGCTCGGCACCCAGGCCGACGCGACCGCCACCAGCTTCTTCCCCTCCAAACCCCTCGGCGCCTACGGCGACGGCGGCGCCCTGTTCACCGAAAGCGACGAACGCGCGGCCCTGTTCCGGTCGTTGCGCACCCACGGCGAAGGCACCACCCGTTACGAGGTCCTGCGCACCGGCATGAACGGCCGTCTGGATTCGATGCAGGCCGCCGTCCTGCTGTCGAAACTGACCGTCTTCCCGGAAGAACTGCGAGCCCGCGAGAAAATCGCCCAATACTATGACCGTCGCCTCGGCAACGCCGTTGCCACCCCAGCCCGCGTCCCCGACAGCACAAGCGCCTGGGCCATCTACGCGATCCTGCTGAAAAACGGCGCCGACCGCGAAACAGTGCAGGCCAAACTCCGCGCCGACGGCGTCCCCACCGCGATCTACTACCCCCGCCCCCTGCACCTCCAACCCGCATACCGCGACGCCCACGACGGTGCCGCCCTGCCGGTATCGGAGGATCTGGCAACCCGCATCCTCGCACTGCCGATCCATCCCGACCTCGACGACGTCGCGGTGGAACGGATTTGCGATGCGGTGCTGGCAGCTGTGGGGTAGGCGCGCTAAAGTCTGACCATCCTGTTGGTCAGGAGGCCGATATGAAAAGCGTCAGTCTCGCCGATGCGAAGGCCCACCTCAGCGCCCTCGTCGCGCTGGCCGAGGGCGGTGAGCCAGTGGAGATCACCCGGCGCGGCGTGCCGGTCGCGCTGATCACGGCCGTCGCGAAACCAAGCAAGCCGATCGATTTCGCGGCGATCCGCGCCCGAACGGACCGGATGAGGTATTCTGAGGAGGACGCCGGGACGTTCGTGCGGAGGATGCGCGATGAGGATCGGTATTGACCTGCTACCTGGATACATCGCTGCTCATTTCGGCACTCACGCGGGAGGCCGCGACGCCACGCATGTTGGATTGGGTCGCCGCCCATCTGCATGAGGGGCTTTCCGTCAGTTGGTGGGTGACGTCGGAGTTCTCCGCGGCGCTTTCCGTAAAGTTACGCAATGGCGCGATCGACCACGAGGGACGCGCTGACGCCCTGCTTTCGTATTCCGAATTGATTGCCGGCGAAATAGCCGTGCTCCCCCTGACCAAGCGCCACTTCGACATCGCAGCCCGGTTGGCAGACCAGCATGCGACGGGCTTACGTGGTTCGGACGCGTTGCATCTGGCGGTTTGCGCGGATTACGGCGCCGAACTGTGCACCCTCGATAAGCGGTTGGCATCGGCGGGGCCAACGCTTGGAGTGCAAACACGGCTGCTTTGACGCCGGCAAATCCGCTATCCTCCCCCCGGCATCCCAGGAGGACCACCCAATGAAAGCCACCCTGAAAGACCTCGTCATCGCCGAGTCCGACGACATCGTCGAAACCGGCGGCTACCACTACTTCCCGCCGCGATCCGTCCATCTGGAATGGCTGGAAAAATCCCCCAAAACCGACCGCGACAAGGAATGCCCGCACGGCGTCCAGTTCTACGACATCGTTATCGATGGCGCCCGAACCCCGCGCGCCGCCTGGTGCTACGAAGCCCCGCAACCGAAAATGGCCGCCGTCGGCGGGCGCTTCGGCTTCTGGGACGATGTGGCCGTTTCCTGATCCCTGGACTAAGCTGCCTCCAACCAAGCAACTCGGGAAACGCAGCATGTCAGGCCCCCTCGTCGATACCCACGCCCACATCTACCGCGCGAACTGCCCGGTCATCCCCGGCGCCACGCACCATCCCGAACGGTCCTTCACCGATGAGGATTTCGTCCGCACCCTCGACGACAACGGCGTCCTGTTCGGTGTCATCGCCGCCGCCAGCTTCATGGGCAGCTACAACGACTATTCGCTGCGCGCCCTCCGCCTGCACCGCCGCCTCCGCGCCACCGCGATCGTCGAACCCGACGTCAGTGCCACCGAACTCCGGGAAATGGACGCGGCCGGCGTCGTCGGCATCCGCTTCTCCCTCCGCAACTACGCCGGCACCCCCGACCTCACCACCCCCGAATACCAACGCCTGCTCCGCCGCGTCGCCGACCTCGACTGGCACGTCCATATCTACGCGGAAGGCGAGCGCATTGCCGCCCTCGCCCCCATCCTGCTCAATGCCGGCGTCAAATTGGTCATCGACCACTACGGCAATCCCAACCCGGCATTGGGTGAAAATTCACCGGGCTTCCAGGCCGCTTTGCGCGCGCTGGCCAGCGGGCGGGGCTGGGTGAAAATCTCCGGCCCCTACCGTTCCCCCGGCAACGACCATCCGGCGCTGGCCGCGCGCCTGCTGAAGGAAGCCGGCCCGCAACGATTGCTCTTCGGCAGCGACTGGCCCTTCGTCGGCCATGAAAACGAAATCGCCTACCGCGACACCGTCGATTGGTACGAAAAAGCCATCCCCGATGCCGCCACGCGCGAGGAAATCGGCCGCACCGCCGCCCGTCTGTATAGGTTCGCATAATGAAATATCTTCTGACCGCCCTGCTGCTGTTCGCCGCACCCGCCTGGGCGGAAACGGGAACGCTCAACCTCGGCGTCCAGCGCGGCATGACCTACCTGCCGTTCATCGTGATGCAGAAGGAACATCTGGTCGAACAGCAGGCCGCCAAAGCCGGCATGCCCGACCTGAAAGTGACCTACGACGTCTTCTCCGGCGGCCCCGCGATGACCGATGGCCTGCTGTCGTCGTCGATCGATGTCGCCGCCACCGGCATCCCGTCCTTCGTCGCCCTCTGGGCCAAGGGCAAGGGCAAACTCGCCGTCCGAGGCCTGTCGTCCTACGGAACGTTGCCGATCGCGCTCGTCACCCGCAACCCCAACGTCCACACACTCCAGGATTTCACCGACAAGGACCGCATCGCCACGCCCGGCGTGAAGACCTCCACCCAGTCGATCTTCCTGCGAATGGCCGCCGAGAAACTCTACGGCCTCGCCCAGGTCGACCATTTCGATGCCATCACCGTCGGCCGAGGCCACCCCGACGCCATGGCCGCCATGCTCGGCGGCACCGAAATCGATAGCCACTTCTCCATCCCGCCCTATCTGCAGATCGAACTCCGCACCCCCGGCGTGCATGTCGTCACGATCTCCGACGAAATCGCCGGCGGAACGGTGTCGAACGGCACCATCTTCCTCTTCGCCCGCTTCGCCGAGGAAAACCCCAAAACCGTCGCCGCCCTCTACGAGGCCCTGAAAGCCTCCGTCGCCCTGATCGACGCCGACACCGAACGCGCGGCCGAAGACTATCTGGCGATCTCCGGCGAACATTCGACCGTCGCCGACATCGAAACCCTGATAAAAATCCCCGGCACCGTCTACGACGTCGCCCCCCACGGCATCCTGACCATGGCCAAATTCCTCCACCGCACCGGCATGGTCGCCGCCGAACCGAACGACTGGAAGGAAATGTATTTGCCGTTGGTCTGGGATCAGAACGGAAGTTAAAGGGTCTTATGGGATTCTCGATTGGAAACAGGGGGGATCGTTCATGGGCGTGAACCCGGCATTGATCGGTCGAGCAGGTGAAATGCTCGTCGCCGCCGAACTGATGCGAAGAGGTATCGAGGTAGCGCATCCCGCCTCGGATAGAGGTGTCGATCTTTTGGCCTACCGCTTAACGCAAAAGGAAACTGTTCCGGGCAAATTCGTCCCTGTCCAAGTCAAATCCAGATCGGGTACCGGATTCAATTTCCAAAAAGGGTGGTTCGACAAGGTTCCCGGACTCGTTCTCGTCCATGTATGGAACATCCAGGCCTGCCCGGAATTTTATATTTTCGACAGCGTGGCCCGCGTGGAAGAGGCCTTGGGGCCAACCTATGCATCATCGCCATCGTGGGAAAATGCCCACGTTTACACCGTCACGACAGTTACCGACGACATTCTGAAGCGCATGAAACGGCACAAGGATAAGTGGGAACGGATCGTTAACCAGCTATAGGCCGGGTCTCCGCCAGTCAGTACGTCGCCAAAACCCGCCGCACACTCTCCCGCTCCCCCATCCGCCGCCGGTGAGCCGCGACCTTCGGGAACCGCGCCGGATCGACCCCGTCCCCTTCCATCCACTGCGCCATCGTAAACAGATACGGGTCGCAAACGGTATAATCCTCCCCCATCGCCCACGGCCCGGCGAACATCCCGTTCTCGATCGCCGCCCAGCATTCCCCTACCGTCCGAGGCACCGCGCGCCGCATCCCTTCGATCGTCGCTTCATCGTCGGCCCATCGATGCCCCCGCATCCGGTGCGCATGTGCCACATGCAGATTGGTGCACAGATACTGGTTGAATTCCTGCACCCGAGCGAACGCGAACGGATCATGCAAAGGGGCAAGGTTCGCAGCCGGAAACGATTGCGCGATATAGGCCAGCAGTGCGGGCGTTTCCGTCAGCGTCCCGCGTTCGCTCACCAGCGCCGGCACCCGTCCCTTCGGATTGACCCGCAGATAATCCGGGCTCCGCTGCTCCCCCGACCGGAAATCGATCCGTACCGTCCGATACTCGGCCCCAGCCTCCTCCAGCGCGATATGCGACGCCAGCGCGCAGGACCCGGGTGAGACATACAGCGTGATCATGTCGGCTTCTCCCACATAAACGTCAACTCATGCTTGTTATGAAACAGATGCACCACCTGCCCCCCGGGAATCGCCGCGAAAGCCTCCGCCGTCTCATGCGCCGTATCCCCCTGGAACTTGATCGTGCACACGATATGCCGCGCCGCCCCCGCGTCGATCCATCGCCGCACCAGCGCCAGTAACCGTTCCGGATACGCGATCACGTCGCTGAACAGCCAGTCCACCGGTTCCGGCTCCATCGCGAACGCGCTGTCCTGCCGCCAGTGCACCCCCGGCATCGCCGCGACCTCCGCCGCCAGCGGCGCCTTGTCCACCGCCGTCACGCTCGCCCCCAACTGCGCCAGTGCCCAGGTCCACCCCCCCGGGCTCGCCCCCAGGTCCAGGCAGGTCTCCCCCACCCCCGGCCACCGACGCAACCGAACCAACGCCTCCCACAGCTTCAAATACGCGCGGCTGGGTGGTCCAACACGGTCCTCCACCAACACGCATTCCCCGTTGACGAAAGGGCTGGTCTTGGTCGGGCTCGCCAGCATCCGATCCGGTGCCAGCAGCGTCCACCCGCCCAGATGCGACGTCGGCGCCGCCGCCGGAAACACCAGCGGCCGAGCATAAACCGGCGGCAAACGCTCCCCGATCAGGGTCATTCGCCGGAACGCCTTCACCGCGTAGGCCGCCCAGTTCCGCTGCATCGCCCGCAGCGCATCCGCCCCGGCCTTGATCGATGGCACCTCGATCTCCACCGGCGCCGTCCAGGCGTCCAAGGCCCAGGCCGCATGCACCGGCGCATCCCGCGACAACGCCATCAACCCATGCCATCGATCGATGGTCACCCCGCGTCGGGTCAGTTCCTCGACCAGTTGCGACTCAAACCCCGGTGCCGCGAGGTAACACGATCCGATCATCGCGCCCGCACCGCCGACACCGCCAGCAACCCCCAGCCGATCATCAGCAGCGTTCCCCCCGCTGGCGCGACCCCGCCCACCGCCGCCCCGGTCAGTGCCAACGCGTAAACCGCGCCGCAGAACAGCATCATGCCCACCGAGAACGCGAACCCCGCCGCATCTGCCCATCGCCCGCCGCGCGGCGCCCAGATCCCGGTCCCCAGCAGCGCCAGCGCGTGCCAGCCCTGCATCTGGATCCCGCTCTCGACCATGTGCAGCGCCTTCGGGTCCAGCCACGCCAGCCCGTGCGCCGCGAACGCCGCCATCGCGACGGCGCCCAAGCCCGCCAGCGCACCCAATCCAACCCAAAGCCGACCCATTCGCCTGTAACCCTTTGCCCCGGCACCGCAGTGCCTATACCATTGGCCCATGCCACGCGGTGACCTGTTTCCCGAGATCGGAACCTACGAGACCGGCTATCTGCCGCTGTCGGATCGTCATGTCATGTACTGGGAGCAGGCCGGCAACCCAAGGGGCCGCCCCGCGCTGTTCCTGCACGGCGGTCCCGGCGCCGGGGCAGGGGCCGTGCACCGCCGTTTCTTCGATCCCGCCGTCTGGCGCATCATCATCTTCGACCAGCGTGGCGCCGGCCGTTCCCGCCCCCTCGGCAGCCTCGAAGACAACACCACGCCGCACCTGATTGCCGATATCGAAACCCTGCGTCAGCATCTCGGCATCGACAAATGGCTGCTCTTCGGCGGCTCCTGGGGCTCCACCCTCGCGCTCGCCTACGCCCAGGCGCACCCCGAACGCGTCGCCGCCTGCGTCCTGCGCGGCGTCTTCCTCGGCCGCCGGTCGGAGGTCGAGTGGTTCCTCCGCGGCATGGGCACCGTCTTCCCCGACGCCTACGCGGACTTCGCCGGCTTCCTGCCCGAAGCCGAACGCGAAGACCTGCTTGGCAACTACATGCGCCGCCTCATCGATCCCGATCCCGCCGTGCACCTGCCCGCCGCACGCGCCTGGTCGATCTACGAAGGCACCTGCAGCACCTTGCTGCCAAGCCCCGAAACCGTCCTCGCCTTCGCCCAAGACCGCACCGCCCTCGGCCTTGCTCGGATCGAGGCACATTACTTCCTCCACGACCTCTTCCTGCCGCCCGAGGGCCTGCTCGCCAACATGCACCGCATCGCCCATATCCCGGCGGAGATCGTGCAGGGCCGGTACGACATGGTCTGCCCGCCGGTCACCGCCTTCGACCTCGTCGCCGCCTGGCCGAAAGCCCGCTTGACGCTGGTGCCGGACGCCGGCCACTCGGCGCTGGAAGCCGGGATCAGACGCGCGCTGGTCGCGGCCCTGGAACGTTTTCGCGGCGCCCGTTAACCGGAGAGAATCCACATGAAAGTCGGCGTGATCGGCCTGGGCACGATGGGCATGGGGGCGGCGTTGAACCTCCTCCGCAAAGGGCACGCGGTGACCGGCTGCGAAACGCGGGACGCCGGGCGCGATGAATTCATCGCCGCCGGCGGTGCCGCCGTCGCTTCCCCCGCCGAACTGCCCGCCGACCTCGAAGCCGTCGTCGTTTTCGTCGTCAACGCCGCGCAGACCGAAGCCGTGCTGTTCGGCGAAGCCGGCTGCCTCGGCCATATGCAGAAGGGCGCGGTGATCCTCTGCTGCGCCACCATCGCGCCGGAGGCCGCGCGCGCCCTCGAAAAACGCATCGTCGAGGCCGGCTTCCTGATGCTGGATGCCCCGGTGTCCGGCGGCAAGGTCGGTGCGCACGGCGGCACCATGACAGTCATGGGCTCCGGCCCCGCCGCCGCCTTCGACAAGGCCGGCCCGGTGCTCGACGCGATTTCCACCAAGGTCTGGCGCCTCGGCGACGCGGTGGGCGTCGGCAGCACCGTGAAAATGGTCAATCAGCTGCTCGCCGGGGTGCACATCGCAACGGCGGCCGAGGCCATGGCGCTGGGCATCCGCGCCGGCGCCGATCCGCAGACGCTCTACGACGTGATTTCCGAATCAGCCGGATCGTCGTGGATGTTCCAGAACCGCGTGCCGCATATCCTGGCCGGCGACGATACGCCGCTGTCCGCCGTCAACATCTTCGTCAAGGACCTCGGCATCGTCCTCGATCAGGCGCGTGCGCTGACCTTCCCGTTGCCCATGGCCGCGGCGGCGCATCAGCTGTTCCTCGCCGCCGCCGCGAACGGGCAGGGCTACAAGGACGATTCGTTCGTCATCCGGGTGTGGGAGCAGCTCACCGGCATCGAGTTGCCGAAACCTGACCCCAAATAGCGGTCTCCCCGCCTATCGGGCGCCGCTCAACACCGCCTTGTTGCCGAACGCGATGAACGCGAACAGCAGGGCGGTCCCGATCTTCCAGGCGACGACCCTGTCCAGCACCGACCCGCCACCCCAGCCCAGGCCAAATGTCCGGAAGGCAAACGCGCCGAGATTCCAGCCGACGAAGCCCCAGATCGCCATCGACATCAGCACGATCGGCGTTCCCAATGCCGAATCGCGGCCAGCATTCAGAATCAGATAATAGGCGCAACTGATCGCAACGCCCGCACTGTAGAAAACCGTCGGCGGCTGTCCATGCAGGTACAACCACCAGCCGGCGTAAAATCCAAGCAACGGGCCCTCGCACAGGCCGAGGAAGCCGATGTGTGAACTTCTGGAATACGCGGATCCTGACATGATGCGATACCGCTTGTTGTATGACGGACCGATCCGGTCATTAGACATGCCGCCATTGGCCGATCAACGGCATTAACAACTTGTATCAAAACGAAAATCCGGCTGACAGCATGCGCACAACCGGGTTTTGTGACGGAATTATGTTGTTTGAGACGGTCTTTCGCCGCGCGGTGTCGGGCGCCGATCGAAGCGCCGTGTCATAAACCGGCATTTCGGTCATAAATCGGAAAAATAGCGCCTGCCCCGATCAGCCAACACATTTGCGTGACTGTCGCCTTGACGCCGAAGGCAATGCCGCCATGATCGGTGCATGACCGAACCGCACACCCGCCTCGACTATCAAGCCAGCATCGACCGGCCCCGCCTCACCCTCCCCGGTGGCGGCAAGGTCGCGGTCTTCCTCGTCGTGAATATCGAGCGGTGGGACATCGCCCGCCCCATGCCTCGCCAGGTGCTCACCCCGCCGCAGGGCGCCAGCGTGCTGCCCGACGTGCCGAACTGGGCCTGGCACGAATACGGCATGCGGGTCGGATTCTGGCGGCTGAAACAGGCCCTCGACACCTTCGGCATCGCCCCCACCTTGGCGATCAATGGCGCCGTCCCCGCGGCCTATCCGCGGGTGACCCAGGCCGCCCGCGACGCGGGGTGGGAGTTCATGGTCCACGGCTTCCACCAGACCGCCACCCATAATGTCGCCGACCAGCGCGCCATGATCCGCGACGCCATCGCGACCCTGACGGAGGCCGGCGGCCACAAGCCGGTCGGCTGGCTCGCCCCCGGCCTGACCGAAACCCTCGATACCCCCGACCTGCTCGCCGAGGCCGGTATCCAGTACTGCGCCGATTTCGTGATCGACGACCTGCCGGCGCCGCTGCGCACCAAACACGGCACGATGCTGACCATGCCCTACAGCGTGGAGTTGAACGACATCCCGATCATGATGATCCAGCACCACCGCGCCGAGGAACTCCTCGATCGTACCGTCGCCCAATTCGACCGCCTCCATCAGGAAGCGGAGACCGAGGGGGCAAAGGTCATGGGGCTCGCCGTGCATCCTTATATCAGCGGCGTGCCGCATCGCATCGGCTGGTTCGAAAAGGCTCTGGCGCATATGGCCGCCCGGCCCGGCACCCTGTTCTGGCAGGGCCGCCAGATCATGGACTGGTACAACAAGGCCACGGCGTGATCGCGCGCTGAAATAAACGTTGAAATCGCGGACCGCCGCGCACTACGCTTCCCCAAAATAGCGCCTGGGGAGGCGAACGCGATGCTCGACCAATTGGAACGGCAGTCGAAACTCACCACCAATCAGTGGAAAATTTTCGTCGCCGCCACCGTCGGCGACATGCTGGACTTCTTCGATTTTTATCTGATCGGTTTCGTTCTGGCATTCATTATCGGCGGCTGGCATCTGACATATGGTCAATCCGGCGCGATCCTGCTGGCCTCCGGCATCGGTGCGCCGATCGGATCCCTGTTCTGGGGCTGGATGGCCGATAAAATCGGACGCCGGAAAGTGATGATCCTCACCGTCCTCAATTTCTCCATCGCCACCGGCGCGATGGCCTTCACCCCACAGGGCGGCTGGCTGTTCCTCTCGCTCTGCCGCTTCTTCGTCGGCGTGGGCGTAACCGGTCTCTACACCGTCGACATCGCGATCGTGCAGGAGTTCGTGCCCGCCCGCAAACGCGGCTGGATCACCGGCCTCACCACCAGCCTGCTCCCGGTCGGCACCCTGCTCGGCGCCGTCGCCGGCGCCTGGCTGGAACCCGCGGTCGGCTGGCGCGGTCTGTTCATCGTCGGACTGCTGCCCGCCCTGATGACCCTGGTGATCCGGGCCTGGGTGCCGGAATCGCCGCATTGGCTGATCGGCAAGGGACGCCTCCAGGAGGCCCGCCAGTCGATCGCCTGGGCCCTGATGGTCGATCCCGAGACCATCCGACTCCCCACCGCCGTCGCCGCTCAGGCGCCGGTGCGCTGGACCGAGCTGTTTCGGTTCCCACGCAGCATGATCGCCGCCTGCCTCACTGGGATCAGCCAGACCGGCACCGTGGGCCTGACCCTGTGGCTGACCACGCTCCTGGTGCTGGTCCTGAAGATCGGACCGAACGAGGCATCGTCCATGATCGTCTGGTTCGGTGCCGTCGGAATCTTCGGCCGGCTGTTCTGTTCCTGGCTGTCGGACGCCGTGGGTCGCCGCCCGGCGGTCGTGTTCAGTTGCGTGCTCGCCGCCGGCGCGATGTCGCTGGCCGGATATCTGAACGATATTTATATCGTCGGCGTGTCGCTCTTTTACGTCATGGTGCTGGTGCAGAATTTCTTCGGCAGCGGCCAGTATGCCATCGTCGGTCCCTACATGGCCGAGGTCTGGCCCTCCCGCCTGCGTGCCAGCGGCATGGGCCTGGCCTACGGCTTTGGCAACCTGGGAAAATTCATCGGCCCCGCGGGCCTGGCGATCATCGCGGGATCCGATAGTTTCATTTCGCCAAAAGCCACGCTGGATGCGCTGATCCCGGCGATGAACTATTTCGGCTTCTGGTACTTGCTGGCAGCCGCGGCGATCTGGTTCATCGGCTTCGAAACACGCGGCCGCACGATCGCCGAAATCGACGACAGCCTGACCGTGGCACCCGTTGCCGTGAGGCGACGTTAACCGCGACCGGTCGAAACGACTAATACCAACCACCCGAAACCTTGACTCGTGGCCCGACCCATATCGTCCTGCCGGCGAATGCCGGTATCCACGACTTTTCAAGCTCCGTTCGACGAAAATCGTGGATACCGGC
>CAIRCM010000139.1 GCA_903877125.1 uncultured Acetobacteraceae bacterium | reverse complement strand
TCGTCATGGCCCGGCTCGTCCGGGCCATGACGATTTGGGAGTGGTCGGCCGACTCGTTTCATTTTGGGCGTTGCCTAAACGGGGCCGCATCGCAGCGGCCCCGCCATGCCGATTCCAGAGCGTGATCGCCAAAGGTGGAACCACACGGCGGCGTGAATCGCGCGATCAAACAAAAATTTCCAGAGCGTGATCGCCAAAGGTGGAACCACACGGCGGCGTGAATCACGCGATCAAACAAAAACTTCCAGAGCGTGATAGCGTCAACTTCACCCTATCACGCTCCAGTGGGTGGACCTACCCCTTCTTCCGCAGCACCAACGTCGACCACGGCCCTTGCGGCAAAACCCGCTCCAGCACCAGCCCGCGCCGCCGATGCGCCGCCAGCACCATCCGGACCTGGCTCCCCAGCAGCCCCGCGAGGATCGCCGTCCCCCCCGGCGCCAGATGCACCGACAGATCCCACGCCATCCCGCACAACGGGCGAGCCAAAATATTCCCGAACACCAGATCGTACGGCCCGCCCCCGCTGATCGCCGGGTGATGCCAACCATTTGCCAGCTTGACGCGAATCATCGCCCCAACCCGGTTCTGGATCGCGTTCCGCCGAGTCACCAGCACCGACCATGGCTCGATATCGCTCGCCAACACCTTCCGGCGCAGCATCTTCGCCGCCGCGATCGCCAGAATCCCCGACCCCGTCCCCAAATCCAAAATCCGCTGGGGCCGACGCCGAGCAACCGTCTCCAACGCCACGATGCAGCCCCGGGTCGAGCCATGCTCCCCCGACCCAAACGCCAATCCCGCATCCAAAGTCAGCGTCACCCGGCCGGATGTCGGCTTGTCCGTCAGATGCGTGCCCCGCACCGCGAACCGCTTCCCGATCGGCTGTTCGGGGAACGACGCATAGGTCCGCGCGAGCCACCCCTCCGCCTCGGTCGACGAACGCTCCAGCGCCACCGACACCCCCGACACCAACTCCGCCAGCATCAACGCCGCGTTCAGCTCGGCTTCATTCGTATTGACCGGCTTCACGCCCTCCACCCGCCAGTCGCCCGTCGCGACGTCGCGGAAGAACCCAACCGTGTCGCAGGCGCTGTTCAGGGCGGCCTCGTACGCCTCCAAGGCGTCTTCGGGCACCGTGACCGCAACGGTCTCCAGCGGTGTGGCATGGCGGCGGGTCATTATGCGAGCTCCACGAAACGGTCGAGCAGCCGTTTCTCGCCGGCCTTGTCGAAAGCGATATCCAATTTGTCGTCGTCCACGTGCTTGACCGTCCCGTAACCGAATTTCTGATGAAAGATGCGGCTGCCGACCGCGATCGCGTCTTCGCGCGCCGCCCGCGCCGGCTGTTCCCAAGCCTCGATGATTTTCGGCCGCCGAGCCATCATCGGAAATTGCGTGCCGAACGACGGCGCCGCCGCGATCCGCGCATCGCGCGCCATCGCCGCCGACCCCGTCACCTGCACATGTTCCGACGGCAATTCGTCCAAAAACCGGCTCGGAATCGACGATTGCCAATTGGCATAGATACGCCGGTTCTCCGCATGGCTGACGATCGCCCGCTTGCGCGCCCGCGTCAGCCCGACATAGGCGAGCCGCCGTTCCTCCTCCAAACCCTTCCCGCCGCTTTCATCCAGCGAGCGCTGATTCGGAAACACCCCTTCCTCCCACCCCGGCAGAAAGACGTTGTCGAATTCAAGGCCCTTGGCACCATGCAGGGTCATCAGGCTGACCTTCGCATCCTCGGCCCGCTCCTCGTTTTCCATCACCAGCGAAACGTGTTCCAGGAACCCGCCCAACGTCTCGAAATCCGCCAGCGCCCGCACCAGCTCCTTCAGATTTTCCAGCCGCCCCGGTGCCTCCGGCGATTTGTCCTGTTTCCACATCTCGGTATAGCCGCTCTCGTCCAGCATCGCAGCGACCGTAACGACGTGGCCTTCCTTGTCCAACTGCGCCCGCCATCCCTCGAACTGGCGCAGCAACGCCGCCATCGATTCCTTGACCTTGCCGCGAAACCCGCCGCTTTCCACCAGCCGCGCCGCCGCCACCGACAGCGGAACCCCCTGCGCCCGAGACGTTTCATGCATCGTGCGCAGCGCCGTCTCGCCCACGCCACGCCGAGGCACATTCACGATCCGCTCGAACGCCAGATCGTCCGCCGGCTGCACCGTCGCGCGCATATACGCGATCGCATCGCGAATTTCCGCCCGTTCGTAGAACCGCAACCCGCCGACCACCCGATACGGAATCCCCAGCGTGATCAACCGTTCCTCGAACGCCCGGGTTTGAAATCCCGCCCGCACCAGCACCGCCATCTCGCCCAGCGATTCCCCACCCAGGCGCAGCGCTTCGATCCGCGAGCCGACCATCCGGGCTTCCTCGTCGGAATCCCAAACCCCAACGACCGTCACCTTCTCCCCGCTTTGCGCATCCGCGCGTCCCGGCCGCAACGTCTTGCCCAACCGCCCCTCGTTATGCGCGATCAGCCCCGACGCCGCCGAAAGGATGGACGCCGTGGAACGGTAATTCGATTCCAGCCGGACGATCTTCGCCCCCTCGAAATCCTTTTCGAAGCGCAGGATGTTTTCCACCTCCGCCCCGCGCCAGGAATAGATCGACTGATCGTCGTCGCCCACGCAGCAGATGTTCTTGTGGCTTTGTGCCAGCAGCCGCAGCCACAGGTATTGGACGACATTGGTGTCCTGATATTCGTCCACCAGGATATAGCGGAACATTCGGTGATACTGCGCCAGCACCTCGGGCTGGGAGCGTAATATCTCCGTCATGTGCAACAGCAGATCCCCGAAATCCGCCGCATTCAGCGTCTTCAGCCGTTCCTGATACGTGGCGTACAGCGCCTTTGCCTGCCCGTTCAGAAAATCCGTATCGTCCGCCGGAGTGATCCGCGCCGGCGTCAGCCCGCGATCCTTCCACCGCTGAATGATCGCCATCAGCGCCGGTGGCGCCCACCGCTTCGTGTCGATCCGCCCGGCTTCCATCAGTTGCTTCAGCACCCGCAACTGGTCATCCGTGTCCAGGATCGAGAAATTCGATTGCAGCCCCACATGCTCCGCATGTCGTCGCAGCATCCGCGCACACAGCGCGTGGAACGTCCCCAGCCACAGACCTTCGGCGGGTTGTCCCAGGATCGCGCCCACACGCTCCCGCATTTCCTTCGCCGCCTTGTTGGTGAACGTCACCGCCAGAACCTGGTTCGGAAACGCCCGCCGTGTCAGCAGGATATGCGCGAACCGCGTGGTCAGAACCCGGGTTTTGCCGGTCCCGGCACCCGCGAGCACCAGCAGCGGCCCGTCCACGGTTTCCACCGCGGCGCGCTGTTCGGGATTAAGACGGGCCAGATAGTCGGACATGGGGAGGACTCCGTAAGCTCGGCTTATAGAACATCCGGTGAACCGTGCCAGTCCCGCGGAAACCGCCCTACGCCGGCCGAACCCCCAACACATGCGCGAGCGCAAAGGTCAGATCGGGCCGGTTCAATGTATAGATGTGAAACTCGTCCACCCCATTGGCCTGTAGCAGCCGCACCTGCTCCGCCGCCACCACCATCGCGATCATCCGCCGCGTCTCCGGATCGTTCTCCACCCCCTCGAACATCGGCCCCATCCACGCCGGCACCGACGTGCCGCACATCCCGGAAATCCGCACCGCCTGGGTGTAATTCGAAACCGGCAGAATCCCCGGCACGATCGGCGCCGTGATCCCCGCCGCGAGGCAGCGATCCAGAAACCGCAGATAGGTCTCCGTATCGAAGAAAAACTGCGTGATCGCCCGCGTCGCCCCCGCGTCCAGCTTGCGCTTGAGGTTGTCCAGATCCGCCTCCGGACTAAGCGCCCCCGGATGGGTTTCCGGATACGCCGCGACCGAAATCTCGAACGCCGCCACCCGGCGCAGCCCGGCGACCAGATCGGCGGCGAACGCATACCCGCCGGGATGCGGCGCATAGGCGGTGCCCGGTGCCGGATCGCCGCGCAGCGCGACGATGTGGCGAACCCCCGCCGCCCAATATTGCCGCGCGACCTCGTCGACCTCCTCCCGCGTGGCACCCACGCAGGTCAGATGCGCGGCCGGCACCAGCGCCGTGTCCCGCACCAGCCGGGCGACGGTCGCGTGGGTGCGGGCCTGCGTGCTCCCGCCGGCACCATAGGTCACCGACACGAAACGCGGCGCCAGCGGCGCCAGCCGTTCGATACACGCCCAAAGCTGCTTTTCCAGCTCGTCCGTCCGCGGCGGGAAGAATTCGAACGAAAGCTTGGGCGGCGGATGATCGGCCGCGCGCATCGGAAGGCCGGAAAAGCGCGGGCCGGTCAGCCAGCGTTGAAGGGTCGGGGGCTGAGTCATGACGCCCCCATCCCTGGAATCGGCCCGCGACGCAAGACCGAATAGCACGAGCCCTTTGCAGTTTCATTGCTTGCGGCGCCAACCAACGCTACAACGCAGCGGCCCGATCGCCGCTGTGCGTTCTCACGGGGTGGCATGGCGGCGGGCGCGAAATCAAAATGATACCCAGGGTCCGCGGGAACTTGGGTCTGTGACACTGTCCGGAGGCGGCCAACTTCGGCCTCTCCCGGTCCTGGCCTGAGAGAACCGATGGACGCCGACTTCCGCCATACAACGATCCCAACCACCTGGCTGCTCGCTCGGGTCTGGCGCGTCGTCCTGTTCGCCGGGCTGCTGGCAGTCATCCTGACCGGATGTGCCACACCGCCCCCCGCCGACGACAAGGATGCGGTCGCTGACTACAAGCTGACCAACGACCCCCTGGAGCCGACCAATCGCGTCTTCTACGACGTCAACAACGGGCTCGACACCGTACTGCTGAAACCCGCCGCACAGGCATACCGCTTCGTGCTGCCCGGCGGCGTCCGCGACGGTATCCATAATGTCCTGACCAACCTCGGAACCACCGTGCAACTGTCGAACGACGTCATGCAGGGCAAGCCCCGGCGCGCCGGCGACACAACCATGCGCTTCCTGATCAACTCCACCTTCGGCGTGGTCGGCATCTTCGATATCGCCAAGGACTGGGGCTACCCCAATCATGATACCGATTTCGGCATGACGCTCGCCAACTGGGGCGTGACGGACGGACCCTTCCTGTTCCTGCCGGTGCTCGGACCAAGCTCGCCGCGCGATCTCGCCGGGTTCGGGGTCGATATGGTGCAGGACCCCTTCACCTGGATCGGCCATACCACCGCCATGCAGACCGTGAACTGGACGAAATTCGGCCTCAACGCCCTCGACTCCCGGGAACGCTACCTCGACCCAATCGAGCAGATCAAAAAAGCCGCCCTGGACCCCTACGCGACGTTCCGCAGCCTGTACCGCCAACATCGCGACGGCCAGTTGAAAGCCCTCCGGGAAGACAACCGGGCGACCATCCCGGTCTGGTTCCCCCAGGCCCAGACAACCACCCCGCCACAAACACGCTGAACGAGGCACCGTATAACCATGGTCAATCGACGCGCGTTTTTGCTGACCTCCTGCGCTTCCCTGCTGCCCCTGCTCACCCGTCCCGCATGGGCGCAATCGTCCAGCGATCGCGCGGCCGCCTTCGTCAAGACCACCGGCGACGCCATCCTGAAAGCCATGCAAACCGCCGGCACCAACGCGGAGCGGCGCAAAATGATCGGGCCGATCATCGACCGGGCCATCGACGTCGACGGCGTGGCGAAATTCTGCCTCGGCCGGTTCTGGAACACCGCGACCCCCGATCAGCGCCAACGCTACACCGAACTGTTCCACGAAGTCCTGATCGGCAACATCACCGACAAACTCGGCGAATACCAACAGGTGAAATTGACCGTCGGCCGCAGCCTCGCACGCGACGACAATGAAATCGTCTCCTCCACCATCGAACGCCCCAACAATCCGATCACCACCGTCCAATGGGTGGTGGCCAATGTCGCCACCGACCCCAAGGTGATCGACGTGATCGCCGAGGAAACGTCGCTGCGCCTGACCCAACGCAGCGACTACGCGTCATTCCTGAGCCATAATAACAATGACGTCGACAAGCTGATCGCCGCCATGAAGCAGCAACTCGCGCAGAACTAACCGCGCACGCTCTCGAACAGCAGCATCCGGTGATCGTGCTGCGTGAACGCCCCGCACTCGGTCATCCCGATCGCATTCAGCACCAGCCGGGATCCCAGGTTGATCTCCCGCGCCACCGCGACGATCCGCCGCAGTTGCGCCCGCTCATGCCCAAACCGTAGCGCCGCGCCCGCCGCCTCCCGCGCCAGCCCACGCCCCTGGGCCTCGGGTTCCAGCGCGAAGCGCAGCGCGATCCCAAGCCCGTCGGGCCGAGCCTCCAGCCCCGTGATACCGACAAACCGGTTGCCCTGGATTTCCCGGACCGACCAGATCCCGAACCCGTTCGCCCCCCAAGCCACCACGTCGCGCGCCAACTCCCCCGCCGTCTCGGCCGGGTTCCGCACGCCGCCCAGCATCACGGCAAACACCTGCGGATCGGATTTGAGGGCATGGAGGTGCGGCAGATCCGCACCATGCACCGGCGTCATCACCAGACGCCCGGTGTGCAAAACCCAAAACGGGTTCATCCGTCAGTCGCGGAAGCCGGGGTCGATCTTGTCCAGCATACGCAGATAAGCCGGCCATTCCGCCGAAGCCCGACCCTTGTCGTGCTTCTCATACTGCGCCGCCACATGCTCGCAGGTCGCCGCCGGGATTTCGAGCACCGAGGCATGGGTCGATTCCATCATCAACTGAATCCGTGCCGCCCGGCAGAACTCCTTCATCAGCGAGAAAGCCTCCCGCGCCGTCTCCCCCACCGTCGTGATCCCATGATGCCGCATGATCAGCGCTCGGTTTTTCCCCAGCGCGCTGGCGATCCGGTCCCGCTCGTCGAAACTGTCGGTCAGCCCTTCATAGTCGTGATAGCCCACGCGATTGTAAAACCGCATCGCGTTCTGCGAGAGCATCCGCAGCCCATGCCGCAACCCCGACAGCGCGATGCCCTCCTCCGGATGCACATGCACCGAGCAATTGACATCCGGCCGCGCCCGCAAAACCCCGGAGTGCAGGGTAAACCCCGGCCGGTTGACCCCCGAGCGCTCATCCAGGTCGTCGTCCATGCTGACCTCGACGAGGTTGGACGCGGTCACTTCCGTATACAGCAGCTCGTGCCGCTTGATCAGGAAGTGGCGCGGATTGGACGGCACGCGCATCGCCGCGTGGTTGAAGATGACGTCGCCCCAACCATGGCTCGCGAGCAGCCGGTAAACGGCGGCAAGGTCCAGGCGGGCCTGCTGGTCGAGGTCGGACAGGGTTGCGACCGCGTCGTTCATCTGGGACATCCTTTTGGGCGAGGGACGCCTGTGATCTAATCCGATGCGGCGGCGTCGGCAAACGCGCCGCGCAGTAACCGAGGGAACCCCATGGCGCCACATCCGCAACGCCTCACCATCACCCACCGGGCATGGCCCTTGGCGCGGCCCTTGGCGACCGACTACGGCGTGGAAACCACGGTCGACGTCATCCTGACCGAAATCTCCGACAACGACTCACGCGGCCGCGCCGAATGCGTCCCGATCCGCCGCTTCGGCGAAACCGCCGCCAGCGTCCTCGCCACCCTGGAATCCATGAAAGGGGCGGTCTCCGGTGGCCTGGACCGCGACTTGTTGCAGAAAGCGCTCCCCCCAGGCGCGGCCCGCAATGCGATCGATTGCGCGTTCTGGGACATGGACGCCAAGCGCGCCTATCAGACCGTGCCCGAGATCGCCGGACTGCCCGCGCCAACCCCGGTGGTGACCGCCTTCACCCTGGATTTCGACACGCCCGAGAAAATGGCCGAGCAGGCAGCCGCGAACCGCACCCGCCCGCTGCTGAAAGTCGCACTTCTGGGCGACGGCGGCATCGATTGCCTCCACGCCATCCGCCAGGCCGCACCGGCTGCCCGCCTCATCGTCGATGCCGCCGAACGCTGGGACCTCGCTCGGCTGCGCGCGTTGATGCCAACCCTGACCGACCTGCGGGTCGAGATGATCGTCCAACCCATGCCGGCCGACGCCGACGACGCCCTGGCGGGCTGGCACGAACCGATCCCGCTCTGTGCCGATGAATCCCTCCGCACCATCGAGGACCTCGATCGCATCGCCGGCCGCTATCAGGCGGTGGCCATCGCCTTGGACAAGGTCGGCGGCCTCACCGCCGCGCTCGCCATCGCAGCCGCGGCCCGTCGTCGTGGCCTGCGGATCGTGGTCAGCGGCGCAACCGGCACCTCCCTCGGTGTGGCCCCGGCCCTGCTGGTGGCACAGGGGGCGGAGATCGTGGACCTGGATGGCCCGTTGCGCCTCGCGGTCGATCGCGGGTCCGGCCTGAAATATGACGGCAGCACCATCCAAGTGGCCGACGGCCGGCTATGGGGCGGGGCAGGGTGATTTCCCGCTGCTCCAGACCACTGTTCCGTGCTATCATTCCGTCATGGACCGCCAGGAAATCATCGCCCGTCTGCGGGAGCACGAGACAGCGCTGAGGGCACGCGGTGTAACCCACGCCGCCCTGTTCGGCTCGCGCGCCCGCGGCGACGCACGTCCCGACAGCGACACCGACATCATGATCGAGATCGATCCCGAGGCTCGGATCGGTGTGTGGGGCTATGCGGGTTTGAAGGAGTATATCTCAGGCCTGTTCGATGGACCGGTCGATGTCGTCAACCGCGATGGGTTAAAGGCCTATGTCCGGCCGGCCGCGACAGCGGACGCGATCTATGCCTTCTGAACGTGAAGCGATACGCCGGTGGCTGACCGACATCCGTCATCACATTGTCATGGCCGAGGGGTTTGCCGCGGGGATGGCGGCCGCGACGTTCCAGGACGACAATCTGCGCCTCTATGCCGTGACCCGGTGCCTTGAGATTATTTCCGAGGCGTCACGGCGCTTGCCGGACGCGTTCAAGGCACGGCATCCCGCGATTCAATGGAAGAATATGGCGCGGCCGGCAACATCTACCGGCACGAATATGAGGATGTCGCGCCGCGCGAGGTCTGGGACACTCTGACCCTGCACCTGCCGCCCCTGTTGACCGTCGTCGAAGCGGAATTGGCCGCGCTGGAGGAGGCAGGCACCGACCGATCGGTTTGACGCTCCCTCCAAACCACCCTTAGCCTGCACCTAATAACGCTAGCGCGTGATCGCCAGAGGCGGAACCACACGGCGGCGTGAATCACGCGATCAAACAACGGAGAGGAGCCCCCCATGCCGCTGCCCCAGGACATCCGCCCCGCCTTTCAGAACATCCAGGACACCCTCGTCCGAGCAGACGAACCGTGGATCGAGCAAAGCCCGACAGCGAAGATGAAAGTGCTCTGGGTCAGCCCCGACTCCTCCACCTGGGCCGTCCTGATCCATTGGAAAAAGGGCCACGTCGCTCGCGCCCACAAGCACCTCGGCGGAGCCCACGTCTACATCGTCTCCGGCAAGCTACAGGTACGCGATGCCACGCTGAACGCGGGAGATTACATCTACGAACCCTCCGGCGTGCTGCACGACGCGACAACGGCGCTGGAGGATACCGTCTACACCTTCATCTGCGACGGTTCGGTGCTGTATTTCGACGACAATACGTTCACCGGTTATACGAATTGGGAAACGATCGCGAAGCTGCGGGATCGCGCGGCTATGGCGAAGGCGGCGGAGTAGGGGCGTGTTGGTTCCGGCGTTCAGGGCCTTCCCGGAGGAAGGGATGATCGTCATCGATGCCTCGGTGTTCGATGAAGTAGACGCCGTTCTGCATCGCCCAACGCTGGCTCGGTTGCTTTCAGGAACCGAGTGGTTCCACCCCGTCTAGCGAGCCCGAACGCCAAACCGTATCAATCGTCGAACAAATCAGAATGCGTCCCCGTCGCTGCGAGCCGCAGTTCGTCGTCCTCGATCTGATAAAGCAGCAACCAGTCCGGTTCGATATGCAGGTCGCGATAGCCCTTCCAATCGCCCCGAAGTGGATGGTCGTTGTAACTGGCCGGCAGCGGTCCTTGTTGCGCCAATAAGATAATGACCGTCCGAAGCTTTCCCATGTCCTTGCCGCGCTTTTCGGCGCGGCGCACGTCACGCTTGAACCGGCCCGACCAAACCGGTCGCAGCACGCTAAATGCCCAACTTCTCAAACATCGCTTCGACCGATTCAGCTCGCTCGCCCTTGCCCTCATCCAATTCCCGCATCGCCCGCCGCGTCGCGGTGTTGGGGACCTTCAGGTCAAAAGGCAGCCGCTGCTCGTCGGCAATCCGAAGCATAAGAAGGCGGATCGCGTCGGACACCGACAGCCCCATGGCCTCCAGCGCGATCGACGCGCGCGCCTTTGTGACGGCGTCTATTCGCGCTCTCACGATGGTATCGGCGGTCATTGCTCAGGTTCCTTGGAGTGTGGCTTTGATGTAGCCACAAATCGCGACTGCTTCAAGGTTCGGAAGGTCCACACCCCTCGGCGGCCGCGAATCCACACCCATCCGGCGCCCGCGTCACCGCCAAGCACCATCCGCCCATGCCCCCGACCCCAATCCCCTAACGCGCCAAAGGCCGATACTTGATCCGGTGCGGCTCCGTCGCGTGCTCGCCCAGGCGCCGGCGCTTGTCCGCCTCGTAAGCCTGGAAGTTCCCCTCGAACCATTCCACATGGGAATCGCCCTCGAACGCCAGGATATGGGTCGCCAGCCGATCCAAAAACCACCGGTCATGGCTGATCACCACCACGCATCCGGCGAACTCCGCCAGCGCATCCTCCAGCGCCCGCAGCGTATCGACGTCCAGATCGTTGGTCGGCTCGTCCAGCAGGATCACGTTGTGCTCGACCTTCAGCATCTTCGCCAGATGCACCCGGTTGCGCTCGCCCCCCGACAGGATGCCAACCTTCTTCTGCTGATCCGAGCCCTTGAAGTTGAACGCCGCCGTATAGGCCCGAGACTGGATCGCCCGCTTCCCCAGATAGATGACCTCTTCCCCGCCGCTGATCTCCTGCCAGACGGTGTTTTCGGGGTTCAGGCTGTCGCGTGACTGATCGACATACCCCAGCTTCACCGTCTCCCCAACGCGCAGGAAGCCGGCATCGGGCTCTTCCTGCCCAATGATCATCCGGAACAGCGTGGTTTTACCCGCCCCGTTCGGCCCGATCACGCCCACGATCCCGCCCGGCGGCAGCTTGAAGTTCAGGTTGTCGATCAGAACGCTGTTGCCATAGCCCTTGCGCAGCCCCTCGGCCTCGATGACCGTGTTGCCCAGCCGCGGCCCTGGCGGAATGACGATATCCGCCACCCCCGCCACCAGTTCCTGCGACTTCTGCAGCATCTCCTCATACTTCGCGATACGCGCCCGGCTCTTCGTCTGCCGCGCCCGAGGCGACGCCGAAATCCACTCCGACTCCGCCGCCAAGGCCCGCTGCCGAGCCGACTCTTCCTTTTCCTCTTGCTGCAACCGCTTCCGCTTCTGCTGCAACCACGAAGAATAATTGCCCTCGAACGGATAACCCCGCCCGCGCTCCAACTCCAGAATCCAACCGGTCACGTTGTCCAGGAAGTAGCGGTCATGGGTCACGACCATCACGGTACCTGCGTATTCCCGCAGCGTCTTTTCCAGCCAGGCCACGCTTTCCGCGTCCAGATGGTTCGTCGGTTCGTCCAGCAGCAGCAGGTCCGGCTTTTCCAACAGCAGCTTGCACAACGCCACCCGCCGCCGCTCCCCGCCCGAAAGCTTGTCGATCGGCGCATCCGCCGGCGGGCAGCGCAGCGCGTCCAGCGCGATATCGACCCGCCGATCGAGTTCCCACCCATCCTCGGCGTCGATCTTCTCCTGCAAGTCCCCCTGCTCGGCCAACAGCGCGTTCATCTTGTCGTCATCCATGGGTTCGGCGAATTCCATGGAAATCGCGTTGAACCGGTCGATCGCCGCCTTCAAATCCTTGAACGCCAGCTCGACGTTCTGCCCAACCGTCAGATTGAGATCCAGTTCCGGTTCCTGCTGCAAATATCCGACCGTGGCCCCTGGCGCGGCCCAGGCCTCGCCACCATATTCGGTCTCGATCCCCGCCATGATTTTCATCAGTGTCGACTTGCCGGCGCCGTTCACGCCCAGGACGCCGATCTTCACGCCCGGCAGGAAGGACAAGGTAATGCCCTTGAAGACTTCCCGCCCACCGGGGAAAGCCTTGGTCAGGTCTTTCATCACATAGACGTACTGGTAACTGGCCATGATCTCGTGCCCTCGGCTGTGGCGGGTGTTCTAGGGGGGAGGCGGGTGCGGCTCAAGGCCCGCCTGGGCAACGCGAAAATAAAAATGCCACCAGGAGTTGAACAACAAAAAACCCAAACCACTTATGCCATGTGCCAGCCAAGCCGGCCGCCGTCGTGCAGCCGTGTGCATCTCGGCGTCGTTTGTGGTGAAAGCCGATGGCCTCACGCAGCACCGCCGTCAGCCCAAAATTTAATCACCGAAAACCCATTGCACTCGAAATCAGCATCATGCCATGCTGCGATGCAGCAACGGCGCGACCGCAGCGGCGCCGGGCAGGGAGAAGGGTCCAAGGCTCGACTGGTGAACAACCGGCCGCCAAGGACACTGGCGGTCCCGAACAGGAGACCCTCACGATGCTCGACAAACCACTGGTGAACGCATTCTCCCACGTCAAACCCGGCGATACACCCTGGCGGAGCGACGGACTGCGAGACTTCTTCCTCTACCGAGACCTCGGCGTCGCCGAAGCAACCGGCGGGCGCGTGATCGCACAACTCGCAAAAGCCAATGAAGCACCGGAAAAAGGCACCGGCTGGCACCAGCATCAGGCCGATTTCCACATCGTCTTCATGACCAAGGGCTGGGCGAAATTCATGTACGAGGGACAGGAACACCTCGTCGAAGCCGGCGATTGCGTCCACCAGCGCCCAGGCATCACGCATTTCCTGTTCGATTACTCGCCGGACATGGAATACCTGGAAATCGTCTCGCCCGCCGCCTTCGGCACCAAGGATGCGGAAGGCCCCTGCGAAGTCCCGGCCCCCACACCCTGGCCCCAGCCCTAAAACTCGATATCGAGCTCCTCGATCTGCTCGGGTTCGCGCTGCGCGGATGCAAACCATTCGCGCATGTCGGGCCAGGCGAGAATTTCCTGGCAGTAGCGCTCGCACACCGCATCCATGGCCACGTCGTAAGTCCGGAACCGCGTCACCACCGGCGCGAACATGGCATCGGCGATCGTGCGCTGTTCCCCGAACAGCCACGGCCCCTTCCAGGTGCCCAGGCAATCGTGCCAAATTTCAACAATGCGATCGATATCCGCGCGCACCGCGGACCAGAGGGTGAAATTCGGCCGGAACATGCGCAGATTCATCGGCAGCGACTCGCGTAACGCGGAGAAACCCGAATGCATCTCGCCCGACACCGAACGGCACCGCGCCCGTGCGATCCGCTCGGCGGGCAACATCCCAGCCGCCGGATGCAGCTCGTTCAGATACTCGGCGATCGCCAGCGTGTCCCAGATCGTGACGTCGTCATGCACCAGGTAAGGAATCCTGATAGACGACGTCTGCATCAGCAGCTCCGCGCGCTGGTTCGGATCGTCGGCCGAAACCGCCTCGGTCTCGAAATCCAGACCCGCCATCCGAGCCAGCAGGAAACCGCGGAGCGACCAGGAGGAATAGTTTTTGCTGCTGATGAACAGAGTGGCTTTCATAGTGACAATCCCCGCGGCCAATGCCATGCTGCGGCGCAATATAACACCCCCGCCGCGTGGTTGACAGGATTAGTGTCATGTTTGGTCGAGCAAATTTTATGCCGTGCGCGCCAGGTCGCATGATGGGCGGGGTCTCGTGACGTCGAACGCCATGATCTATCAAATGTATCAGGCGCAAGCCGATCTGCTCCAGCCGATCCGCCTGCTGGGTCGGATGGGATCGTCGTTGGCTCGCATCTACGACATCGGCGCCCACACGCCCGGCGTCGTCCGGCAACTCGGCGCCGCCTTCGGCCTGCTCGCCGAAGCCGGCATGACCCACGCCCGCCCGGATTACGAAATCAGCAGCGTCCGCATGGGCAACGACGATGTCGCGGTGACCGAGGAAATCGCCCTCGACACCCCCTTCGCATCGCTGCTCCATTTCAAGAAGGATGTCGCCGAACCCGGACCCAGGGTCCTGCTCGTCGCACCGATGTCAGGCCACTTCGCCACCCTCCTGCGCGGCACGCTGCATACCATGCTGCGCGATCACGACGTCTACATCACCGACTGGAAAAATGCCCGCGACGTCCCGCTGTCCGATGGGACCTTCGATCTCGATGCCTTCGTCGATCACTTGATCCTGTTTATGGAAACGATCGGACCCGGCGGCCACCTCGTCGCCGTCTGCCAGCCGACCGTCGCCGCCCTGGCCGCCGTCGCCGTCATGGCCGAGGATCGCAATCCCGCCCAACCCCGCAGCATGACCCTGATGGCCGGGCCCATCGACACCCGAATCAATCCAACCAAGGTAAACGAACTCGCGAAATCCAAATCGATCGACTGGTTCGAGAAAAACCTGATCGGCAAGGTGCCCTGGCGCTACAAAGGCGCGAACCGCCGGGTCTATCCCGGATTCATGCAGCTCACCGCGTTCATGTCGATGAACCTCGATCGCCATATCAACGCCCACATCGCCCAATTCCACGCACTGGCGCGGCGCGATCAGGCCAAATCGGCAGCGCATCGCAAATTCTATCAGGAATACGGCGCGGTCATGGACCTGCCCGCAGAGTTCTTCCTCCAAACCGTCCAGCGTATCTTTCAGGATCACGACCTGCCGCTGGGTCGCCTTACCTGGCACGGACGTCCGGTTCGCCCCGAACTCATCCGACGCACCGCGCTCATGACCGTCGAAGGGGAGCGGGACGACATCTGCGCCATCGGCCAGACCGTCGCCGCGCTGGATCTGTGCTCCGGTGTGCGCGTCAGCATGAAGCGCCATCACCTGCAAACCGGCGTCGGCCATTACGGCGTGTTCAGCGGCCGCCGCTGGGAAAACGAGGTCTACCCCCGCGTGCGGAGTATGATCCAGGCATTGAGCTGATCCAAAAGAATGGGGCCGGGCAAAGTCGCTTTGCCCGGCCCCATCTCGAAAATCCTGTCTGAACTTACTGATGCAGGCCGCGTTCCCGAAGATCGGCATTGGCGGTGGAATCGAACATCCGCACGAAATCGCCGCGGTTCAGACCAACATCCATCAGCTCACGGTCGCTCATCACCGACAACTCGGAAAGCGCCTGGCGCTCAGCATTCCAGGCCCGAAAGGCGGCGACCCGAGCGGCCAGCCATTCAACGAACCCGCGGGACTGGACAGGGCGCGCGACCTCGATACGGTTCTGGTCTTCCTGGCTGGTATCGACATAGCTCAGGCTGGGCAGGGTGAAGGTAAAATGACTATCGGCAGTGGTGCTCATGGCTCACTCTCCATCGTCCCGGGTTCCAACGCGGCGTCGTCATGGCGTAGCGCACTCGGGTCTTGGTGCGGTGCAACATAAGTCCGCGGACGCCGAACGAATAGCGCGGTTTCAACCGGCCAGCCGTGCGCCATTCGCATGGATGTTCGTATGCGTATGATATGGAGATGCGAATGTACGCCGACCGACTGACCGCCCTGCGCGCGGAACTGAAAAAACAGGACCTCGACGGCCTCGTGGTCCCCCGCGCGGACGAGCATCTGGGGGAATATGTCCCCGCCTCGGCGGAACGCCTGGCATGGCTCACCGGCTTCACCGGCAGTGCCGGACTCGCCGTCGTGCTGGCCGACAAGGCCGCGGTCTTCACCGACGGTCGCTACGTCCTGCAATTGGCCGCCCAGACCGACCCCACGCTCTGGACGCGGTTACACATCACCGACCAGCCCCCAACCCAGTGGGTCGCCCAACACGCCCCGGCCGGCGCGAAAATCGGCTACGATCCGCTGCTCTTCGCCGAGGAAGCCGTCAATCGCTACACCGCCGCCGGCGTGAACATGGTGCCGGTCGCACGCAATCCGGTGGACGCCGTCTGGTCCGACCGCCCCGCGCCGCCCCTCGCACCCGCCGTCCCGCACCCCCTCGTCCATGCCGGACGCACCAGCGAAGACAAGCGCGCCGACATCGCCAAAATGCTGACCGAGGCCAAGCAGGACGCGGCCATTCTGACCGATCCCGCCTCGGTCGCCTGGCTGTTGAACATTCGCGGCGAAGATGTGCCGTTCACCCCCTTCGCCCTCGGCTTCGCCCTGGTACACGCGGACGGCGCCACCGAACTCTTCATCGATCCCCGCAAAATCCCCGACACCACCCGCGCCTGGCTCGGCAACACCGTCTCCATCGCCCCGCGCGACGCGTTGGCCCCGGCCCTGGCACGCCTCGTCGGCAAAACCATACGGGTCGATTCAGCCGGCTCGCCCATCTGGTTCGCCCAGACACTGCGAGCGGCCGGAGCGACCGTCGTCTCCGGCGCCGACCCTTGTGCGCTGCCAAAAGCCCGGAAAAACCCCGTCGAGCAACAAGGCATGCGCGACGCCCACACCCGCGACGCCGTCGCCATGTGCCGCTTTCTGCATTGGGTCGATACGCACGGCACGACCGCGACCGAAATGGCCGCCGCCGAGAAACTGCTGGCCTTCCGGCAGGAGGTTCCTCTCTTTCGCGGCGAGAGCTTCCCCGCCATTTCCGGCGCCGGCGAGCACGGCGCCATCATCCACTACCGCGTCACCCCGGAATCCGACCGGCCGATCAAACCCAATGAGGTCTATCTGATCGACTCCGGCGGCCAATACCTCGACGGCACCACCGACATCACCCGCACCGTCTGGACCGGCCCAGCCCCAGCCCCAAAAGAAATCCAGGCCCGCGTCACCGCCGTGATGAAAGGCCATATCGGCATCGCATCCGCCGTCTTCCCGCACGGTGTCCAGGGCGCGCATCTCGACAGCTTCGCCCGCCGGGCGCTTTGGGCCATGGGCCTCGATTACGACCACGGAACCGGTCACGGCGTTGGCAGTTTCCTCTCCGTCCACGAAGGACCGGTCAGCCTCTCCCGCCTCGCCCGTCCCATCGCCATCGAGGAGGGAATGGTACTGTCCGACGAACCCGGCTACTATTTGCCGGACCATTACGGGATCAGGCTGGAGAACCTCCTGCTCGTGCGCGAAGCCGAACTCCCGGAAGCCAAAAAGCCATTCCTGCGCTTCGAAACACTGACCCTGGCCCCCTTCGATATCAGGCTGCTGGATCCCGACCTGCTCGATCCCGGGGAGAAGGCATGGCTCAACGCCTACCATCGCCGGGTACTGGAAACCGTCGGCCCCTCTCTCCCGGCGGACATACATGCGTGGCTGGCGCACGCCTGCCGGGAGCTCGCCTGATGTTTCATTGCTTCAAGATCGGCACGATGGATGCCACGATCGTGTCCGACGGCCCGCTGACACTGCCTCCCGCGCCGCGGATTTTCAAAGGACCGACGGATGACGCCCTGAATGCCGCCCTCGTCCACGCCGGCCAGCCTACCGACCGTATCCGGGCGGAACAGAATTGCCTGCTGCTGGAAACCGCCGGCCGGAAAATCCTGTTCGACAACGGTCTCGGTTCCGAAAAGCTCTACGGCACCGAAAGCGGCAGGTTGCTGGAAAGCCTCGCCGAAGCCGGCATCGATCCCGCGGCGATCGATGCCCTCGTGCTCACGCACGGCCATTCCGACCATTGCTGGGGCACCATGGGCGCGGACGGCAGGCCGAACTTCCCCAACGCAACGATCTACCTGTCGCAAGCCGAGCTGGAATTCTGGGAATCGGATCCGCCGTCCGAACGGTTCGAACGCAGCGTCGCCGGCGTCGCCCGCCACCTCCTGCCCCTGCGCGACCGCATCGTGTTCGTGCGCGACGGGGCGGAATTCCTGCCCGGCGTCCAGGCCTGCCTGACCCCCGGCCACACGCCCGGCCACATGGCGTATCTGTTCGCCGGCAACTGGTGCCTCACCGGCGACGTCGCCTTCCATGATCCGCTGTCCTACACCTTCCCCGAGGCACACAGCGTCTTCGATACCGACCGCGAGCAGGGCGTCGCCACCCGCAAGCGTCTGCTGGCCCGCCTCGCCGACGAACGCATCGCCGTCATCGGCTATCACCAGCCCTGGCCCGGCCTGGGACGGGTCGAGCGTGCGAACGGGACCTTCCGCTTCCTCACGGGACCATGAAACCGTTGCTCACCGCGGACCGGATGCAGGCCGCGGCCAATGTCTGGATCGTCGCGATCGCCGCGACCATCCCGCTGTTGTTCTGGTTCCATCCCGAGTTGCAGGTCGGCCGCGATTTCGCCGTCCTGTGGACAGCCGGCCGGATGGCCTTGGAGGGACACGCCGGCGATGTCTACGGCGACCTCGTGCCAACCCGCGTGATCGCCATGATCGGCCCCGCCACCGCCGCTCGGTTTAACTATCCGCCGGTCGCGCTGCTGCTTTACGTCCCCTTCGCGTTGCTGCCGTTCGGTGCGGCCAAAGCGGCATGGGTGGGTGCCACCGCCACCGCCTTCGCGGTCGCTATCCGAGGCATCGCCGGACGCAACGCCGTTCTCGCCGCGCTCGCCTGTCCCGCGACGTTGGTCTGTGCGTTGTATGTGCAAAACGGCATGCTGCTGGCGGCATTGCTGGGCGCCGCGGCGGTGCTGCTGGACCGGGCACCGATCCTTGCCGGCATCGCGATCGGCTGCCTGATCTACAAGCCCCATGTCGCGGTTCTCGCCCCGGTTCTGCTCGCGCTGACCGGAAAATGGCGCGCGTTCGCCGCGGCCGGCGTCGCCGCCGCGATCCTGCTCGCCATCTCGGTTCTCGTCTTCGGCACCGCATGCTGGGCGGCCTTCGCAGCCGGTCTGCCGGCGGCACAGGCGCTGTACGCCGACGGCATCGCCGGCTTCGACCGTTTCGTCAGCCCCTACATGGGACTCCGCCTGCTCGGCGCCACCGCGCGATCCGCCTGGATCGGTCAGGCGCTCGGCGCGGTCGCTGCGCTCGGTTTCCTGATCTGGGCCGCCCGCAAAACACCGGACGGCAAGGCCGCGATCGCCGCCATGGTCGTCGCGACCGGATTCTGCGTGCCGTTCCTGGGCGAATACGATCTGCCCATACTCATCGTTCCCGCCGCATGGCTCATCGCCGATGCCGGCCGTAACGGGTGGTTGCCGTTCGAACGCGCGGCCCTGCTCCTGCTCTATCTCTCGCCCATGATCGTCAAACTCGCCGCCGGTCACGGAATACCGTTCGGACCGCCGGCCATGGCGTTGTTGCTGCTGTCGGTGGCGCGCCGGCTCCGGCGATCCTATGATCCATCCGACAAACACGAGGAGCTTCCATGCCCGGCCCGCTGCACGGCTACCGGATCGTCGACCTGACCTCCATGATCTCGGGGCCGCTGGCCACGATGATCCTGGCCGATCAGGGCGCGGACGTGATCAAGGTCGAAAATCCCGATGGCGGCGATCACACCCGGGCGGCGAACAACCGCCGGAACGGATTCTCGGCATCGTTCCTCAACAACAACCGAAACAAGCGTTCGCTGGCGCTGGACCTGAAGGATCCCAAGGCCAAGGAGGCCCTGATCCGCCTCGTCGCCACCGCCGATGTGTTCGTGCAGAACTTCCGCCCCGGCGTCGCCGAACGCATGGGCCTGGGGGAGGACGCGCTGCGCGCCGTCGCGCCGCGGCTCATATACGTCTCCATCAGCGGATTTGGCGAGAAAGGCCCCTTCGCCGGCAAGCCGGTCTACGATCCCCTGGTGCAGGCAATGTCCGGCCTCGCCACCATCCAGGCCGGTTCCGACTCCGAACGTCCGCGCCTGGTGCGCACGATCGTGCCGGACAAACTGACCGCGATTTCCGCTTCCCAGGCCATCACCGCGGCCCTCCTGGCGCGCGAACGGACCGGGGAAGGTCAGCATGTCCGCATTTCGATGCTGGAGGCCGTCATCGCCTTCCTCTTTGCCTCCGACATGGGCAGCCAGACCTTCGTCGGCGATGAATTCCCGCAGCAGGAGGCAGCGAGCTTCATCGATCTCATCTACGAGACCTCGACCTCGTACATCAGTTGCGCGGTGCAATCGAACAAGGAATGGGAAGCGCTGACCCGGGCCCTCGACCGGCCCGAATGGCTGGACGACCCGCGGTTCAAGACGCCCGCTTTGCGCCAGCGCAACATCGACACCCGCCTG
Source organism: uncultured Acetobacteraceae bacterium (assembly GCA_903877125.1). Classification (GTDB taxonomy): domain Bacteria; phylum Pseudomonadota; class Alphaproteobacteria; order Acetobacterales; family Acetobacteraceae; genus Rhodopila. Next base: position 46,200 of record CAIRCM010000139.1, on the reverse strand, counting down.
ACCATGACGCAGGAGGTCTTGCGCACCCGACCGGCGGCGGAATGGCTGGAACGGCTCACCGCGGCCGGGGTTCCCTGCGCGCCGGTGCTGACCCGCGGGGAGATGATCCGCGATCCGCAGGTCGCCGCGACCGGCATCGTCGTCGAATCCGAACACCCCGTGGCTGGCCGGATCCGCGGCGCACGGCCAGCTGCGCGGTTCTCCGCGACACCGGCCACCCTGCGCCAGGGCGGCCCGGCGCTTGGGGAGCATAGCGAAGCAATACTAACCGAACTTGGCTACGATCCGACCGCCATTGCAGGATTGTTGCAGGCCGAACGTCTTTAACTGAACCGGGGCGGGGTCTCGACTTTGTCGGTGATCGGGATTTCGTGGGCCTGACCCCGCACCATACGAAAATGTGAACACCAGCGCGGATGTCGCGGCCTATCGGAACAACCGCTGATTTCCATTGGTTTTATGGCAGGGACACGCCATCGGCCTTGGCCCTGGTGGGTAGTCTTCGCCAGTCTCCGGCGGCGGATTCGATATCGTCCGTTCAAAACGGGTTCGAAGTCAGCAGGGGCGGGACGTGGTCACACACACGCCGCTCGCTCCGGATTCCGCCGGCGGAATCCGGGTCATTTTTGGAAATCATTGAATTGCGCCGCGCGGTCGGGTTGCCTAGTCCTGGTCATCGGTTGTATTTTCCGGGAGCGGGTCCCCCACCGATGGGCAGGGCCTTTTTTTACTTGTCTTCGCGCTGAGGTTAAGTCATAGCAAAGGCGTGGGGGGCTGTAGAACCGGGGGTAGTTCGACAGCCTCTTGCCAATGGGCGTAGGCATGGTCGCCGATCAAACGATAGCTTCACTAACAATTTTGTGGACCAAGGGGACAAACAAAATGCTGACTTCTATCATGACATGGGTGTGCCTCCGGGATGATCGCCGTGCCGTCACCGCGGTCGAATATGCGATGATCGTAGGGGTCGTCGTCACGATCATCATGGTGGGATTCGGCAACCTCGCGACCGATATTTCGAATAAGTTTCACAGCATCGGCAACAACCTCTGAGTGCGAACAGAACACCTTTTACGGCCTTCAACCTGGGCATGCCGTTTCGGCAAGGCGGTTTGCTCGCTCTATCGTCGCAGTTTTCGCGTTCCGCCAAACCGGTGCTACCTATGCCAAATGGATGGCTCCCTCTGATCGTCCCGGCCGCACCATTGGCGTGTGCTGGACTCCTGTTGCTGGCGGCATTGCATGACATCGTCGCACGAACCGTGCCGAATTGGGTCGCGGTCGTCGTCGCCCTTGGGGGGCTCGGGGCGCGGATCGTGGACGGCCACCTGTTGGGCAGTCTGCTGGCTGCCATCGCGGTGTTCGCCATCACGGCCTTCTGTTGGCGGCGCGGCTGGCTGGGCGGGGCCGATGTGAAACTCATCGCGGCGGCCACGCTCGCGGTCCCGCAGGGACAATTCGGGGCCTTCATCGTCGCGATGTCGTTTTCCGGCTCCATTCTCGCGATCCTCTATTTGGTCGGGGGCCGCATCGCGCGCGCTGTCCGCACCGATGCGGCCGTGCCACGGCCGACCAATTTGTTGGCACGCGCCATGAGAGCCGAGCTTTGGCGTTTGCGGCGCGGCGGTCCACTTCCGTATGCTTGCGCCATTGCCGCCGGCTTCACGTTCGCTTTGTTCTGATCGGAGTATCCCGTGCTCCTGCGCGTCGCGTTTTTCGTCCTGATGGCCATCGCCCTCGTCGGTTTCGGCGTGGTCGCCTGGTTTACGCTGAGGCCGCCGCCAGCCGCGCAGGTCGCCCAGGTGGCGCCCGTCGCGCCAGCGACACCCGCGCCCCCGCCGCCCGCACCGCCACCGGAGGTCCGTGTCCTGGTTTCAGCCCGCAACATCGCGGCCGGCGCGATGCTGAAACCCGAAGACGTGATCGTGCATGCCGTACCGGCACCCCAGGCGGCCGGCGCGATCCCCGCGGAATCGCCCGACGCGATCCGCTCCCTCGCCGGATCGATGGCCAAGCGTGCTTTGGCCAGCGGACAGGCCATTCGCGACGAGGATATCATCAGGCCGACGGACCACGGGTTCATGGCGGCCGCGCTGCTGCCCGGGATGCGGGCCATTACGATCGGGGTCGATGCGACGAGCGGGTCCGCCGGCCTTGTCTGGCCAGGGGACCGTGTCGACCTGACCTTGACCCAGACTCTCACCGATCCGGCGCTGCCCCCGGGCCGACGGATCTCGGCGGAGACCATCCTGACCAACGTTCGGGTCATCGCCATCGATCAGCAACTCGTGCAAGGCGGGACCCCGGGCAACGGTGGGTCGCAGAACCGGACGGTGACGCTGGAATGCAACCCGGAAGACGTCCAGCGCGTGTCCGTGGCGATGCGCCTCGGGCGCCTGTCCCTGTCGGTGCGGGCGGTCGCGCCGGATGAGACCGCGGGCGCCAACCCAACATCCCCCGGCAATGTGGCCGCCCCGCGCGGCGGCTCGGTTTACGCCCGCGACGTGTCGGCCGCGCTCGACGGCGAGGCGCCGCCGCCCCCTCCGGCGCCGCACGTGATCCATATCTTCCATGGCGCGGCGGATCCAAAGGAGTTCAAATATTGATGCCCGGCGGCGTGAAGGCTCTGTGGACGGCCGTTTTCCTCGTCATGTTGTGCGCGATTTCCGGCGCTCAGGCGGCCGGCGACGGCGTTAACCGCACGTCATTGGTCGTGGAAGCAGGCGCGGGCAAAGTGATCACCCTCGCCAGCCCGGTCGCCAATATCTTCGTCGCCGATCCCAAGGTCGCCGAAGTCCGGCCGGCGAGCGCGACCGCATTGTTCATCTTCGGCCTGAATGCCGGCCGCACGACCATCGCGATGATGGACGCGGACGGCAAGGTATTGGTGCAATACGACGTCAGCGTGCAGCCCTCATCCTTCAACGCGAAACAGGCGCAGGCAACGATCGAGCGCCTGTTGCCCAACAGCCATGTGACAGTGCAGGCGCATGGCAAGGGTCTGATGCTCTCCGGAACCGTCAAAAACCCCGCCGACGCGGCGCAGGCCGTGGCAATCGCAAAGGGCTTCGCGCCCGAAGGCGGCGCAATCGACAACGAGATAGCAATCGATGCCCCGCTGCAGGTCACCCTGAGCGTCCGAATCGCACAAATGTCGCGCAACGTCGTACGCAATCTGGGTATCAACTGGAGCGCCATTTCGTCCTTCGGCAGCATTGCAACGCTCCCCGCGGTCAGCTTGAACGCCAACGGCAGCACCCTCACCTGCGCCGCGGCCGCGGCCGCGACCGGAGGGGCCGGTTGCCCCGGCCTCGGGTTCAGCGGCGTGATCGATGCCTTGGCCAAAGATAACCTCGCCCATGTCCTGGCCGAACCGAACCTGACCGTGATCAGCGGTCAATCGGCGAGCTTCCAGGCCGGTGGCGAATATCCGGTGCCCGTAAGCCAGGGGCAGGGTGCCGTCAGCGTCACATACAAGAGTTTCGGGGTGTTGTTGTCGTTCCTGCCGACCGTGCTCAGCGACGGGCGGATCAACCTTCATGTCAAACCGGAAGTCAGCGAACTCAGCAGCGTCAACAGCGCGACGATCAACACAGGAAGCTCGACCATTATCGTGCCCTCGCTCACGACCCGCCGGGTCGAGACGACCGTCGAACTCGGCAGCGGGGAGAGCTTGGCGATCGCCGGCATGCTGCAGCAGCAGTCCAATGACAACGGAGCCGGAATCCCCGGGATCGGCGATATTCCATACCTCGGCGCGCTGGCGCACGACAATCAGTTCAACCGCACCGAAACCGAACTTGTGATCGTCGTGACACCCTACATCGTGCGGCCCGTGTCCAACCCCAACGCCCTGCGCCTGCCCACCGACGGATATAAACCGCCGTCCGACATGGAGCGTCTGCTGCTCATGCGGCAAGTTGCCAAGCAAAGGCCGCCGGTGCCGGTTTCCATACCCGGCAGCGCCGGCTTTATCGTGCAATGAGGTGCCGCATGAACGGAAATATCCGCCTCGGTTTCGCCGCCGCCATCCTTCTCGGGATTCTCGCCGGCTGTTCCAGCCGCGACCCTTACGCCCGTGACGATGTCTGGTACCCGACCGGCGCGCCCGCGGCCAACCTTGCCGCACAACTGGCAAATCCCGCCGATCTCGCGGGCGGCCGCGACGATCCGAGGCAGAATTCGGCGGCAGCAGCCAAGGCAGTCAACCACATCTGGTCCGACACGCCCAAGACGCTCAGCGGTCCGACGACAATTGGCGCCGGCGCTGGTGGTGGCGGACAGCAAGCCGGTGCGCCGGCCGGAGGAACCTGAGGCTTATGCCGGACGACAGCCGCTCGCGGGTGGAACCGAATCGCGCCGATCGCGGCTTGGATGCCCGGCCGGACCGCCCCGCGCTCGTCGGCTTTATCGCGGATAGCAAATCCGAAGAAGCGATTCGTGAGGGGTTGCACGACCTGACCTCGGACGAACTCGATCTGCGCCGCGGCGGTATCCGCGCCGCGATCACCGCGATGCAGCGTCAGGCGACGCCGAAGATGCTGATCGTCGACGTCAGCGGCGAAGAGCGACCCTTGTCGGCCCTGGGCGATCTGGCGAACGCGGTGGAGCTGGATGTCTGCGTACTCGTGATCGGGGAAATCGATCACGTCGATTTCTACCGGGAAGTCACCCGCAGCATGGGTGCCTCGGAATACCTGGCCAAACCGCTGACACGCGACGCCGTCACGCGTCATTTTGGCGGGTTTCTCAGCGGGCAGGTGCGACTGGGCCAAGACGTCGCATTGGGCGGCCGCGCCGTGTCGGTGACCGGCGTACGGGGCGGCGTCGGTGCGACAACGATCGCGGTCAATCTTGCCTGGAACCTGGGCGTCGCCATGCACCGCCATACCGTGCTGCTCGATCCGGATATCCATCTCGGTGCCGCGGCATTTCTGCTGAATGTGCAATCCGGCCTCGGATTGCGTATGGCCCTGGAAGTCCCGGAACGTATCGATGCCTTGTTGGCCGAACGCGCGGCGGTCCCGGCCGGGGACCGGTTGCATATTCTCGCCAGCGAGGAAAAACCAACGGTGACCGCGAACCATGCCCCGGGCGCGGCCGCGGCACTGCTCGATGCCCTCCGCCGGCGCTATAATTTCATCGTCGCCGACGTCCCGTTCGCGCCCGTACCGGTGTACCAGGATCTGCTGGACCTCGTGGACCAGCGCGTTCTGGTGATGTCGCCGACATTGGCCGCGATCCGGGACACCGTCCGCCTGCTCACGCTGCCGAAGGGGCTGCGCCAGGAACAGCGGCCGGTCATCGTTTGAACCGGGTCGGATTGCCGGGCGGCCTGACCCGCCGGCAAGTCGAAGAAGCCCTGAAAATGAAAGTGGATATCGTCATCCCGGATCAACCGCGTCAGGTCGGCAATGCCGCGACGCTGGGCGAAGCCGCGATGAAAAACAGCGCCGGCGTTCGGGTGGCGATCCAGGAATTGTCCCGCCAAGTGGCCGGCGTTCGGATTCTCGACGACGCGGCAACCGCGTCATCCCGACGTCGCGGCGGCCGTAACGAGCGTCGTGGTTGGTTCTCCTTAAAGCGGACACCCGCATCATGAACAACCCACCGGTCTTCGGGCGCCGCCCGCTGCAACTCGTCCCCGAACCCGTTGAGGACGTCCCGCCGCCCCGGACGGGCTTTTCGCCATCGCCCCCAGCAGCGTCTCCGGCAACGACGAACCCGAACGCCGTGCTCAGCGTCCTGCCCGAAACATCGATCGCCGACCTTCGGACCGCGTGCATGGCTCGGCTCGATGCCAATACCGTGGCCTTGATGGCGCCCGAACGACTGACCGGTGACGTCGAACGTCTTATCTCGGAAATCGCCACCGAACGCCGTATCCAACTCAACCGCCGGGAGCAGCGGGCACTGGCGACCGAGCTGGTGCATGACATTCTGGGCCTGGGGCCGCTCGAACCGCTGCTGGAAGACGACACCATCAATGACATCATGGTGAACGGTCCCGAAAAAACCTTCGTCGAACGCCAGGGCAAAGTGGTGCTGTCGCACGTGAAGTTTCGCGATGCCGGACATCTGGCAAGCATCTGTCAGCGCATCGCCTCCTCGATCGGGCGCCGTATCGACGAATCCAGTCCCATGGTCGACGCACGCTTGAAGGACGGCTCGCGCGTCAACATCGTGTTCCCGCCATTGGCGCTCGATGGTCCTTATATGTCGATCCGTAAATTCGGCCGCAAACCGATCGATTTCGCCAAGCTGGTCGAATGGAAAGCCATGAGCGCGCAGGTCGCTCGGATTCTTGAAATCGCGGGAAAAGGCCGGCTGAACATCGTCATTTCGGGCGGCACGGGTTCCGGCAAGACAACCCTGATGAACGCCTTGTCCCGGATGATCGACCCCGGCGAACGCGTCGTCACGGTCGAAGACGCGGCGGAACTGCAATTCCAGCAGCCGCATGTGGTCCGGCTCGAAACCCGGCCGATCAGCCTGGAAGGGCGCGGGGAAATCACCCAGCGCGATCTGGTCCGTAACGCGCTGCGTATGCGGCCAGACCGGATCATCATCGGTGAGGTCCGCGGCGCCGAAGCATTCGACATGTTGCAGGCCATGAACACCGGTCACGATGGCAGCATGTCCACCATCCACGCCAATACAACCCGCGACGCCGTCATCCGTATCGAAAATATGGTTCAGATGGGCAATATGGGTCTGCCGTCGCGAGCGATCCGGACCCAGATCGTCGGGTCGATCGATTTGATCATTCAGGTCGAACGGCACCGCGACGGCGGCCGTCGCGTGACCCAGGTGACCGAAGTCTGCGGCATGGAAGGCGACGTCATTACGCTAAATGACATATTCCAATTCGAAGTGAAGGGGGAGGGTCCGGACGGCAAACTGTTCGGAACATACAAGGTCAGCCGCATGCCGGCCGGCTTCCTGACCCGCTTGGCCTATTTCGGTTACGACAAGGCTTGGCGCGCCGCGCTCGAAGAGGGAGACCGGTTCTGATGGAACACGCTCACCTCCGCTATTTTCTCGTGGTGGGGGCGTCGGTCTCCTTCGTCCTCATGTGCGTCAGCGCGATGTTGTTGTCGCAGGCACAGAAACATGCGGAGCGGCGGGATAAGCGCCTCGCCTCGATCGGCGACGCCCATCAGCGGATCATTACGCTCGAAATTTCCGCCATCGGTGAGCGTACCGCGGTCGAAAAACGCCCAGCACTGGCGAAGATTTCATGGATATTCGGCTTCGACCCGGAACGGCCGCAACTGTACCCGTTGCGCTGGTGGATGATCGTGATCGGCCTGCTGGTCCTGGCCCGCTTGGCCGAATTTCTGATCGCCGATCTCCTGGGACGGTTCGCGATGGCGTCGATCCCGGTGTTGTGGCTCGTCATGTGTCACCAGGTGTTCGCCTATTTCGATAACCGTCACAAGCAGCGCCTGCTTTTCGAATTTCCCGACGCCCTGGCGATGCTGGTCCGGGCCATTCGCGTCGGCATCCCGGTGTCGGAGGCGCTGCGTAATGTCGCCCGCGCCTCCCCGCCGTTGACCGCGGCCGGCTTTTCCCGCCTGGTCGAACAGGTCTCCATCGGTGTGCCGATGGACGAGGCGTTGCAGGAAATGGCGCGCGACAGCGGTCTGACCGAGTACCGGTTTTTCGCGACCACGCTGACGCTGCAGAACCAGACGGGCGGCACTTTGAGCGATACGCTGGAATCGCTGGCCGACGTCATCCGGCGCCGCGTCGCGCTGAAGGCCAAAGGTAAAGCCATGACATCGGAAGCTCGCAGCAGTTCCGCGGTGCTCGCGGTCATGCCGCTCGCCACCGGTCTCATGCTGTATCTTATCAGCCCGAAATATATCATCGTCCTGTTCACGACGACGCAAGGGAAGTCGATGCTTGGGCTGGCGGTGATCATGCTCTCGCTCGGCATTCTCAGCATTCACACGATCATTCAAAAGGTGCTGGCATGACCCAGTTCCTTCTGCTCGGCGCCTCGGTAATCCTCGTCGGGTTGCTCCTGATCGGCTACCTGCTTCTGCGCGACGTCAAATACTCCGAGGCGATGACTTCTCGGGTCCGCGCCATACACGGCGAAGTCGTGGAAGAAACCGCCGCCGATCAGGCTGCCGCGGTGCGCGGAATGGTCACCGGACTGGCATCAGGCCTGGGGAATTTCCTGCTGCGAAGCGGCATCATTCCCGCCAAAACCAGGGTCGAGTTGGAGCAGACCTTGGCCAGTGCCGGGTTGCGCGGCTCGCAAGGTCTGAACGTGTTCGTGGGCGCCAAGATCTTCTCGCCCATCATCTTCGCGTTCGTCGGTTTCCTTCTCGCGGAAAACATCAACAGCCTCCACAAATACAAGTTATTGGTCATCCCCGGAATCGCGATCGTCGGATTGCTGCTGCCCGAATGGCTGCTGAACCGGCGCCGCACCCAATACCTGACGCGGGTGGAACAGGGACTGCCGGATGCACTCGATCTGATGGTGATTTGTACCCAGGCCGGACTGAGTCTCGGTGCCGCGGTATTGCGGGTGGCCGAGGAATTGTCCTTCGCGTATCGTGAACTCAGCAACGAATTCGCGCAGACCGCACGCGAATTGCAGATCATGACCGATAGCCGCCAGGCGCTGCTCAATCTCGGCAATCGCACCGGCGTGGAAAATTTCAAACGTTTCGCCTCCACCCTCGTGCAGGCAACACAATACGGCACACCGATATCGGAGGCATTGCGTCAGCTTTCCAGCGAAATGCGTGACGAGATGCTCACGAAATATGAAGAACGGGCAGCACGTTTGCCGGTATTGATCACGATGCCAATGATTCTGTTCATCCTGCCCTGCGTCTTCATCATCGCCGCCGGGCCGGCGGTGATGTCGGTCACCGCGGCCTTCTCCCATTGACCGTGCGCGTTCTCGCACTCTGTCTGGTGTGTTGCCTCGCGGCGTGTTCGTCGCAACGGCCCGCCCCCGCCGGCAGCGGCGTGTCGGTCGCCGAGCAGGAACTGCGCAGCGGATCCCCGGCGCTTGCAATGCAAGTGACCCAGAGCATCCTGCAACACACACCTGACGACGTAACGGCGTTGCTGATCCAGGGCGACGCCGCCGCCCAACTGGGGAAAACCGACGACGCCAGCACCGCTTTCACCCACGCCTTGCGCCTCCAGCCCAATTCGGTGCGCGGGCAGCTCGGTTTGGGCCGACTGCGCCTTGCGACCGATCCGACCGAGGCCGCCACGTTGTTCGGCGAGGTTGTGAAACGCGAGCCAAACAACATCAATGGCTGGAACAATCTCGGTATCGCCCGCGATCTGCTTGGCCAGCATCGGGAAGCGCAGGAGGCATATCGCCGTGTTCATGCGCTCGATGCTTCCAACACGGCGGGAACCGTCAATATGGCGTTGTCGCTCGCCATGAGCGGGGAGGGAGCCGATGGCGTCGTACTGATCGCACCGCTCGCGACGGCTTCGTCCGCCTCGGCCCAACTGCGCCACGACTACGCCGTCGTGCTTGCACTGGCGGGGCGGGAGACCGAGGCTGGGCAGATTCTCGCCCATGACCTTTCACCCGATCAGGTGAAGCAGGCGCTCGACACAATAAGGCAACAAAAGGCCGCCGGCCAGTAGTCCTCTTTGCGTCCCGCATCACTCGTTCTAACCTCCCCCGGCAGAACACGGGGAACGGTCATGATCATCGAGGTCCGCACCTACCAACTGAAACCAGGCTCGGTGGCCGAGTTCGAAAAGCGCTTCGCCGCCGCTCTGCCGATCCGGGAAAAACACTCCAAACTCGCGGCATTCTGGCACACCGATGTCGGCGCGCTGAACCAGGTCATCCACGTCTGGCCCTACGACAGCCTCGACCAAAGAACCGCGGTGCGGGCCGCCGCCGCGAAGGAAGACGGCTGGCCCCCGGCCACAAGGGAGCTGGTAATCTCCCAGCAGGCCGAAGTGTTTCACCCCGCCCCGTTCTCCCCGCCCTTGACTCCCAGGGACATCGGCCCGGTGTTCGAAATCCGCCGCTACACCATCGCCCCCGGCGCGATGCCCGGCGTGATCGAGCGCTGGACTGGCAAGATCGACGAACGGGTCAAACTCTCGCCATTGGTCGGTGCTTGGCATTCCGAGTTCGGTGGGCTCAACAAGTGGGTTCACATCTGGGCCTATAAGGACGCCGCCGAACGTCAGCGGATCCGAACCGATGCCGTCGCCCGCGGCTTGTGGCCACCCGGCAGCGGGGCGACCGGCGCGATCCTGGCACAAGAGAACATGCTGGTGGCACCGGCATCGTTCTCTCCGATCCGTTAGCCCCGTGGCGCAGCTCGTCGCGGGCTTCGGCACTTCGCACAGCCCGATGCTGGCCTGTGCGGCCGAGGATTGGACATCGTCTTTTCTGCCGCGCGACAAGGCCCGCCAACATTACGACTTCGATGGCAAACCCTGTCGTTACGACGATATTCTGGCGCTCGCGCCGCCCGACGCGATGGACCGGATCGCCCCCGATGCCATGCGCGAACGGCGTGCCACGATCAACACCGCCCAGGCTCGGCTTCGCGCGTCCATCGCCGCCGCCGCACTCGATGCCTTGATCGTGATCGGCGACGATCAGGAAGAACTTTTCGATCATACCAACATGCCGGCCATCGGCATCTATCACGGCGTCACCATCCGCAACGCCAAAGCCGCCCCCGCCATCGACGCCATGAGCCGCGCACGCATGCGGTTTTTCGAAGAAGGCGGCGAAGTCGAATATCCCTGCGACGCCGTTTTGGCGCGTCACCTGATCGGATCGTTGCAGACGGCCGATTTCGATATTTCGGTATCCAGCAGCGTGCCCCCGGGCCGCCATGAAGGGCACGCTTTTTCCTACGTGCACAAATTCTGTTCGGATACCGTCCCATTGGTCCCGCTGTTCCTGAACGCCTATTATCCGCCAAACCAACCCAGCCCCGCGCGATGCTTCGCCCTCGGCCGCGCCTTGGCCCGGGCGATCGCCGAGTATCCGGGCAACGCCCGGGTCGGCGTGCTGGCTTCGGGAGGGCTCAGCCATTTCGTGGTGGATGAGGCGTTCGACTGGCAGATCGTTGCCGCACTACACCACAAGGACGCGGCTTTTTTTCAAAACGCGCCGATGCACAAGTTGCAGGCCGGAAGCTCCGAAATCCGCAACTGGATCTGCATGGCCGGCGCGGTGGAAGCATTGGACCTGGATTGGATCAGCTACGTTCCGGGCTACCGGACACCCGCATTGACTGGCACGGGCCTGTGCTTCGCCAGTTTTCGATAACACTACCAACAAGGATCGGTCATGAAAGTCGGAACCGCTCTCAGCATTCTCGCGCAACCCGGTCGTCCGGACGTCGCGCTCTACAACGAACACATGCAGTTGGGCGACCTCGCCGAACCGTTGGCTTCGATTCACTGTTCGCGTTGGAACATCATTTCACCGGCTACTCGATGTCGCCCTCGCTGCTGCAGATGCTCAGCTACTATGCCGGCCGGACCAGCAAAATCACCCTGGGCACCTGCGTGATCGTTCTCCCCTGGCATGATCCGATCCGGGTCGCCGAACAGATCGCGCTGCTCGATGTCATGAGTGGCGGGCGAACCCTGATGGGATTTGGCCGCGGTGCCGCCAGCGTCGAATATGAGGGATTCCGCATCCCCATGGAGGAAGCCCGCCCCCGCTTCGTCGAATCGGCGCAACTGATCGTGAAAGCCCTCTCGAACGAGCGTTTCGACTGGCAAGGCGAGTTCTACAAAATTCCGGAAATGGCCATCCGGCCCCGGCCGATCTCGCATCCCGAACGCCGGTTCTATGCATCGTCGGTCAGCCCCGAATCCTCCGAAATCATGGCCAAGCTGGGCTTCGGCATGCTCATCGTAATGCAGAACGAATGGGCCAAGGCGGCCGAGGATGTGTTCCGCTATCGCGAAATCGCCGCCAGCGTCGGCCACAAACCTCGCCCCCCAATCATTCTCAGCAACGTCGCCTGCGCCCCGACCCGGGCCGAGGCGCGGGACTGGGCCATGCGATACCTCGGCGAAAAATGGGATTCCATCGACAACCACTATCACTTCGCCGATGGGCATCTGTCGAACGTGAAGGGATATGAATCGTACGGCAAACTCGCGAAGACCTACACCAAAATGAAGGACGCGACGTTCCGCGACAAGGCAACGGATTTCTATGTCAGCATCCAGGTGGTCGGTACGCCCGACGACTGCATCCAGCAAATCGGGGAACTGCGCCGCCTGACCGGAATGGACCATTTCGTCACGGAATTCTCCTTCGGCAGCATGCCGCACCATCTCGCCGAACTGAACATGCGTCTGTTCGCCGATAAAGTGGTGCCGGTGCTGCAAAAGGATGCGGCGTTCCAAGGCCAGATCGATCCCTTCGTCGGTAAAAGCACCGCGTCCGAGGACCGCCTGTTCGCACCCGCATGACCGTCACCGCGGAGCTGTGTCGCCGGATCGCGACAACCCGCCCAGCCGATATCGGCGATGTCGCGCTGCGCGCGGCACGCATGCTGGTGTTGGATGGTCTCGCCGTTGCCGTCGCGGGCGCCCGCACCGAACCGGTGGTCGACATCCTGGCCGGGCATCTGCTCGATCAAGGATCCCGGCCCGTTGCCACCGTTTTGGGCCTGGGCATCCGCCTGGGTACGGTATCGGCGGCACTGCTTAACGGCGTATCCATGCACGTTCTGGATTTCGAGCCGATGTGGATCCCGTCGACTCACGCGTTGTCGCCCGTTCTGTCGGCCATTCTGCCGCTGGCCGAGGAACGCGGCGCCAGCGGTCTGGACATACTGACGGCGCTGGTCCTCGGCATCGAAATCCAGGGCTGGATCCGGCAGGCATCCGGCCATGTTCCCTCCGGGGAACACAAATTCCACCCGCCCGGCGTGGTCGGCCCGCTCGGCGCCGCCGTGGCCGCGTCGCACCTGATGGGTTTGGACGCGGACCGGATCGCCCATGCCCTGGGCATCGCGTCATCGCGCTGCGGCGGCCTGTTCGCCAATGTCGGCACGATGACCAAATCCACCCATTGCGGTTATGCCGCTGCCCTCGGTCTCGAAGCGGCATTGCTCGCCGAACGGGGCTTCACCGGCAACCAGAACCTGTTCGAGGCGAAGCAGGGCTTCACCGGCGCTTTTCTGCCGCCCGGCTTCGACGCCGCGATGCTGCTGCGGTTTGGCCCACCGTATCGGATCGTCGATCCCGGTTTCGCGATCAAGATATTTCCAGCCAAATTCACCACGCACTACGGGATCGCCGCCGCTTTGGAAGCACGCGCGGACATTCCGGATACCAGTGCGATCGCGGCGGTAAAAATGCTCTCGGCCGCCGTGCCTTCCGCCGACCGGCCAATGCCCGCGACCGGGTTGGAGGGCAAATTCAGCATGCAATACACCGTCGCGGCAGCCCTGCTCGATGGCCATGTCGGCCTTGCCAGCTTCACCGATGCGCGCTTGCACCGTCCCGATATGCAAACGCTGCTGCCGAAGATCGCGCTGACGATGTCGCCGACGATGACAACGCTTTATAACGCCGGCCGTTATGTCGAATTGGAGGTCGTGCTCGAAGACAGCCGCATCGTCAATGCTCGCTGCGATCGGCCGCGCGGATCCTGGGGCACCCCCCCGATCTCATCGGAGGAACACGAAATCAAGGTACGCGACTGCCTCGCCACCGCTCTGCCGCCAGCCGCCGTCGATAAAACCGTCGCTATTGGGAATACGCTCGACCGGCAGGACGCGGCAGGGGTGCGGGAATTGCTGCGCCTCGCCGGTGGCTTGCCGGCCCCCACCGTGGTTTAATCAATGACGGTGAAACTGCCGTTTCATCCGAAATAAGGGACTAAATCCATGATCGTCGCCGATGTCATGACCCGCAATGTGATCTCCATCTCGCCGGATGCGACGGTGGAAGAAGCCGCGAAAACCATGCTCGCCCGCGCAATTTCCGGCCTGTTCGTGGTCGATGCCAAAGGCGAACTCGCCGGTGTGGTGACCGAGGGCGATTTGCTGCGCCGCGACGAACTCGGCACGCAGCGGCACCGGTCATGGTGGCTGCGCCTGCTGGTCTCGCCAGGGCGGCAGGCAGCGGATTTCACGCATACGTTTGGCCGCCATGTCCGCGACGTCATGACCGTGGAGGTCACCGCCGTGAATTCGGATGCCCCGCTGGAAGAGGTCGTCGCGACGATGGAACGGCAGGGTATCAAGCGTGTCCCGGTGGTGGAAAACCAGCGGGTGATCGGCGTTGTCAGCCGTTCCGATCTGGTGCGGGCACTGATCGGCCATATCCGCAAAACACCGATCGCCGGCGACGACCGGGCAATCCGTACCGCCATTCTCGATGCACTGGAAAAGCAACCCTGGGCACCCGTCACGTCGCTGAACGTGACGGTGGCGGCCGGTGTCGCCGACGTCTGGGGTACCATCACAGACGACAGCGAACGCCGCGCGATCTGCGTCGTCGTCGAAAACACGCCCGGAGTGAAAAAGGTCCACGACCATCTGGTTTATATCGAGCCCTACAGCGGCACGGTGATCGAGTCCCCCGACGACGCGCCGTGACCTTCGATCTCGCGGTCATCGGCGGCGGGATCAACGGCGCCGGGATCGCACGCGACGCCGCCGGGCGTGGGTTGAAAGTTCTGTTGCTGGAACAGGCCGATCTGGCCGGGGCGACGTCGTCGGCCTCGACCAAGCTCATCCATGGCGGCCTGCGCTACCTCGAATATTACGAATTCCGCCTGGTGCGGGAGGCGCTGAGCGAACGCGAAATCCTGCTTCAGGCGGCACCGCATCTGGTGCGTCCGATGCGGTTCGTCCTGCCGCATCACGCGGGACTGCGGCCCTGGTGGATGATCCGGACCGGGCTGTTTCTTTACGACCATCTCGGCGGCCGAAAGCTGTTGCCGCCGACGCGCACGCGCGATCTGGCCAACGACCCCGTGCTGAAACCGAGCTACACCAGAGGCTTCGAATATTCCGATTGCTGGGTCGACGACGCGCGTCTGGTCGCGCTGACCGCGCGCGACGCCGCCTTGCGAGGCGCCGACATCCGCACGCGCGCCCGTTGCGCAGCCGCCCGGCCGATGGACGGGGGATGGGTGCTGACGCTGGAAGGGGGGCGGCAGGAACATGCCCGGGTGCTGGTCAACGCCGCCGGTCCTTGGGTGTCGGAAGTTCTGGGCGCGGTCGTGGCGCAAAACGCACCCAACCGCATCCGGATGGTCAAAGGCAGCCACATCGTCACCCATAAACTGTTCGACGGCGACAAGGCCTTCATCTTTCAAAACGCCGACGGCAGAGTCTGTTTCGCCATTCCCTACCAGCAGGATTTCACCCTCATCGGCACCACCGACGAAGACTACACCGGCGATCCGGCCACCGTAGCCATCTCCAACGCCGAGGAGACTTATCTGCTCGACGCCGTCAGCGCCTATTTCAAGCGCCCCGTGACCGCGGACGCAATCGTCTGGCGCTTCGCCGGAGTCCGTCCGCTGCGCGACGACGGGGCATCCAAAGCGCAGGAAACCACACGCGATTATGTGCTGGAGCTGACCGGCACCCCACCGGTTCTGTCAGTGTTCGGTGGTAAGATCACGACGTTTCGCCGCCTCGCGGAGGCCGCGATGGTGCGCCTCGCCCCCTTCTTTCCCGGCATGCCCGGCCCCTGGACCGCCGGCGCGACCCTGCCGGGTGGCGATTTTCCCTGGGACGGGATCGATGCGTTGCTGCCCAGCCTGCCGCCGGCCTCCGCACACCGGCTGGCGCATGCCTACGGCACCGAAGCGCATGCGGTGGTCGGGGGCAGGGACCTCGGCGCCGGGCTTACCGAACGCGAGGTCGACTGGCTCGTCGGCAATGAATTCGCCCGCACCGCCGAGGATATTCTGTGGCGCCGCGGCAAGCTGGGCCTCCGCTTCACCCCGGACCAAACGGCAGCCCTGGCCCGCTACCTGGCGCACTGATACCCTGGCGGCGAATTTCGCAAGGACATGGAACGAACATGGCGACCGAGGCAGTGGCACGACCGGCGGCAACCATCCTTCTGCTCAGGGACGGGCCGAAGGGGTTGGAGGTGTTCATGGTGGTCCGCCACCACGCGATCGATTTCGCCTCCGGCGCGCTGGTGTTTCCCGGCGGCCGGGTCGAGGACAGCGATCAGGTTCTGGCCGACCGCCTCGGCGGCACGGCCTTCCAGTTGGCCGCGATCCGGGAAACCTTCGAGGAATGCGGCGTGCTGCTGGCACGCGCCCAGGGCTCGGCCGATATCATCGACGCCGCGGCGTTGCTGCGCGTGGAGAACGAACACCGCGCCGCCCTGAACGCCGGTTCGGTCGAATTCGGCACGATCCTGGACGCGCACGCCCTGGCTCCGGCGACGGATCTGCTGGTGCACTACGCGCATTGGATCACCCCGGCCAATCAGCCAAAACGATACGACACCCATTTCTTCCTGGCCGAGGCACCGGCCGCCCATGTGGCCGTGCACGACGGCCACGAATCGGTCGATTCGATCTGGATTTCTCCGCGGGACGCCCTGACCGGGACAGAGGAAGGCCGATACAAGCTGGTGTTCGCCACCCAGATGAATCTGGCCAAGCTGTCGCGCTTCGCGACGGTGGCCGATGCGATGCGGGCAACCCGCGCCTCGACCGTGGTGACCGTGCTGCCGCGTTCGACGAAAATCGATGATACCCGCCGCAAATTGCTGATCCCGGTCGAGGCCGGCTACGGCGGCGGCGAATTCATCGTCGACCTGCCTCCCGCGTCATAATCCACCAAGAACCATCAAGAAACCGCCATGAAACTGAGTATCCTGACGCTGACCTTCGGCCTTCTGCTCGGTGCCTCCGCCCACGCCGCCGACGCGGTCACGGATTGGACGAGCATAACGACGCCGCCGCCTCCCGCGGTCGGCCCTGTCACCGCGGACGTCAAAACGACGGCGCTGCTGCTGCTCGATTTCAACACGCCGCCTTGCGATCCTGCGAAGCGGCCGCGCTGCCAGGCCACGATCCCCGCGGTGAAGGCGTTGCTGGCCCATGCCCGTGCCAAAGGGATGTTGGTGATCTATTCGCTGGGCGGAACCACGGCGGCCAACAGCATCGATCCGGAGCTGAAGCCGCTACCCAAAGAACCCGTGGTGTCCTCCGGGCCAGACAAATTTCTGGGTACCAGCCTCGAACAAATCCTGAAATCGCACGGGATCAAGACGGTGATCGCGACGGGGACCGTGGCCAACGGCGCCGTCCTTTATACCGCGAGCGAGGCGGCATTCCGCAAATTTAACGTCATCGTGCCGGTCGACTGCGTGCCGGGGGTATCGGCGTACGCCGAGCAGATCACGTTATGGCAGTTGATGAATGGACCGCGATTGGGCGGGGAGGTGGTCAAGCTGACCCGGTCGGACACGATCCAGTTCTGACCGGAAGCGGCGAGCCGGGGGAAATCCCCCCGGCTCCCACGCGATCAGCCGACGGCCAGCAGTTCCACGTCGAAAACCAGCACCGCATTCGGCGGAATCACCCCGCCCGCGCCGCGTGCGCCATAGCCCAGTTCCGGCGGAATCGTCAGCGTGCGCTGCCCGCCGATCTTCATGCCCGCCACGCCCTGGTCCCATCCGGCGATGACATGACCGGCGCCGAGTTCGAAGCGGAACGGTTGCCCCCGATCGCGGGAGCTGTCGAATTTTGCCCCGCGCTTGTCCGCGGCCGAGTCGTCGAACAGCCATCCGGTGTAGTGCACCGCCACTTCCATGCCCGCGATGGCCTCATCGCCGTCGCCAAGCTTCACGTCTTCGATCATCGTCTTGTCCTTAGAATGGGTTCAGCCTTGTAGCTCAGTCAGGATCGGCAGCAAGTACTCGGCGAAAAGCTTGGGGTTCTCGGCGAATGGGAAATGGCCGATGCCCTGCATCGCCTGGAACCGCACACCCGGAATTTTCGCCGCCGTCGCTTCTGACAGTTCCACCGTGCACGAGTAGTCGTATTCGCCGGTCAGCATGAATAGCCGGCACCGATTGGTATCGATCCGCCCGACACGGTCCCGAGCGTCCCAGTCCCCGGAATAGAAGGCGATATCGCCGAAGAAGACCTGTGGGCCGCCCTGGCCGTAGTGCCAGGCGATCTGCTCGACATATTCGGCCGGGCTTTGCGGGGCGCTCAGGGCGCGGATCCATTCCGGCACGAACTGCGATTGGTTGACGTGCGGATGCGCGGCCCACACGGTCTGGCGCTGGTTGATCTTGTCGCAGGCCTCGCAGGCCACGATGCCGGTGAACGCGTCTGGATGACGCAGCGCGAGTTCCAGGCAGATCTCGCCCGACATCGACGCGCCCAGCGCAATCGGCTTGTCCAACCCCGCGGCGGCGACGAAGCCCATGATCAGCTCGACATAAAGATCGGTGTTGAGCCGCCAGGATCCCTGGATCGCCCCCTCGGGCGGCGGGGATTTGCCGTGCCACGGCAAGTCGAACGACACGAGGCGATGATTGGCGACGATCCGGGGATCGGCCATCAGCCCGTGGAACTGCCGGCCATCGGCGCCGGCGGTGTGCATGCACAGCACATCGCGTCCCGATCCGGCGGACTCGCTGTAGATCTGGTAGGTGACCCCGCGCACCGTCACCGGCACGTAGCGACCGGTCACCGCCGGGACCGCCCTCGCCCCCTCGCTCGGGTGCAACGACACCGGCACGGGCAATGCCCGGCCCAGCGTCAGCCATTTGCCGATCTCCAGCACCCGGCGCGCGATATGGGCGTGTTGCATGAAGGCGAGTTGGTCGCCCTGGATGGTGAATTCCGGCAGCCGGTACATCATCGCGAAGATGCCGTGATGATGGCGCGGCGGCACCGGCTGTAGAAATTTCGACCAGATCGCGGCGGGCGCGGCGAGGGTAAAGGCCGGCACCCCCCCGCCACCGGCGACACGGCCGTCCTTCAGTTCGAACACGGTGGTTTCGCCGTCGCAGGCAATCGCGAAACAGGCGTTCCAGGGACCGGCCCAGGTGGTCAGAACCGCGTCGGACGCGCAGGCATCCCGCCAGATGGCGGCATTGGGGAAGATGCTCATTGGGGATCGATGACCTCCAGCACGACGGGATGGTATTGGTCGCCATGCCCTTGTTTTTCCGCCTCACGCAGGCGTTCCATGGTCAGTTGCGCTGCCGGGACGTCGATGCCGGCGGCGGCGGCCATTTCCAAAGCGTAGGACAGGTCCTTCATCGAATACCGCACGGAAAACGCCCGCTCGGGGTAGTTCCGCGGCACCATCGATTTCAGGCCGTGGTTGCGAAGGACAAAACTGTCGCCCGAACCCATCGACATGATCGGCAGCAGCTTGTCCGCCGGCACGCCGTTGCGCCGTCCCAGTGCGATCGCCTCGGCCAGCGCGGCGGTGTGCTGGAAGACCAGCATGTTGTTCAGGATTTTCACCACCTGTCCGCAACCGATCGGGCCGCAATGGCTGACGTCGGAGCCCATCGTCTCCAGGATCGCGCGCACATGCTCGTAGGTGCTGTCGGAGGCGCCAACCATGATGCTGAGTTCGCCTTTCGCCGCCGCCTCGCGGGTGCGGGCGACCGGGGCATCGGCGAACAGGATGCCCTTGGCTTCGAGCCGCGCGCCAATTTCGCGCGTCGCGGCAACCGAGGATGTGCTGGTATCGACGATGCACTGACCGGGTGTCAGATGCGGTTCCAACGCCGCCACCACCGCCTGCATCGCCTTGCCGTCAGGCAGGGAAAACAGGATCACCTGGCATTGCGCCGCGAGTTCTTGCGGGCTGGCCGCTTTCACGCCGTGTTCGGCGAGCCGAGCCAAAGGAGCGGGATTGAGGTCGTGCGCGAGGATGGTCTTGCCGGAACGGCGGGCGAGGTGACCGCACATCGGCTCCCCCATGACGCCGAGGCCAATGAAACCGATCGTATCGATGGACGTGGGCATATCTTGATATCTCCGAGGTCGTGCCCAGTCTTTGCCACCGGTCGGGCTGCTGTCAAAGCGCCCGCTTGGCTATTGTGTTTTGTCTTGGCGCCATATCTGGACTAGGGCAACGCGGCCAAGCATAACGAAGCCGCACGCAACCACGGAGACACCTGTGCCTGTTCCCGACCTGCTGCCTTTGATCGCCGGCACGCTTGGCATCCCGCCGGCGGAGGTGACGGAAACATCGGACATGACCAACACCCGCAAATGGGACAGTTTGCGGCAGGTGATGTTGATGACCGAGCTGGAGACAAGCTACGGGATCGAATTGACCGACGAGGAGATGACCGAGGCGAATTCCGTCGCGAAAATCCGGGCAGTGCTCAAGGGACGCGGGATCGGCTGATAGGCGGCTGGTTCGGAACACATCCCACTCACCCCATATCGGCGCGGACCAGCGACAACCGCAGGAACGCGATCGCCAACCGCCGATCGTCCTGCTCGCCGGAAACCTGGCTGGGACTGGCGGCATGCGGGTGTTCCAATAGGATATCGACCTTCGGCTGCCCCCGTATCAGGTGGCCGGGCACCGTGCATCCAACGACGCCACGTTCCAGGGGGACGAACCGGTGCACTTGCGTGCCGTTTATCGTGACCGCGAGAGTCTGCTGCGGCACCGCCGGCGGGGCAACGAACGGCACGACGTCCATTTCCAGCCAATAGTCGCTGGCGCCAGCCGGCGCATCGAACACCAGATGGCTGCGGTCGTCGATCGACCACATGAAACCGTCCTCCGGCGCGGACCAGCCGAAGCCCGCGTGGTTGCCGGCGTTCCCGTCCCGGCCGAAGACGAGATCGATACGGCTGGCGGCGGGGTCCTCGGGTGAATGCGGTATTTCAGTGACCGCCGTCGTGGCATGCCGCGCTGGGCAAAGCGTCCAGGCTCGGCGCAGGACAGTCATCCAGGGTGTGAAGTCGAAATCCGGGACGTTCTCGCGGGCCGCCAGTCGCGGGACGTAACCGACCATGAACCGGTGGTCGATCACGTCGACGCTGCCAGGCGGATGGCCCGCGCAGGCTTCCGTAACCCAAAGCAACGTGTTCGGACCGAATTTCGCCAGCGCGAGGCGCAGATCGACGAGGTCTATGGCAGAAAGCGGCTCGTTCTGGCGGAACACGACGATTTTCTCGGCCGCTTCGAGGTCGGCGACAAGCTTGCCGACCAGGAAACCCACGGTCCGGACCTGCTGGCGGTGCACGGTTTCCGGATCCGCCTCGCCAATTTTCACATCGGCATGATAGATGAAATCGTATTTTGTCAGCCGAACCATGAACTCCCCGTTTTCCGGCTGCAGCCGGATGTATTCGGGGTCGGCCATGCCCGCGAACCGGGCGTCCATGGCGCGCAGAACGTGGCGCAGTGGTGCGCCGGCGAAGCGGAACAGCCCCAGGGGTTCGGCACCGACCTTTCGTTGCACGAGCCCCAGCTCGCAATTATCGCCCAGGCTCTCGAATTGCAGCGCCAGGTCGCGATCGCTTATGCGGTCGTCGGCGGTGGGGTGTCCCAACATCTCGTTCATGCCCAATGGTATAAACCGGCGTCCGTCGGGATCACAATGCGATAGCGCCAGAGGCGCGATCCGCTATCATTCGCGTGCCGCACAGCACAAAGAGGGGGACCCCGATGCTCGACCGCCCGACGACCCCAGCCGCGTTCCTCACGGCGCTACGGCAAGGCTTCGGTGGCAAAGCCCCGACATTGCCGACGATATTCCAGGTGGGCGATCATATCGAAGAAACCACCGCCGAGATGCTGCCCGATGGCATGCCGACACAACGCGTGGCGGGGCTGGGCGCGCTCACCATCGACTATCTGCGCCGCGCCGTGGCCTGCGGGATACTGCGGGAGGGCGTTTTCCCGGTCGTCTACCAGGCGCCGTTCGGTGCGTATGTGCAGGAAGTGCTTGATCCCGGCTCCGCCCTTCATGCCTTCAAACCCGAACTCGTGGTCGTCGCGACCCATTGGCGCGACATGGTCACCGACCTCCCGATCGGCTGCCCCGCAGCCGAGGTGGAAAGCGCGCTGGAGGCCAAGGTCGCGCTGTTCCGCGGTCTTTGGGGCAGGCTCGCCGCCGCCGGCGTAAAAATCGTTCAGCATCTTATGGTGCCGCCACCGCACCGTTATCGCGGCGTGGCGGAACGCGCCGCGGCCGCCTCGCCGGCCAACCAGATACGCCGGTTGAACGAGCGCCTGATCGAAGCCGGTTCGGGGCTTGTAACATGGATCGACATGGAGGCGCTGGCGACAAAAATTGGCGCCAGCCGGTTCTCGCCCGCGAAATTCTATCATTCCGCGAAGCTGGAGCACGATCAGCGCTGGCTGCCGGATTATTTACCCGCCTTCCAGGCTGCGTGGCGGGCCGCCAATGCGCGGGCCAAGAAAGTGCTGGTGCTCGACCTCGACAACACGCTCTGGGGCGGGGTCATCGGCGACGATGGGGTCGGAGGGATAAAGCTCGGAGCGGCCTCCCCAGCCGGAGAGGCCTTCGAGGACTGGCAGCGCTATATCAAAGGGCTGCGCGAGCGGGGGGTGATCCTCGCGGTGTGCTCGAAGAACGATCCGGCAATCGCGGCGACCGGGTTCGCGCATCCGAACGCGGTGCTGCGGCGAGAGGATTTCGCCGCGTTCGAGTGTTCCTGGTCCGACAAGGCCGGCGGACTGAGGCGGATCGCGCAGACGTTGAACGTCGGAATCGACAGTTTCGTCTTTTGCGACGACAATCCGGCGGAATGTGAGCTGGTGCGGCAGGAACTGCCGGAGGTCGCGGTGGTGCACATGGGCACCGATCCGGCCTCGTTCATCGATCTGTTCGATGCCGGCCACTGGTTCGACATGCAGGCCTATACCTCCGAGGACCTTGGCCGCGCGCAAGCCTATACCGCTCGGGCCGCGGCCCTCGCCGAACAGGCCGAGGCCACGGATATCGGTGCCTATCTCGCCGGGCTGGAGATGAAGGGGCGGCTATACCGGCCGGAGGAAACCGATATCGCGCGGGTTGCGCAGTTGGAGTTGAAAACCAACCAGTTCAACGTGACCACCCGGCGATACAGCGAAGCGCAAATCCGAAGCTTCATGGACCGAAACGATGCCGTCGTGCTGGCGTTCCGTCTCGCCGACCGGTTCGGCGACCATGGTCTGACCTCGACGCTGGTCGCATTCCGCGAAGACGACGCGATGCGCATCGACAGTTGGCTGATGAGTTGCCGAATTTTCTCGCGCTCGGCGGAGCCGTTCATGCTCAAGGGGCTGATCGATATCGCCGCGGGAATGGGGGCCAACCGGCTGGTCGGCGAATATCAGGCGACGGCAAAGAACGACGTGGTCGCCGATCTTTATCCGCGCCTGGGTTTCTCCGAACGGGAGGACGGGCTGTACGAGCGCACGATCGGCGATGCGGCCGAGGATCTGGTGACCTATATCGTCGGAGAGTGATTCAGGCGGCCGTGTCGTGTGCGGCGTAGCTGACCTTGTCGCGGTCAGCTTCGGTCCAGGCCCAGTTGATGGTCTGGTTCTTCGCGGGGCTTCCGCCCAGGCTGCCCCACCACGCGGTGGGATATTTGCCGCGGTTCAGCGGGCCGGGGACCACCACGACGACATGCCCATGCGGGTCGGGATTGGCCTGTTCGGATCCCTTCAGGCCGCCGATCACCAGCTTGCCCTCGCCAGCCGCCGCGGCGGCCGCGGCACCGTCGGTCAGCGTTGTCCAACCGTCGGCACCCGAACGCAACGTGTCGGTGATCGTGTCGGCGTTGCCGGTCAGGTTCACCCCGACTGCCTTGGCGACCGCATCGGCGAACCCGCTGCAATCCCCGATATGGGCCTGATAGTTGGCTTCGCACGCTTCAAGGACACTCGGCATGATCAGAATTCTCCGCTGCGATAGATTTCATCCAGGCGCTTAGCCTGCTCCTCGGTCGGTTCCTCCCAGCCCTTGCCGCGCCGCCGCAACGTTCCGGTGAATTTCGGCTTTTCCTTGGCGTTGAATGCGCGCCGGCCCTCTTCGCCGTCCGTGGTGGTCTGGATCAGCAGGTGGTTCATCAGGTTCTGCACATGCCAGGCCTGATCGGTCGGCAGATCCCCGAACCGGACCACGAACTCCTTCATCATGCGCGTCGCCAGCGGCGGCAGGTCCACGATATGCCGAGCCAATGTTTCCGCCCGAGCCATCAGATCGGCATGTGGGACGACTTCGTTGACCAAGCCGACCCGCAAGGCCTCCGCCGCGTCGAACGGCAAATCCGTGAGCAGGATTTTCATCGCGTCGGCGTAGCGGAGTTGTTTCGTCAGCAGCGCCGCCCCAGGTCCGTTACCGACCCAGCCTTGCGTCGTCAGGCCGAATTTGAAACGGGCATTCTCCGCGCTGGCGATGCGGATGTCGGTCGAGGAAAGCAGGATATACATCCCCGCCCCGGCGGCCCAACCATTCACCGCGGCGATGACCGGTTTGAACACGCGCGGGTAATGATCCCCCATGCGGCCGTCGACCCCGGTTTTCTGTCCGTGCACTGTCCCGGCGAGCGGCCAGTAGATACGTTGGGTGCGGAGGTACTCGCGCTCCTCCTCGGTCACGCCTGGGCGCGGGGCGAGGTTGTGTCCGCCGCAAAAATGCTTGTCGCCGGCCCCGGTCAGGATCGCGCACCGGATGTGCCGGTCTTCCCACAGGTCGATCCACGCCGCCGAGATGTCGTCCGACATCCGCTTGTCCAGGATGTTCGCCTTCGCCGGATTGTTCAGCGTGATATAGGCGACGCCGTCGCGCTTTTCGTAGGTCAGGGGCACGCGATCAGCTCCAGCTTTGGCGCAGGGAATTGGCGATCGTCCGGATGGCGGTATCGGACGCGCGGAGCAATTTGCCCATCGAGATGAAGCCGTGCAGCTGGCCACTGAAATAAAGGCTGTCGACCAGCACGCCCTCGGCTTCCAGCCGTTTCGCGTAGGCGAGGCCTTCGTCGCATAGCGGATCGTGTGCCGCGATCACGA
Organism: uncultured Acetobacteraceae bacterium; assembly: GCA_903877125.1. GTDB lineage: Bacteria > Pseudomonadota > Alphaproteobacteria > Acetobacterales > Acetobacteraceae > Rhodopila. The sequence continues at coordinate 21,199 of CAIRCM010000139.1, read as the reverse complement.
CCACCGCTGGGGCTGTTCCCGCCAGCGTCGCGGCCCGCAGGGGGGACGCCCGCCAATTGTATTTGTCGCTCTCCGAACGCAGGTAGTGATCGATGAACCATTCCATGGTGCGGGCGACGAGCGGAAAACCGTCGGTGACGCGGTGATACGATCCCGTACCCATCCCGAGGTCGGTGACCGGATAGATCAGCACCTGATTGGTCAGCGTCAGACCCATATCCCGTGCGGTCAGTGCGGCGGCGGCGGCGAGGTTGCCGCCCGCGCTGTCGCCGGCTACCGCGATCTTCGTCGGATCGATGCTCAGACGGTCGGGATGTTCGAATGCGAATGTCATGGCCGCGACGGCATCGTCATAGGCGGCGGGAAATTTGTGTTCCGGTGCCAGACGGTAATGCACCGACAGCACCGCGCAGCCGGCATCGTTGGCGATCCGCCGGCACAGCACGTCGTGCGAATCGAGATCGCCCAACACCCAGCCGCCACCGTGATAGTAAACGACACAAGGCAGCTTGGCGTCGGTATCGGTGCCGATGGCACGATAGAAGCGAACCGGGATGTCGCCGGGGATGGTAAAATCCCGGACCGACGCGACCTCGGCCGGATCGGGCTGCAGCACGGGCCGCCCGGCGGCAAAGGCGACACGCGCCTCGGGCGGAGGCAGACTGTCGAGCGCCGGCCGTCCCGCGCGCTTGATCATGTCCAAAAGGCCGATCACATCCGGGTCGAGTTTCATGTCGTTGCCTTGTTCGTCGTGTTGGGTGCCCGTCCCGGTATGGAACCGGGACGGGTTGGCGGACCGATCAGAGGAAGCGATGGAAGAACGCCGCCGTCGGGTTGTGCGACAGGTCCGACACCTTGGTGGCGTTATCGATGTATAACGTTTCGATAAACCCGCCGGCCTTGCGATAGTTATGCGCGAACCGCAGCGGCTCGTTCAGTTCGACCGGCGATTCCGGATCGCGGTAGTCGTGGGTCTGGTCCGGTTGGCCCTGAATCCAAAGGGTCGGCGGCATTTCGACCTTTTCGCCCTTTTCCAGCATCAGCATCGGGTTGCCCTCGCGCATCCCGGCCTCGCCGCCCCAGAAGCCTTCCTGCCGTTCCGGGATATCCCCGATCCAGGCCGGCGGGTTGGCGCTGTCGCGCAGACGGCGTGCGTGATTGTAACGGGAGATCGGGTTGATCACCGGCCATTGCATCACGATCGCCTTGGCCGAGGCATCGGTGGCGGGCAGGCCAGCCGGCAGTGGAATGGATTTGTAGAGCGAGTCATGCGGACGCATCGACGACAGCATCGCCAAATGCCCGCCCGAGGACGTGCCGGAAAGGCCGAACCGCGACGGATCGCCACCGAACCGGGAGGCATTCGCCTTCAACCAGCGGATGCCGTAGTTGATGTCGGACAGGCAGTTCAGATAGCCATCGTTTCCGTGCCGGAAATTCATCGCCGCGACGACCAGGCCGCTCGCCGCCAGAACCCGGTCACGCGCGTCGCAGTCGGACAGATCGCTCCGGCTCCAGGCGCCACCGTGCAGATCGGCGACCATCGGAAACGGCCCATCCCCGGTGGGCCGGTACACCCGCAGCATGACCGGCTTGTCGTCGTGGCGGATGTATTCGATGTCTTCGGTAGTGAAGGCGTAGCTAGGCATTGGAACACTCCCTTCGAGGTTGCTCGTTGGCAACGCGACCTCCCACGTACGCTGGGAACCCGGAGGGAGCATAGACCGGCAGCGCGTACCAAGCGAGTCATGCGCGGCGGACAGCTGGGGCCCGGAATGCGTCCACGGCCTGACTGACGTCCTCGGCCTGCGCCCGCCGCGGGGTCGACGATCCATGGACACCGCCGGGCGACCGGACTTCCTAACGCCACGCGGTGCGAACGACAGCAGTGCTAGGCGCCGCCGCTCCAATGGTTCGAAGGGCGGTCTTGCATTGGCATGGCGACCGTACAGTTGATATAATTTTCCCGAATATGACTACAGGCACATGAAACATGACTGACATGCATACTCTGTCGTAACATATCGGACGCAATTACGATAACGTCTTCTCACACCATAAAGAGGATCGAGTAATGCGCTTTCTGCACTCTTTAGCGATAACCGGACTGGCGCTAGGCGCCGGCTTGCATAATCCAGCACAAGCGTCCGTAATGCTGAACTTCTATTCTTCCTCAACTTACACCGCCAATACCGCGGCGATGAATGCAGCCCTCGGGATTTCGCAGGCCACGATCGACAGTTTCGAGTCACCCGCTTTAACACCCGGTTTATCGATTACTCTGAGCGGGGGCGTCGGGGTTACAACGACAACCTGGACATCGCTTCCCAATCTCTTCAATGGAAACAATTGCGATACTACACTTGCGAATCAGGCTTGGGATGGCGTGAACGAGGTCAGCAACCTCGTCGGCAACGCTTGCACTCAGGGGGGCGCGATTGCCAGTTCGACGACCTTCAACTATGCGCCGGGTACCACATTGTTTGGGATCGGGCTGTCGAATTTTCAATCCTTGAACTCCCCTCTGTTCCCCCTCACGAATCACGAACTATTTGTGAACGGTGTCGATATGGGGGTCCTCGAGACATTGGCGGGGGTCAATTGGACTCCTGGAGTGACCCGGAACGCCTACCTCGTTGTCACAGCGACCGGTGTAACCCAGATCACTTCCGTCGGATTTGAAAACATATCCTCGGTTTCAGGCGCCGACTATCTGTTATTCGACCATCTGGCGATCTCCACGCCGGAACCGGCTTCTATCCCTGTCCTGGGGTTAGGCCTCGCCAGCCTCGCTTTCCTGAGACTGCGGACCTCGAAAAACCGCAATAAGCCCGCGAACGCAGACTCACGCGCCGATTGAAGTCACTGGCTGGCGCGTGGTGCATGTCCATGGCAAACTACCGCATCGAATCAGGGTAACCCTGCGCCGATCAATGTCGTCGAAAGGCGCCATCCGGGCATCCGCGTGGGCGCGTCCGAACGAGCCCGGCCCTGACGCGTTGAGGGAATTGCGCCGCGAAGCGATAATTTTTTGGCGTCGTCGAGGATCATTACCTGTCAGCCGACTACGCCAAGAAAGCCCTGCAACACCGGCACCACAACATCGGGCGCGTCCTCCTGAATGTAGTGCCCGGCCCCCGGCACCTCGACCACCGGCGCATCCGGCCAAATCCCCTTGAAATCCGCGATCGCCAGTGCCGCCGGAATCGCTCGGTCAAGCATCCCCTCGATCATGATCGCCGGTCTGCCGCGTAACGACGGCACGCCCGCCACCCCCTCCCGCACGAAATCGCGGATGCGGCCGAGCGCGAGGTCCAACGGAAAATCAATCGCGCCGCGGCATTCGGCCGGCGTGGCGAACGGCGCCGCGTAGGCACGAATGAACGTGGGATCGACACGATCCAGTCGCTCCAACCCGACGATCTGCATCACCGAAAGAATGGTCGACCCGAGCTGCGACAACACCGCTTCGGTGCGGCCGCTTTCCAGACCATCGCGGATCCAGCGGAACCACGGGGTCTCCAGCGGGTTGGGCAGGTCGCGGCGCCCGGCGGCGCCATAGCCAAACACCGTGTTCATCAAAACGAAGCTGTGCATCCGCTCGGCATGTCGCACGGCGTAGCCGATGCCGATCGGCCCGCCCCAGTCCTGCATGACGAGAGTGATGTCACGCAGGTCCAGACTGTCGATCAGCGCCGTCAGGTTCTCGACGTGTGTGCGTAACGTATACGTCCGGTCGGGCGTTTCGCTTTTGCCGAACCCCATGTGATCCGGCACGATCACCCGATGAGTCTTCGCCAGCGGTGCCACGAAGCGCCGCCAGATATAGCCCCAGGTTGGCTGCCCATGCAGCAGCACGATCGGGCGGCCGGCCCCTTCGTCGATGTAATGTTGGCGGAAGCCGGCGGCTTCGCAGAAATGCGGCCTGAACGGCCAGGTGCCGTCGAAATCCTCGTCCGCGTCGATCATCGTTGCACCTTCTGGAAAATCGTTTCCGCCGCCGTTAGCACGCCCACGACCGCGCAAAACCGTCCAACAAACAAAAACTCGTCCAGCCCCAGCGGCGCCAACACCATCGGCAGCCAGCGCCACGCCGCATAGGCGGCCAAACCCGCGGCCAGAGGAAAAAGAGCTTTCACGGCGTCACCGCCGCGGTCACATCGGTGCGGAAAATCGCGACGTCGGCGATGCGAACCACGCTGCCGTCCATCCGCTGCAGCATGCCGGTGTGGTCGCCGAACGCATCCGGCAGCGCGCGCCCCTGCGCATCGCCCATCAGCAGGAAGCTGGCCCCTTCGACCGGCGCCGTGGTCACGAATACCGGAGGAACCCCGCCGGAGATGCAGACATTCGCGCAAGCCTTGTGCGACAACCCGTTGCCCGGGCGCATGATCCCGGATTCGCATTTGCCGTCGCAAATCTCCCCTGTGAGCCGCCATACGCCCAAAGGTATCACCGTCGGTTCGGGGGACGGTCCCTCGGCGGGTTGCAACTGCACCCCGACCATCATGTCGATCGTGCCGCGTTTGAACCCGACCCCGGTGGCGCGTACGCGCTTGCCGTTCAGGGCGTCGGCCTGAACCTGAATGCCCACCTTCCCCCCGCCGGACAGCAGCACCGCATGGCCGGTCGGATGTTCCGCATCGGGTGCCAACACGAGCAGCGGGTAGGGCGCCGCGACGACGACGCCGGTCAGGTCCTTCTCCCCCGAGAAATCCCCGCCGCCCGGGTCGCTGGCCACGCTGCCCAGCGCCAAGGCAACAGCCGCGAACAGCACCATGGCACATCCGCAGACCATCCCGAGGAACCCCGCCCACGGCCGGATCGATGCCAAATGCCAGCCGACAAAGAATGCGCTCATGCCACCCTCAGGGGTTCGACATAGGTGCCGGGCGGATTGGGGCTGGGATCGAGCAGTACCATGCCGTCCGTGAACTTTAATCGAAACGTCACCAGTTTTTCCGTGTAGGGCGGCGGCGCGCAGCCATCGGCCAACCGGTACTGGTAGCCGTGCCACGGGCAGGTGATGCAGCCGTCGATCACCGCGCCTTCGCTCAAAGGGCCGTTCTGGTGGGCACAGAGATTGGTGACCGCCGACAGCTTTCCGTCATGGCGAAAAATCGCCACCGGCTCTGCTCCAGGCACGGGTACCGCGATCGCACGCCCTTCCGCGATCGAATCCGCCCGTCCGGCGACGATCCACCCGTCGATTGTGTCGCCCGGCCGAGCGGGCCGGCGTCCGGCCGCGAGGTGCAGCACACCGACCATCAGCACGCAGAGCGTCATCACCACCGCCAGCAGCGGGTTATGCGCGGCCTGCAAGGCCCCCAGCGCGACATGCAGCACCACGGCCAGATAGCCCGCATACAAGCCCATATGCAGCGACTTCCACACCGGCGGCGTAAGGAAGCGCAGCCAGAAATCATGGCTGGTCGCGGCCAAAAGAACCAGCACAACCAGACCGAAAATCCCGAATACCTCGAACGGGAACCCGCTGATCTGGCGGAAACTCGTATTGCCGCTGAGCAGCGCGACGAAGGGATCGAGGGGCGAATAGGAGAAATACCACTCGAACGCCGCATTCGCATGCGTCAGCGCCACCGCGCAGGTCAGCACCCCAAAATGCCGCCGGTTGTACAGCAGCGGCAGGAACCGCCGGTCCAGCCGCGCGGCCGGACCGATGCAAAGAATGGCCGTGAGCAGGAAAAAGGCGCATGTCCCGAAGGCGCCCATCCGGGCCGAATAGGCGTCCAGCGGCAGGGTCACATGCTGGAAATGCGGCGCCACCCACAGGAAAACCGCGATATACGATGCGACGATCGCCAGCAGCACGCCGTCGTAGACCAGTTTGCTGGCATTCCAGCCAACGGGGAGATAGCGGGCGCTCACGGCGGGGACAGCCGGATGGCAGGTGCCTCCAGCGGGCCGGAGGGGCGGACGGCCACCGCGCCGACGATAATCGCTGGCAGCAGCACGATCAGAAGCCGCCAGATCCAGCGATGCGCCGCGCGGTGACGGAGCCTCATCGGTGCCGTTCCAGCCAGGCCCAGCGGAGCAGCACGACGGGCCACAGCAGCGTCACGCCGGGCACCAGCAACGGGCGAAAGGCGTAAGCCCCGGCTGCACCAGGATCGACCCGGTCGATGCCCCACAGCAGGAACACGGCTGCGACCGCCAGGCCCGCCACCCCGTATATTGTCGCTGCGTGCACGATCGTTGCTGCCATGCCCAAATGCTACAGCATGCCGGTCAACCCCGCCAGCACGACGGCCCACTTGTCGCCGAACCCCCGTGGACGCGGTGGCCGATCTAAACGCCGCAGGTCGCGTCGCGCCAGCACCACCGGCAGGGCCGCGGCGATGGCGGGTTTCAGATGGCGGGCCTGCCGCGCGGCTTGGATGAATATGCGCGCTTCCTGCGCCAGTCGGTGCAACGCCGGCGTGGGGTTCGCGCCGGCGGTCACGGCTTCGGGACTCAATTGGTGGTGGGCCAGGATGTCGGCCGGCAAAAGGCACCGCCCATGCGCGGCCAGGATGGCGGTGCTGCGCAACAGCCCGACCGCGCCATAGGCGGCGCCGGCGGGGCGGAAGGCCTCGGGGTCCGGCGCGTCCAGCAGTCGCGCTGCCGATACGGCCAATCCACCGGCACCGGCCAGCAGGTACGACCGCCAGGCATCGAGCGTTTCGATACAGGGGTCCGTTTCAACCTCCCGCGCCTCAACGATGGGCAGGAGGTCGGAAGGGAGTAAAAAACCCTGCGCGATGGCGTCGGCCAGCGGCGTCGCGACCTCATGCCGCCGCCGTGTGCCCTCGACCACCTCCCGCCACCATTGCAGCCGGATCAGTGCCAGATGCGGCTCGCTGGCGACTTCCCGAGCGCGCGCGAGCTCGTGGTTGAAGGCGTAGAGAGTGAGCAGGGCGTCGCGCCGGTCTGGCGGCGCGAACAGCGCGGTCAGGAACCGGTCGGGATCGTGGCGGCGGACGATTTCGGCTATCGACTTATTCATAATGCCCATGGTGGCGCGGATCGTCCGTCCGTGCGAGGTTGTCCCGGCCCAGCGGGGGCCTTAAATACCTGCAGCTGACCGTCACACGGAGGATCCAATATGGCTTTCGAACTGCCAAAACTGAACTACAGCCACGCCGCCCTCGCGGCGAAGGGGATGTGCGAAGAAACCCTCGACATCCACTATGGCAAGCACCATCAGGCCTATGTCACGGCGCTGAACGGCTTCGTGGCCGCCGACGCCTCGCTGGCCGGCAAATCTTTGGAAGAGATCGTGGTCTCCTCCGCCGCCGCCGGCGGACCGCTGTTCAACAACGCGGGCCAGATCTGGAACCACAACATGTACTGGCTGTCGCTGAGCCCGAACGGCGGCGGCATTCCCGGCAAGCTGGAAACCAAGATCAACGAAGACTTTGGCAGCGTGGCCGCGTTCAAGGAAGCCTTCAAGCAGGCCGGCATCACCCAGTTCGGTTCCGGCTGGGCGTGGCTGATCCTTGGCAACGACGGCAAACTGAAGATCACCAAAACGCCGAACGCTGGCAGCCCGCTCGCTTCCGGCGAAGGCAAGACCCTGATGGTCGTCGACGTGTGGGAACACGCCTACTACGTCGATTTCCGCAACCGCCGCCCGGACTTCCTGCAAAACTGGCTGGATAACCTGGCGAACTACGAATACGCCGCCTCGCAGCTCTAATCGGCTGCTGAACGGCGCCTCCGGATGGCGTTTTGCCGTCCGGAGGTTCCCCTGTCTCACGAGATACCTGCCATGGCTTCGTCCGCCGAACTTCGTGAACAACGCGCCGCCATGGAGCTGGCCCTGGAAAACCTGCAACGCGAACGCGGCGGGGACGATCCCGACGTGGCCACCGCGCTGCGCGATCTGGGCCGGGTCGTGCACGAGCTTGGGGAGATGGAAGACGCCCAGGCCCTGCTGCGCCGGGCCATCGCCATCCACACCGTGACGCTGGGCGCGGAGCATCCGGATACCGCGACGGATATCAATCACCTCGGGCTGGTGCTGCACGATATCGGCGACCTCGACGCTGCGCATAACGCGTTCGAGCGGGCGCTCTCCATCGATGAGGCCCATTTCGGCAACAACCACACCCATGTCGCTCGGGATGTGAACAATCTGGCGGGCGTGCTGCGGGATATGGGCGACAATTTCTCCGCCCGCACCGCGCTGCAATGGTCCCTGCGGATTTATGTGGAGCAACTGGGGGAGGAGCATACCACCACGCGGTCGGTGGCCCGTAACTTGCGCTTGCTGGGCTAGGAACGTAGCTTCCCGGCTTCGCGAACGTGGGAGACGGACATGACGAAAATCCTGGTTATTCATGGCGCTGGTATGAACATGCGCGGCAAGGTCCAAACCGAGATTTTCGGCACGATGACGCTGCCCGAATACGACAGCCACATCCGCGATTACGCCAAGGAACTGGGGGTGGAGATCGAGATCTTTCACTCGAACATCGAAGGCGAGGTCGTCAACAAGCTCTATGCCGCCAACGATGGCGACTTCGACGCGGCGATCTTCAATCCGGCGGGGTTCTCGCGCGGTTATCCGGCGCTGACGGCGGCGATCGGGCAGGTGCGGTTCCCGACGATCGAGATGCACATTTCGAACCCGATGCGCCGCGGCCCGGCTTCCGACACGGTGGCGGTGAGCCGCGGTGTCGTCGCCGGCTTCGGCGTGGCCGGCTACTATCTGGCGCTGCGCGGCCTGCGGGACATGGTCAAGAAATAACGCTCACGGCTCGCCGAATACGTCCTTCGACAGCTTGATCAACGCGCGGATGTAGTCATCGCCCGACGCCGGGCGATGCGCAAAACCGATACCGACGCGATATTCGTGGGCAAAATGGTTGAAGTCCTCGATCCCTTCGGACTCGGCGAGCCAGTTGCAGATGCACCGGTATTCCGCCACCAGCGGCGTGGTGCCCTGGGCTTTTAGGTCGTCGGCCAGCGCCTGTAGCCTCGCGGCCGCCGCGGCGCTGGCCTGATCGCCTTCGTCGGCCTTGCGCAAGCGCCAAGCGGCGGCGCGTTCCAATTCCTCGGCTTCAGGGTGGTCGTCCATGGTTCGGACGGTAACCCCGTTCGAATCAGGCGTCCATCAGCGTATGCGCATCCTGCTCGGCCCAGGTCAGCGTGGCGGGATCGCCCGGAGCAACCGGGTCGGCGTAAAATTCGCGGTCAGGCACGAGGGCGGATGCTTCCGTTCCCGGATCGGTCGCCATTGCCACCCGTACCATCGCGCCCTGATACTCGACCGCGGTGACCCGGCCGTTCACGAACGGCCCGTCGCCGGGCGTGCCGAGGCGGCACCGGTCGGCGCGTACCGCGATCAGCCCGTCGGGACCGTTCAGCACGTTGTGACTGCCAATGAAGCGGGCGATGAAGGGGCTGACCGGGCGTTCGAACACCTCCCGCGGGGAGCCCGCCTGACGGATGTGCCCGTCCTGCATCACGACCATCATATCCGCCATCGCCATCGCCTCATCCTGGCTGTGGGTGACGTGGATGAAGGTGATGCCCAGTTCCCGCTGCAGGCGCTTCAGCTCCTCCCGCACTTTGATGCGCAGGAACGGGTCGAGGGCCGATAGGGGTTCATCCAGCAGCAATACCTTCGGGCGCATGATCAGCGCGCGTGCGAGGGCGACACGCTGTTGCTGCCCCCCCGACAGTTGCGCCGGCAGCCGTTGCACGAAATCGCCCATCTGCACCAGCCCGAGAAACTCCCGCGCCTTTGCATGGCGTTCCGCTTTCCCAACGCCGCGCATCTTCAGGCTGAAGGCAACATTGTCGAGGCAGGTGAGGTGCGGGAACAGCGCGTAGCTCTGAAACATCATCGCCGTCCCTCGCCGGATGGGTGCGAGGTCGGATACGTTCTCGCCACGGATCAGGATATCGCCCGAGGAAATCGCCTCATGTCCCGCGATCATGCGCAGGGTCGTGGTTTTTCCGCAACCGGACGGTCCCAACAGGCAACAATAGCTGGCGGCGGGAATACGCAGCGAAATGTTATCCACGGCCAGGGTCGTGCCGTAGCGCTTACTGACCGAAACCAGCTCGACGTCGAAGCGAGAATCCATGTTATCCGGCCTTCAATATCGCGGCATTGCGCCGCCGTTGCATACGCATGACCAGGATCAGGGTGATCGCGATCACGAGGAAAGACCCACCCGTCGTCAGCGTTCCGATAGCGAACAAAGTGGGCGAGGTGGCCGATGATATCAGCGCATATATTTCCAGCGGCAGTGTATTGTTTTGGCCGATTGTCAGCGTGGTTCGAGCGTATTCGTCATAGGACAGGGTGAACGCGCCCATGGCGACGCCGAGAATGCCCGGCAAAAGGATCGGCAGCGTGACGTGCCGCAGCCGCTGCCAGGCGCTGGCACCGAGATCGGCCGCCGCCTCCTCCCAGGATCGGTTGAAACGGTTTACCACGGCGAACATCGCGAACATCCCGAACGGCAAGGTCCATGTAAGCTGCGCGCCCAGGGCCGAGGTAAACATGCTCGTCTGCAGCCCCAGAAACTGGAAACCCAGACCAATGCCAAAGCCAACCAAAAGGCTTGGCATCACCAGACTGGCCACTGCGAGATAAAACACCACGCCCGAGCCGGGAAAACGGCGGCGGAAGCCCAGGCCGGCGGCAACCGAAAAGATCACCGTCAGCAAGCTCACGACCGTTGCCAGCATGACGGAGCGCGAGAACGATATCGGAATGTTGGCCATCTGGCCGGGTTTCACGATATCCGCGAACCAGGTGAACGACGTCCCGACCATCGGGAATGTCACCCCGCCGTTCTCGCCCTGGAAGGACAGCACGTATATGACGATCATCGGCCCATAAAGAAACGCCATGTACGCCAGAAACAGCGCGCCCAGCGCATAAAACGTCCACGGCCGTTTCTCGCTGACCGCCCCCGCTCGGCTTGGTCCCCCGACCATCATTTCACGAGCTCCTTCCTGACATCGACAACTCGCATCATGCAGGCAACCATGATCGCGACGAACAGCACCAGCACCATCGCATTGGCCGATGCGGGCGGGTATTGCATCGCGGTGATCTCGGTGGAGAGCATCGAAACGATCGATGCGCTTTGTCCGCCGCTCATGGTTTTCACGACAAAGTAGTCGCCCATCACCTGGGTGAACACCAGCAATGAACCCAGCGCGATACCGGTCTTCGATAATGGGATGATGACATCGACCATCGTCCGCCAACGCGATGCGCCGGCGTCGCGAGCGGCCTCGATCAAGGCCGGATCGATTTTGGCCAGGGAGTTGGCGATCGGGCCGATCATCAGCAGGGTAAACAGATGGACGTAGGTGACAATGACCGCGAAATCGGAAAATAAAAGGAAATCCAGCGGTTTATGTGTCGCGCCCAGCGCCATCAGAATTTGGTTGAACGCGCCGTTGCGGCCCAGGAAAGGGATCCAGGCGATGGCGCGAATAATGCCGGACGTCCAAAACGGAATCGCGCAGAGCAGGAACAGCACCGTCCGCAGCATGGACGAGCGGATGTGGAACACCAGGAAGTGGGCAACGCTGAACCCCAGGAACAGTGTCACACCCCAGACGATCACCGCGAATTTCAACGAACTGAGATAGACCCGCCATGTCGCTGGCGTGGTCAGCAAGTCGCGGTAATTGTCCAGAATGAACGCCGGGTAGATGCCGATGCGGTCGTAATCGTAGAAGCTCACGACCAGGAACAGGATCGTCGGCAGCGCGAACAGCACCGACAGGATCAGCATCAGCGGACCGACCTGCAACCATGACACGGCCCAACCCGGGAGCCGAGGGATTGGCAGCGCGAAACGGCGGGGCCGTGGCATATCGATATGACCGAGACTGGTTGTCGTACTCATCAGGCGGCCTCCCGCAGTTTCTCGCGGCAACGCAGGAGCGGCATGATGCGGGTGCCAAATTGCTCCATCCCGATGACGAAATCGTCGAATGTCATCATGACGCCGCGCACACCGGGGACTTCCGACAATTCATCGAGCATCCGGGCGACTGTGGCATAGGAGCCGACCAGCACGCCCTGGTTGGTTGGCAGCTTGTTGGTGCCAAGGATGTGGCGTCGATTGGGTTGCGCGTATTGATCGGTGGTGGGATCGTCGCGCGCCTGTTCGTCGCGATAGGCCAGCGCCTCGAAATCGGTGCCAGCCTTATAATGTTCCCACTTGGCATTGGCGGCTTCGTCGGTTTCATCGGCGATGATCATCGTGAGGATCAAAGCCGAGCAGTTGCCGCCGGTGAGTTTGTTGGCTTCGACCAGACGGGCGACGCTGGTGGCGACAGCGGTGGGGGCGTTGTATCCAAAACTCGCGCAGAAGTTGTAGTCGGCATATTTCGACGCGTACATCGTTCCGGCATCGCTTTGCGCGGCACAGATGATGGGGATTTTCGCCATCGGCGTGGGCAGGCAGTGGCAATCGTCCATCTTGAAGAAATCGCCCTTGAAGTCCGATTGCCCGGTGGCCCAGAGCTCTTTCATGATCGTGACGTATTCGGCACAGTAATCGTAGCGGCGCTTGTAGTGCTCCGCTCCCGGCCAGATGCCCATCTGGGTATATTCCCGCCGCTGCCAGCCGGAGATGATGTTCATCCCGAACCGGCCATGGGAAATACTGTCGATCGTGACCGCCATGCGTGCGGCGATCGGTGGCGGCATCGTCAGCACCGCGCAAGTCGCGAACAACTGAATACGCTCGGTGACCGCCGCGAGCCCGGACATAAGCGTGAAGGATTCGAGGTTGTAATCCCAGAATCGCGACGGGCCGCCGAAGCCGTGCAGCTTGATCATCGACAACGCGAAGTCGAAGCCGAACCCCTCGGCCTTCTGCACGATCGTCTTGTTCAGGTCGAAACTGGGTTTGTATTGCGGGGAAGTGGTGGAGATCAGCCAACCATTGTTGCCGATGGGGATAAAGACGCCGAGTTGCATGGCCATTCTCCTCACGAAGCGATGAATTCGGCCCATTTGCGGGTCAGGTAGCGATCTTCGTCCATCACCGCGTTCCAAACCGCGATGTTGCCAAGCCGATCCCAGAACGCCCCGCCATCGCGCTTGTTGCCGGCTTTTTCCATTAGTTTCCCGAAGGGGTTCATGATGTCCGTTTCCGCCGGCTTCCCACCGTACCAGTAGTCCCACTCGGCCGAGGTCATGAACTTGCGGGCGTTTTCAGGTTGCGCCGCGTAGTAGCCCTGCCGCGCGATGAAGGCGCCCTCGAAACCGGACGTGTACCACGTCAGGTAGTCGTAAAACGCGTCCAGCTTGATGCCCTCGACGTGCTTCATGACGCCCAGGGTGTAGCCCCAGCCGCGGAACCCTTCTTTCAAGGGTTGATAAGTGCAGGGGATGTTGCGCGACCGGACCGCCGTCACCGCGGGGGACCACATCGACTCGATGACAACCTCGCCGGATGCCATCAGGTTCACCGACTGATCGAACGATGTCCAGAACGAACGGAAATGTCCGCCGCGTTTGATATCCATCATCGTGGCGATGGTCTTGTCGATCTCCTCCTTCGTCATATTGCCTTTGTTGCCGTATTTGATGTCGCCCCGCGCCTCCAGCGCCAGGGCCACGTCGATAACGCCGACGCTGGGTTGATCCTGCAGCGCGGCCTTGCCGTGGAATTCTGGCGCCAGGAGATCGGCCCAGCTGGTGATCGGGCGGCCCACCAGGTCGGGGCGGATGCCAAGGGTATCGGCGTTGGTGACAGTCGGCATGCCCGTGAGCCATTCGGTCGGGCCATCGTGGAATTTTTGTCCGGTGGCGTCGGTCGCGTAGATGACCGTGTACGGCGCAGTGCCCTGTTTCGGCGCAGGTCTGCCGTCGGGGTATTCGCTTTTGGTGAACAGGGGGATGGTCTTGTCCCACTGAGTCGCCTTCTTCAGCGGGATCGCCTGCAGCACGTTCCGGCCCACCAGGTATTTCAGATAGGGGATGCTGACGTCGGCGCAGTCCATCGACGTCGACTGCGACAGGAACCGGTTCAGCAGATCCGCCTGCTCGGTCGCCTGCATGGTGACGGTGAAGCCCAGGTCCTTGGTGGCCTGTTCGGCGATCGCGGGGATCGCCGTGACGGGTGGGCCGGCGTGGCGCAGAACGATGTCCTTGATGTTCTGTGCCCATATGGTGGGGAAGCCGGTCAGTGCACCGGACCCGGCGGCGACGCCGGTGGTGGCCGCGGCGGTTTTCAGCAGGCCGCGACGGGTGAGTTTGGCTGTTTTATCTGACATACTGGCTCCTGGGTCGACGTTGCGGCGGCATGGCGGCTCCGATGCCTAACTCATATGCATCATATAGGCGCGCGCCAATTTTGCTGCAACGCAGCATGACTTAATATCGGGCAATTATGCAAGAGGGAAAATATAATGATAATACATTACTCATAATGACTAAACATTAAACAATATGCCCGTTTCCTCGCCCCCATTGCCCTCGGTAGCCCAACCCCTAAACTACCGGCCAGTAAGCAAGACCGAGGAAACAACGCATGAGCCGAACCATCACCGTATCGGGCGTCGCGCTCGATATTCATGAGCGCGGACAAGGGCGCCCGCTCCTGTTCCTGCACCCCGGCGAAGGTCTCCAACCCAACCGACCCTGGCTCGACCACCTCGCGCGAAACCACCGCGTCATCGCCCCGAACCATCCCGGCTTCGGCGGGTCCGCCTTGCCCGACTGGTTCGGGACGGTGGATGACCTTGCCTATCTTTATCTGGACCTGATCCAAGCCCTCAAACTCGACAACGTCCTTCTCGTCGGCGCCTGCTTCGGCGGTTGGATCGCAGCCGAGATGGCCGTGCGCAACACCGCCGCCCTCTCCGGCCTGGTGCTGTCCGCCCCGCTGGGCATCAAGCTCGGCGGCATCCTCGACCGCGATATCGCCGACATGCACGGCATCGACCGCGCGACGTTCATGAAGAAGGCCTGGGCCGATCCATCCAACGGTGAGATCGACTATACCAAATTGTCCGATACCGAACTGTCCGGCATCGCTCGGGGACGGGAGTCATTGGCGCTGTTCGGTTGGAAACCATACATGCACAACCCCCGCCTGCGCCGCTGGCTGCATCGCATCGATATCCCAACGAAACTGATCTGGGGCGACAGCGACGGTATCGTTTCCACCGCTTACGGGGAGGGCTGGAAAGCCGAAATCCCCAACGCCACGATGCAGATCGTCGCGAACGCCGGCCATTACCCGCACTGGGAACAGCCCGAAGCCTTCACCGCCGCCATCAACGCGGGAGCCTGAAATCATGCGCACCTGGTATTTTTCCGAAATGGCCTACCACCCCGCGTGGAAGCAGGGTATCGAACGCGGATCGTTGCGGGTAAATTTCCCAAATGAGGCGGTCGACCCGGTCGAAGCCGGCAAGCTGTTGAACCGCTACCTCGATGAATTCCGCCTCTGCGACGAGGTCGGCATCGACATCATGGTCAACGAGCATCACAGCACCGCCACCTGCATGACGGTCTCCGTCCCCATGGCGCTGGCGGTCATCGCGCGCGAAACCAAAAAATCCCGCCTCCTGACATTGGGCAACCCGATCGCCAACCGACCCGACCCCGTCCGCGTGGCCGAGGAAATGGCTTGGCTCGATTGCCTGTCCGGCGGCCGGCTGGAAATGGGTCTGGTCAAGGGCGCGCCGTATGAAATCGCCCCCGCCAATTCAAACCCCGCTCGCCTCATGCGGCGTTACTGGGAAGCGCACGATCTCATCCTGAAGGCGCTGTCCACGCATGACGGCCCGTTCAGCTGGGAAGGCGAATACTACCACTACCGCAACGTCAATATCTGGCCCCGCCCGATCCAGCAGCCGCATCCCCCGGTCTGGATGACCGGCATGAGCGTCGATACCGGCGTCCTCGCCGCCGAACGTGGCCATGTCGTTGGCACCCTGCTGTCAGGCGGTCTGGCCAAACCGATGTACGAAGCCTACCGCAAGCGCGCCCGCGAACTCGGCTGGGAAGCCGGGCCGGACCGCTTCGCCTACGCCGCCATCATCGGCGTCGGCCACACGCGGGAGGAAGGCTACCGCCGCGCCGACCAGATCGCCGACTACGTCCGCACCGCGCCGCTGGTCTACGAACCCTTCACCAACCCGCCGGGCTACAACTCCCTCGGTGCCAACGTCGCCATTCTGAAGAACGGGCCACGCGCCAACCGCATCGTGACCGACCGCCACGGCGAGCAGATCGACCACCGCAAAGCCACCGTCGAGCAGTTCATGGACACCGAAACCGTCTTCGCCGGCACGCCGGACGACGTTTTCAACCAGCTCAAAGCCTTCAACACCCGCATGGGCGGGGTCGGGCATCTGCTGTTCTTCGGTCAGGGCGGCTTCCTCAGCCACCAGGACGCGATGTCGAACATCTCCCTGTTCGGGAAGGAAGTCGCACCGCGCCTGTTGGAACTGGGTGTGCCGGAAGCAGCGGCCGCTCAGTAACTCAGCGGCTTGTCCTCCACCGGCGTCCAGCGGGTCTTCTTCACGACCGAGAGGAAGGACTGGCTGGACGCATGGTGGTTGGTCGGGCTCATCGTCAGGGCCGGACCGCCGAAAATGTCGTGCCAATCCTTGGTGCTTTCAAGCCCGGCGATCAGCGTATCCAGTGTCAGATTCTTGCCGATCCGTTCCAGTAGATCAACGACAAAGGTCGCGGCGGCATAGCCGGCCTCCCCAAGGTAGTTCACGTCGATGCCCCAGCGCTTCTTGTACTCCTCGCAGAAGGCGTGAATCTTCGGATCGGTATCGTCGGGATAGCGATAGAGCGCGGGGGCCATGGAGTAGAACCCCTCCGCCGGCTCGCCGGGCGCTTCGGCCACCGCGGTCGAGTATGACGCGAAATTGCCGCAGAACGTGGCGCCGAATCCCGTCTTCCGAGCGGTCTGTAGTATAAGAGTGGTATCCTTTACGATCGTCCCCATCATCACAAGGTCGCATTTGTCGTCCTGCAAACGGGCGACATGGGCGTTGAAATCCGTGTCGGTCGGACGGAACGCGGCGGTGGCGCCTTGCTGTAGGCCCATAACCTTGATCTGTTCCAAAGCACCGGCCAGATTATCCTTGCCGAAATCGGTGTCCTGATACATCACGCCGACCCGCTTCTTGCCGTGCTTCTCGGCGAAATACTTCACCGCCGCGCGCATCTGATCGTAGTAGGATGAGAATTGGCCGTACTTGAGCCGGCTGAACGGTTCGTACATCGACCGGGCGCAGGTCAGCGGGAAGATGTTCGGTACATCCTTCTCGAACATCGCCGGCATCACCGCGTCGTTGTGCGGGGTGCCGCCATTGCCGATGGCGAACATGATCCCGTCGTTGTTCAGCAGCTTGTTCATCGCCTGGACTGCTTTGGGGACAATGTATTGCATGTCCTCCAGAACCCAGTTCAGTTTGCGGCCATGGATGCCGCCCTTGGCGTTGACCGCATCGTAGACCATGCGCATCGAATTCGCATTGTTGACACCCTGAACCGCCGTCACGCCCGACAGATCCTGCATCGTGCCGAAGGTGATCTGTGTGTCGGTGACGCCGCGCGTGGCTGCATAGGCCCGTCCCACGATGGCCGGGGCCGCGAGCAGTCCCGCCGAACCAGCCAGAATCGTACGGCGAGTCACACCGTTGTGTCGTTGCATTTTTTATCCTCCCTGTTTTGGCTCGGTCATACCGGCCAGCGCCTTATAAATCGGCTTGGTAACGCTAGCGGCAACCGCGGGGCGCGTCACGCGAATATCGCGTCGTCTACCCCTGCCCCGGAGCGCGATGCCGAAACGCCAGCGCCTCCGCCACATGCGGGCGCCCAATCCGTTCTGCCCCGGCCAAATCGGCGATCGTACGTGCGACCCGCAGAATCCGCGTGTAGCCGCGGGGGGAGATGCCAAGACGCTCCATCGCCTGCGTCAGCAGTTGCTGCGCATCTGGCGCGAGCACGATGTCCTTGCTGTCCGCCTCGGCGTTGCATGCCGCTCCGCCCACCCCATACCGCCCGACCTGCATGCGCCGCGCACCCTCGACCCGCTCGGCGATGGTAGCCGAGGTCTCGCCGACCGGCGCCCGAGCCATTTCAGCCGCCGTGGCGGGCTGCACCGCGACCGTCAGATCGATGCGGTCCAACACCGGGCCGCTGATGCGGTTCTGATAATCCGCGCCGCATCGGGGCGCACGGCCACACTCGCGCGACGCATCTCCGAGATAGCCGCAGCGGCAGGGGTTCATCGCGGCCACGAGTTGGAAGCGCGCGGGATAGGTGACATGGGCGGACGCACGGGCAACGGTGGTGCGGCCGGTTTCCATGGGCTGACGCAACGCTTCCAGCGCCTGGCGGGGAAATTCCGGCAATTCGTCAAGGAAGAGCACACCGCGATGCGCCAGCGAGACCTCGCCGGGCCGCGCCCGGGCACCGCCGCCGGTCAGCGCGGCCTGGGAGGCGGAATGATGCGGTTCGCGGAACGGCGGGCGCATCACCAGCCGGCCACCATCCAGCAGTCCGGCGACGCTGTGGATCATGCTCACTTCGAGCGCGGCGGCCGGCGTCAGGTCAGGCAGCAGCCCCGGCACTCTCGCGGCAAGCATCGACTTGCCGGCCCCCGGCGGCCCGATCAGAAGCAGATTGTGCCCGCCCGCCGCGGCGATCTCCACCGCGCGCTTGGCACTTTCCATGCCTTTGACGTCGCGCAGGTCAGGGCCGCGGGGTGCCTCGGCGATCCCCGCGGTTTCCGGCGGGCTGAGCACCTGGGTGCCGCGGAAATGGTTGATCAGGGACAGCAGGTCGAATGGCGCGAGAACGTCGATGCGTCCGGCCCACGCCGCCTCGCCGCCCTGGGCCGCCGGGCAGATCAGACCCAGATCGCGGGCTGACGCGGCAATCGCCGACGGTAGAATGCCGGCGACCGGGCACAGGCTGCCATCCAAGGAGAGTTCGCCCAAGGCAGCGTAATGTTCGATCTCCTCCCGCGGCAGCACGTCCATCGCCGCGAGGATGGCCAGAGCCAAAGGGAGATCGAAATGCGAACCTTCCTTCAAAAGATACGCTGGACGCAGATTGATCAACACGCGCCGCGCCGGCAGCGACAGCCCGATCGCGGAAAAGGCCGCCCTGACCCGTTCCTTGGCCTCGAACACCGCCTTGTCGGGGAGGCCGACGAGCATCAGGGCCGGCGTGCCAGGTGTGATCTGCACCTGCACCTCGACCGGAATGGCGTCGATGCCGGAGAATGCGAATGTGTTTACCCGGACGATGCCGGCCTGCGGAGCGATCTTGTTCATGCCGTGGATGGTGACGGCAAAAGGTAAATAAAGTGATAACGCGGCGCCGTTTTTGACGATTTGCGCGAGAAACCCGATGGTGGGGGCAGATCATCAGACCGGAGTATTCACTATGGCGGAGCGGCGTCTCGGTATCATTCTGCACGGCGCCACGGGGCGGATGGGCAGTACGCAGCACTTGCGCAACCTGCTGGATATCGCGAAGGAAGGCGGATTACCGCTGGGCAATGGCGACCGTCTGATGCCCGACGTGCAACTGGCCGGTCGCGATCCGGTGAAACTGGCGGCGTTGGCCAAAGCAAGCGGCGGTTTGCGCTGGAATGCGGACCTCGACGCGGCCATGGCCGATCCCGCCAACGACATCTTCTTCGATTGCGCGATCACCGGTTACCGAGCGCCGAATGCCCGCAAGGCCATCGCGGCAGGCAAGCACGTATATCTTGAAAAGCCGATCGCCCCGTCCCTGGCCGAGGCGATGGAACTCGCTCGGCTTGCCAACGCCGCGGGGGTCAAGCACGGCGTTATTCAGGACAAGGTACATCTGCCCGGCCTGATGAAGTTGCGGATGCTGCGCGATGCCGGCTTCTTTGGCCGTATCCTGTCGGTCAAAGTCGATTTCGGTTGGTGGGTATTCGACGGATTCTACCAGCCGTCGCAAAGGTCGAGCTGGAACTATCGTAAGACCGAGGGAGGCGGCATGGTGTTGGATATGTATGCGCATTTTCGCTACATCCTCGACCGTGTCGTCGCGCCGGTCACCCGGGTTGTGTGCCGCGCCGCGATCCACACACCCCAACGGGTAGACGAACGCGGCCAAGTCTACGATGTCGATGCTGACGACGGCGCCTTCGCCCTTATGGAGTTGGGAGACGGTATCATTGCAACCGTTACAAGCTCCTGGGCCACGCGGTTGCGGCGAGATGATATGTTGCAAATCCAAATTGACGGAACGAAGGGTTCGGCCGTCGCCGGGTTGCATGATTGTCGCACCCAAGCACTTGTAAATACGCCGAAACCGCCTTGGAACGCCGACGTCCGGCAGCCGATGAATTTCTACACGCAATGGCAGGATGTTCCTGACAATCTTGTGTATCGGCCAAGCTTTCGTGCCTGTTGGGAGGACTTTCTGCGCCATGTCGCCGAGGACGCGCCCTTTGTCCCTACGCTGCTGGAAGGCGCGAAAGCAGTCCAACTGGCGGAAGCTGCATACAAAAGCGATCAAGAGGGGCGATGGATAGACTTGCCACCACTGGTAGTATGAGGTCATTCGAGAGAAGGCAACACGTTTTTGACAGGGTAGGATGAATTATTATTGACTCGGGGGGAGATAGTGGCATTATTAAAAAAAATCCCACTATCCCATCTTTTGGAGAGTATTGTGTCAGGAAATCATCCGCCCGATCAAATTCTTGTGTTGGCGGCCCAAATTGTCAGTGCCCATGTTAGTCATAACGATACCACTGCGGACGAACTGGTCGGGTTGATAAGGGACGTTTACCAAACTCTAGCAGCGATCGATCCCACGCCTCCCCGCCCGGCATCGGGACCTCATCATGGCCACACGCACGTTTCTGCCCATGTGACGTCGAATCACGAGACCGACGATTATCTGGTCTGCCTGGAAGATGGTCTGACCATGAAAATGTTAAAACGCCATCTGCTTACCGTGCATGGACTAACACCCGAAGAATATCGAACGAAATGGAACTTGCCGGACGACTATCCGATGGTCGCGACAAACTATGCCAAACTGCGATCAAACCTCGCGAAGGAGAGTGGGCTCGGCCTGCGTCCCGAGGCACGGCCGAAACGGAAGCATGCCTAGAGCATGATCGCCGTGCGTGGAATCACGCGGAGGCGTGAATCATGCGATCAAACAATAAGCTGGAGCGTG